>DCVH01000011.1 GCA_002327335.1 Patescibacteria group bacterium UBA2193
CAAGATGACAAAAGGTTTTTATCAAGGCCAAAAAAGACAATAATTTGCCTTTTTGGCTTTTTGTTTTAAGGAATGTTGGCTTCTTTCCTGTGACGAATAGTAGCGGAATTTTTTTAGAGTGTCAATAAAAATAATTTTTAATTATTAATTTTTAGTTCCTAATTTTGGAGAGTCATGATTTTGGTTGCGCATGTAATATTTTGTAAGAAACATATTGTTTTATATCTGACTAATGGATTCCGCACTAAATGCGGAATGACAACAAAAAGGAGTTGCCAAGGAAAACTTCAAAAATGTAAACAATACTAATCGAATTAACAATTAATAATTAATAACTAAAAATTAGTCTTATTGACTTTTTAGCAAATCGTGTTAGAATTGTTTCTCAGATGTTAAAGGACGGTCGCTTCATTTCGATGAAGAGCAAAGTCCGGACGCCAGTTATATTTTATAACAGGATAGTTAGTAACGCTAACTGGGTCAACAGCAATGTTGGTCAAAGGAAAGTGCCACAGAGACAATAATAACCATTCGTTCGCATCACACTGCGTGTGATACTCACTCTAATTATTAGTTTTTAATTATTAATTTTTAAATAAAACTTAATTTCTTAAATTTTTAAACATTAGGAAATTTAAAATTATTTAAAAATTTAAAATTATAAAATTAAAAATTTGAGCAAGCTATCGAGCGTAGCGAGATGCGTAGCGATTGGTGAAAGGTGAAAAGTGTGTTGGTGTCGCAAGACTACAGCACTCGCCTGTCAGCGATGACAGTGTGTGGTAAACCCTATCTGGCGCAAGGGCGTATCCATCTTCGGATGGTTGTCCCGCTAAAGTTGGTAAGCAATTATCAACGCAGATAAATGACTGTCTTTGTTCGGCTTGCCGAACAAGCAGAATCCGGCTTATATTAATATCTGAATCAACAGCTCAACTAAAGCCTTGCTTTTTGTGTGGGGTGTGCTAAACTTTTTTTTATTCATACACGATAAATCGGATATAGTTTTTATTAATTTATAATCTATTTAAAATACTGACATGGCAGTTCCAAAGCAAAGACATAATAGTAGCAGAAAAAATCGTCGAAGAGGAGGACACAAAAAATTAACCGCATTGAAAATGACGGCGTGTTCAAATTGCAAAACAATGATTCTTCCTCACCAGGCTTGTCCTAATTGTGGTTATTACAAAGGAAAATCTGTTATTGAAATAAAAGCAAAAGCAAAAAAAGCGGTTAAATAATTTATTCTTTAAATTTTTCAAAAAAATGGGAAGTCGTCATCTTGCTCGTTCCGTTGCAATGCAAAGTCTTTATGAATGGGATTTTAATGGTGATAATGATGATCAAATCGATGAGATTATCAGTCATAACATGGTTGAATTTGGTTCTCGACTAGATGATAATATTTTTGTTAAGCAGCTTGTTAATGGAGTCCTGGAAAAAAGAAAAGTTATTGATCCAATTATTGAAAAATGTGCCCCGGAATGGCCGATTGAGCAAATTACAATGGTTGATCGAAATATTTTAAGAATGGGTATTTTTGAGTTGATGTTTGGAGAATATGACGAAACTCCTCCCAAAGTTGCAATCAATGAAGCGATTGAATTGGCAAAAACTTTTGGTGGAGAAAGTTCCGGAAAATTTGTGAATGGTGTTTTGGGAACAGTCTATCGTGAGATGGGGGAGCCAATGAAGGATGACGAGAGCGATAAGAACAAGAAAACAGAGGAATTCACTGACAAAGTAATTGAAAAAGAAGCTAAGATTGAAGGTGCAACGGAATAATTTAAAAAGAATGGGAAAAACAGGAGGAGCCTGTTTTTTGTTATTTGGGAGGATCTTTTGTCTTTTGAGAGAGGGTTTGGTTCGCGCGATTTGACATTATTAAAATATCGTGTTATTCTTTTATGGATTTAAGAATGTTTTTAACTAATGTAATTTTGAATAAATTTTGATATTTATAAAGCTATGAATAACATGAAGAACAAAACAGCTGGCAAAACAGGGGTTTCCAAAAAAATGTCATTAAGATCAAATATCTCATTGTTAGTTGACGAAGTTTTGGCGGGAGTGAATGATCGTGCTCGAGAAATTCTCATAATTCGTTATGGGCTCAAGACGGGCGTTCCCAAATCTCTCAGTGCAATTGGAAGAAAAATGGGAATCACGCGAGAACGAGTGCGACAAATTGAATCTGATAGTTTCAAGAAACTAAAAAACTTTTCAAAAAGTGATAATTTCAATATGCTCATTGAGAACGCTGTTGAAATTATTGAAAAAAAGGGAGGGTTTTGCGAAAGAACTGCTTTAAAAGAAAATTTAGTTGAAAATCCGACTTCGATTGAGAAAAATCAATTAATTTTTCTTTTGAATAGTTCTTCGGAGTTGCATTTCAAAAAAAGCACCTTGGCCTTGAAGGGATTTTGGTATAAGGAAAAAGCTTTTAAGATTGATAACATCATTTCAATTCATAATGATCTTTTAGATTTTTTTAAGAAAGAAAAGAGAATTGTTAACTTTGATGAAATTTGGGAATATATCAAGAAGACATCCTGGGGAAGTTTTTTTGACATTCCAGAAGGAGAAGAGCGACTTAAAATGATCTTGAATCTCAGCAAAATTATCCAGAACAATCTTCTTGGAGAATGGGGACTGAGCAATTGGAGCCCTATTGCGGAGAGGGGAAGCAGAGAAAAGGCTTATTTGATCTTGAGAAAATATGAAGAACCCTTGCATTTCAGGGAAATTACAGGTTATATCAACCAACACTGGTCAGTTAAAAAGGCTTTACCGCAAACAGTTCACAATGAATTAATAAAAGACGAAAGATTTGTTTTGGTTGGAAGAGGAATCTATGGTTTGGCGGACTGGGGTTTGAGTGGTGGAACAGTTCGAGAAATCATCATCAATCTTTTCGAAAACAAGCAAGAGTCCTTGCATCGAGATGTGATTGTGGAACATGTTTTGGCTCGGAAAAAAGTAAAAGAAATGACAGTACTTGTAAATTTAGCAAATCAGCGTTATTTTAATAAGGACGAAGAAGGAAAATATTTTTCTAAAAAGAAGAAGTAATTTTAAATATAACAAAAAAACAAAATGGCAATCTTTGGAAAGAATGCCGATACGCGGTTTCGTAATTTTATTCTGGTTGCAGTTTTTATCGGGATTTTAGTTTTTATCGCAATATTACTTCTGCTGTCTTCAGGAGATTATTTGGTTTTCAAATACATTGGACTGATTATCAAAAACCTTTGGTGGATAGTTTTCCCAATTCCGCTTTGGTATGCTTTTTTGATGACCTGGGAAGAATATTCAGGGCTTATGTTTGTCCTTAAACAAAAAAATATTTTATTGGAAATCAGACCACCATCTGACACTGAAAAAAGTCCCAAGGTGATGGAGCAAGTTTTCGCCGGATTGCATCAATTTTCAGGTATAAATAAATTTGAAAAATATTGTGGCTGGAGGCCGATGCAAGATAAATTTTCTTTCGAAATTGCTTCGGTTGAAGGAGTGGTGCATTTTTATGTGCGGTGCCCTTTGGCTTCCAGGGATTTGGTGGAGTCTTTGATTTATGCTCAATATCCGGATGCGGAAATTTTTGAAGCAGTTGATTACACGAAAGAAGTTCCAAAAGTTTTGCCTAATAAGGATTGGGACGTTTGGGGAACCGCCTTGAAACTTGAAAAAGAGGATGCGGTGCCACTTCGAACCTATCCTTCATTCAAGGAAGATATCACTGGCCAAATGATTGATCCACTTTCTTCTTTGACAGAAGTGATGAGCACACTTGGGAAAAATGAACACCTTTGGCTTCAATTTATTTTTACTCCTCAAGGAGAAGGGGAATGGAGTAAGCCGGGAAAGCAAAAAATACTAGAATTGACCGGGAAAGCAAAAAAAGCAGGACTAGGAAAAATTGGTCTGGTGCTTGAGGAAATAAAAGATGTGGCGGTAAATGTCATTAATGGGATTGTTAGCGAAGTTGCTTTCAAGACTGCTGAGGAAGAAAAAGCGAAAGAATTCAACATAAACCAATTGACTCCGGGAGAACAAGAGGTGATTAAGGCGATTGAATCCAATATTTCCAAAGAAGGATTTGTGACGACGAGTCGCCTTGTCTATGTGGGAGAAAAATCGATTTTCAGCAAAGCGCGAGGGGTGGCAGGTGGGTTTGGAGCACTGAAGCAATTTGCTGATCTGACTTTGAATTCTTTGATTCCTGATAACAGAACAAAAACCTATGCCATCTATCATTTCACGGAATCAAGATTGGCCTATCGACAGCGAAAAATAATCCAGGACTATCGAGACCGGGTTTTTGCCGGAGCAACTTTTTCGTTGAGCATCGAAGAGCTTGCTACTGTTTTTCACTTTCCTGATATGTCGGTCAAGACCCCGGCGATTCAAAGAATTGAGGCGAAAAAAGGAGAGGCTCCATTCAATTTGCCAATTTCATAGATATCTCTCATTTTATTTTCAAATAATTAATTCAATATATGTCTCAAGAAATAAATTTTTTCGGACAAACAAACTTTCGGAACAAACAACAAATTTTTGGGATAAAAACCGATGATCGACGTCGGCATGTTTATGCAATCGGGAAAACTGGTATGGGGAAGACAAACATGATTCAAAACATGGCGATTCAGGATATTCGAAATGGAAAGGGCGTGGCGATTGTTGATCCTCACGGAGAATTTGCGGAAGAATGTCTTAAGTCGGTGCCGGCTAGCAGAATTAATGATGTAATCTATTTCAACCCATCCGACACGGAATTTCCGATTGCGCTGAACGTGATGGAAAAAGTTGATCCGGAATATCGTCATTTGATTTGCTCGGGATTAGTTGGTGTGTTTAAGAAAATCTGGGCGGATTCTTGGGGCCCTCGTTTGGAATATTTGCTTCGCAACGCCATTTTGGCACTTTTGGAATATCCGACTTCAACGCTACTTGGTGTCACCAGACTGCTTGTTGATGCCAAATATCGAGAAAAAGTTTTGGAAAAAGTAACCGACCCAGTTGTGAAAGCTTTTTGGCAAGATGAATTTACAAAATATCATGATCGTTTGATGGCGGATGCAATTGCTCCGATTCAAAACAAAGTCGGACAATTTCTATCCAGTTCTTTGATTCGAAATATCGTTGGTCAAACCCGATCAGCTTTCTCCATCAGGGAAGTGATGGATCAAGAAAAGATTTTGATCATGAATCTTTCAAAAGGAAGAATCGGAGAGGACAACAGTGCCTTGCTAGGGGCAATGATGATCACAAAAATTCAGTTGGCAGCAATGGCTCGAGTGGACATACCGGAAGCAGAGCGAAGAGACTTCTATCTTTATGTGGACGAGTTTCAAAACTTTGCCACGGAATCTTTTGCTGGAATTCTTTCAGAAGCTCGAAAATATCGATTGAATTTAATTCTAGCTCATCAATACATCGCTCAGCTTGATGAAAAAGTTCGAGATGCGGTTTTCGGAAACGTTGGAACATTGATCACTTTTCGTGTGGGAGCGATGGACGCTGAAATTCTTGAAAAAGAATTTTCTCCGGTTTTCTATATTACTGATCTAGTTAATTTGGGAAAATACAATATTTATTTAAAACTAATGATTGACGGAGTGGCGACCAATCCTTTTTCGGCTGGGACAATTCCTCCGATTGACATAACCGACACGGCTGAAAATGTTGATAAGATGATTCGTGTTTCTCGAGAAAGATATTCTTCAAAAAGAGAAGAAGTTGAAGAAAAAATATCTCGTTGGAGCGGCGTGATGAAAACAGAAGTGCAGAACAAGGTTGCCGAATTAGTCAAAAAAAGCATAAGTACAACGGCCCCAGCGAGTAATCAAAATAATAGAGTTAATGTTGGTGGAGGGAAAAACCAGGTCGGTGTAACTGATCAGAAAAAAAACATTTCTCAAGATACAAACATAAAACCGCAAGTTGTTGCCAATGGTGGCGAGATCAATGAAGTCAAACCGGAAGTAAAACTTTTTCGAGCGGAGTGCTCCGCTTGTGGAACAGCGGTGGATGTTCCTTTCGAACCGGATGGGAGGCGGCCTGTTTTCTGCAAAGATTGTTTGAAAGAATATCGAAGACAGCAAGCAAAACTGGAAAAAGACTTGATGGACAATGAGCAGATTGTAAAAAAAGAAGCCTCTAATAATAATTCAGCTCCAGTGTCTGAAATTGATTCAGTGAAAACTTCTCCTGACAATCAAGTTGAAAAAAAATCGGAAGATAAAGTTTCATTGAAAGATTTGATCAATGATGCGATGAAAGATAAGAAATAATCTTTTAAAATTATTTGTTAAATTTCAGAGTGTTGTCTACATTTTTTATAAAAT
>DCVH01000017.1 GCA_002327335.1 Patescibacteria group bacterium UBA2193
TCTGACTAATGGATTCCCTGCCTACCGGCAGGCAGGCGCACTAAATGCGGAATGACAATAAAAAGGAATTGCCAATGAAAAATTCGAAAATGTAAACAACGCTAAGAAATTTTACATTTACTATACCAAAATTTATGAAAATCAATCCAATTGTCATTTCGCTCGGCGGATCACTTATCGTGCCAGAAAAAATTAACTGGAAATTTCTGAAAGAATTCAGGAAACTCATCGTTTCAAATATCAAGAAAGGTGAAAAATTCATTATCGTCACAGGTGGGGGCGGAACTGCCAGAGAATATCAAAACGCTGCCAGTAAAGTCACAAAGCTGACCGATGACGATCGCGACTGGATTGGGATTCACACCACTCGGCTCAACGCACATCTGATAAAAACAATTTTTCGAGAATATGCTCATCCAAGAATTAACAAAAATCCTCGCACCAAAGAAGATTTGGGCGTTCACTTTGAAAAAGGAGAAGGAATTATGGTGGCAGCTGGTTGGCGACCGGGCTGGTCAACGGATTATGTTGCGACAATTCTCGCTGAAAGACTTGGTGCAAAAAAAATAATCAATCTCTCCAACATCAAATACGTCTATGACAAAGATCCTAAGAAATACAGAAATGCAAAAAAGATAAAAGAAATTAATTGGGCTGACTTCAGAAAAATAGTGGGGAACAAATGGGATCCCGGAATGAACATGCCTTTTGACCCAATCGCCTCAAAAATGGCTGAAAAACTTGGACTTGAAGTTTTTATTGCAGAAGGAAAAAATCTCAAAAATCTTGCCAACATTCTTGATGATAAAAAAAGCATTGGAACGATAATTCGATAATATAAAAATTTGATAAAATACCTAGTTCTCATCACAATAACTGTTTTAGTGGTCTTTTTTGGCTCCATATGGGCCTTCGAAATCGGAACCGAGGGCGTTACAATTAACCCTCAACTGAAACCAATTGTTAAAAAAATTACTACTAAAATAAAAGACTTGGTTTATAAGGAGGCCACTAAACATAATCCGGAAGGGGACACTCTTCCAGACGTTATTGATGATAAAATTAAAGAAGAAATAAAAGAAAGAGTGCATTAGATGACAAGCATTGAAATTAAGATTGGGATTAGAATGTAGGTTTGTGAGGTTGACAAATTAGTATGATTATATTATAATATAAAAAATTTAAAATTAAGCTCAAGTTAGGTTTTTTGTTTTTAAACATTAAATTTAATCTTACCACTAAGATTAAAAGTTCTTTCAAAAAGGAGATTAACCATGAAAAGAAATATTATCTACGTCACTGGAGTTCCTTTTGACTTGAAAATACCAATTAACTGTTCTTTTAAAGAATTTTCTTCGACATACAAAGTAAGTGAAAAAATCGCTGATGTATTTATTTACAAGGGCTCATTATCCAAAGAAAAGATCGGGAATCTCTCCTGTGATGATTATCAAAAAAAAGTAACGCCTCATTGCCATCCCATCTCATTCTCTTGTTTTTATTGCAATAAGGGTGCCATTGAACAAAAAATGGCATTTGCAAAATACGATAGAGGAAAACTGATCAATCAAGAAATTTCAACTGTAGGAATCGGCGACAGAGATCTTTCTCTGCAAAGTCGGGTTATTATTTTCTTAGAAGGAAAATTGGAAGGAGAAGCCCGATTGGATAACCCTTGGAGTTTTTATGATCAATCGGCTGGAAACATCACGGAAGCAGATACTATTCTTTCCTTTAGAGAAAAGAATTATCGTCTCCCTGAGAAATGGAACAGCTGGATCTCCAATTATGTTCGTTGGTTACTTGATCCTTTTCTGAGAAAAGAAGTGCTTAAGGAGAAAGTTGAAGATGTTTTTTTAACTCGACTTTAGTTATAAGGCAAAAAAGTCGCTCACTTAATTGTGAACGGCTTTTTCATTTTTCCTCCAAACCACTAATTCACAAATTAACTATTCACCACCATCCTTTTTAACGTTTATCGAAAAAGATTCTTTGTCAAGATATTTTGTTTCTTCGATTGATTTTTTGATTTGAGGTGGAAGCGTAGCTGACACCTGCTTCAACTTTATGCCATCTAACTTCAAAACCTTTTCCCAAGCGCCAACCTCCTCAAGAAGGTTTTTTAATTTTTCTTCATCGTATTTATAAGTTTTTCGAATTGTTTTTGAAATAATTTTTCCTTCCGAAAAAAGCCGTTCCACTTGCTCATTCTCCATAATCCCAATGATTTTTTCCTGGAGCTCAACAATCCTTCTTTTCTCGCCCTTAATCTTGTCTTGAAGCACCAAATATTCTTCGATTATTTGATTTTTTTCCTGTTCGCTTGGAGCAGTCTTTTCTTCTTTAAATTTGTGTTTCCACATTGGACAAATTCTCTGATAACCGCACCAATCGCAAAGGGGCGAAGTTTGAGCGGGGAAGTCAGATTTTCCAATTTCACGAATAATTTCCAACACTTGCTCTTTCTCTTCTTCAAGTTGCTGGGGAGTTTTTGATGCGGTAAGCTTTGTCCCATGTTTCAGAAAATACAAAGAAAGCTTTATGTTATTAGTGTTTTTTTCAAATTGAGGATAGCGCTTCAAAAAAGCCAAGAGGTAAATCAAAAGTTGCATACTGGTTTCCACAGTCTCTTGTGGGGGGAGTTTTCGAGCAGTCTTATAGTCAATAATCTCAAATCCCTCATCAGTCTTATCGATTCGGTCAATAAATCCTGAGATGATGCGACTTTCTTTCCCGTCTTTTATTTCAACAGAGAAACGAGATTCCAAGTCAACGATTTGAGCTTTATTGGGATCATTTTTTTTGTAATAATCCTGAATAATTTTGATTCCTTGAACAAAAGCCGTTCTTTCTTGAATTTCATCCGTAAAAACCTCGGGGTTCCATTTTGAAGAAAAATGTTGCAGTGCATCCTTTTCGGTCGGAAGAAGAAAATTGCCATCATGAATAAATTTCATCGTATCATGAACCAAGGAACCAAAAACCGCTTCCGGTGACTTGGGGGTTTTGATTTTATCAATTTGTTGAAATTTATATTTCAACGGACAGGTTTTAAATGTGTCCAGGGCGGAGAAGGAAGTGTTCATTTTTTAGTAGGTAGTTATTAGTTAGTAGTTTTTAGATATTAACATTCTAACATTTTCAGGAAATTTCGCCAGTTGCAAGAGGGGATTACTTAATTGACAATAGCCCTCGCTTTTTGTACCATTTTGATATGTCTTTAAGATGGGAAGCAATTTGAAAACAACCCTGCAAAATAGGAGATTACTATGTCTGACCACAAACGTTATGTTTTGTTTGCCATTTCCACGAAACCCTTCAATGAAAACGCCATCAATGAAATTGGAGGGAGTAATGGAATCCGACATTTTATCAAAAAAGAAGTCGGGATAAAGCCGGGAATGCGAGTCGAAGAATCAGCCCCAGAATGTTGTTCTGGAAAAAACTTCATTTTCTGCGGCCAAGGACCATCGGAAAGATTTGCCATTCTGGACTGGCTGAGGAATTTAATTTTTTCTCTTTATTACAAGCCAATCGGAAATCCCGCTGAAACACCACAATCATTTTCTTCGAAAAAGATACCGTCCATGGGGGAAGGTGATGTTTTCGGATAGCAATGATTTAAAAAAGAAAGGAGAAACGCCAATGTTATGGAGGAAAAAATTTCCAATCCTAAATATTTCCTTCAGGAAAATGGAAATATTTGAAAGGAAAGGACAAGGCGAAGGGAAAACGGGCTTAATTTCAGACAAGATCAGAAAAAGCCCAGGTTATTCAAAAAGAATAGCCATGCAAAGAAAGATTGTGCATGGCCGGTAAAAAACCAAATCAGGGAAACCAAAACGAAAGGGCTCAGCTAAACAGCTAGCCCTTTTTATTTTTTCAATAGACTAAAGGAGAAGAGGAGTGAATCCAAAAGAAAAATTATTTTAAAAAATAAACATCAAACATAAACAATTAATAGGAAAGGAAACAATGCAAAGTAAAATATACAACGTCGCACAATGTATATTTCACGACGTTGTATTGATTTGAATCCCAATATATACGTTTGTGACAATTATCTTAATAAAGCACCGCTTTCATCATCTTATATCATTTTTGGCTCTACAAGCCTCTCTGAGAAGAAAAAGTTTCCGTTTTGAGTCAATGTTCAAGGTATCACTACACCACTCCCATGCCTTCAATTTGGAAACTTTTTTA
>DCVH01000018.1 GCA_002327335.1 Patescibacteria group bacterium UBA2193
CCATTCCTGGTCCCATTCTTTCTGGCTTTCGTGATTTATCAATTATTCAAAAAATGGTATAAAAAAATTAATCAAAAGATGGACAGCCCTTCTGTTTCATCTCTTCTGACGTGTTCTTTGCTATTCCTGATCTTGATTATTCCATTCTTGATAACAATCAGCTTGGTGACAAACGAAGCATCAACTTTGTATCAAAAAATTCAAGGCACTGATTGGCAACCCCATATAACATCAATCACAAATTTTCCGATTCTGGAAAAAGTAGGAATAAATGCTGAAAATTTAAATATCAAAAATATTGCACTAGATAACTCGCAAGAGATCACTCAAGGAACACAAAACATTGGAAGTTTCATGTTTTTCATTATCAAGTCAATTTATCAGCAAACATCCCACATCCTGTTCATGATATTCGTAATGTTTTTCACTCTCTATTACTTATTTAAAGACGGAGAAAAGATAATGGATAAAATAATGGGATTAAGCCCATTAAGAAACAAGGATGAATACAAGCTACTCGATAATTTTGTCTCGATTTCAAGAGCCACACTAAAGGGATCATTGGTAATCGCAATTATTCAAGGAGTTTTGATGATTTTGGTTTTTTTGATAACCGGCGTCTCCTCCCCTGTTCTCTGGGGAGTGATTACTGTCATTTTTTCCCTTATTCCGTTAGTTGGTTCCGCGTTTGTCTGGTTGCCAGTTGGGATTGTCATGCTGTTACTTGGACACGTTTGGCAATCGATAACAATCTTGGTCATCGGAGGAGTTGTCATCAGCAGCATCGATAATGTGCTGAGACCAAAATTAGTTGGCAATGAATCAAGTCTCCATCCGCTCCTGGTTTTCTTTTCAATATTAGGAGGAATTGCATTCTTCGGAATATCGGGATTCCTGTTTGGACCAATCATAGTCGTGCTCTTTCTTTCTTTACTTGATATATATAAAAGTGAATTCAAAGCGGAACTCAAAAAATTGAATCAATAAAAAACTTTTTAAAAAACAAAAAGCGCTCCCTTTGAAGCGCTTTTTTATTTTACACAGAACTAACTATTCAAAAAGTTCTTCAATCACTCGATCTTTGCAATTTTCTTTTAAACGAACATCTGTAATACTATTGCATATTCCGGAATTCTTTTCCTTGATAGCTTGATTCTTATAACAAACATTTTTTTCAAAATTTTCAGTCAAACCGTCGCAATCAGAAGATTGTTTTGGGTCATCATTAATCCCGCATATTTCCAGACAATACTTGTAATCAGAAGTGTTTTTTTTGTCTTCGCAATTATTATTACAATGGTTTTGGAGAATGTCTGATAGCTCTTGATTTTCTCCAGTTATTACATCACCAGACGCCTCTCCTTCAACGCTCTCTTCGTCTTTTTGTTGCCCTTCTTCATCGCCACCCTCCATCAAATCATTGCCCCTCCGACCTTCGTTGTCATCCTCGTCATTACTTATCTCATAAGGAACCTCTCCCTGAAAAAAATATTTATCCTTATTTTTCCAAAGATAAAAACCAACGCCGACTAAAATCAGAATGATTATTAAGTAGATGATTTTTTTCATATTAACTTGATAAATATTGATTAACTTTTCTTATTAAGATATCTTGACTGGGAATAGAAAGTAAAAACGCCGAACAATAAAGCGAGTATGATAAGAATAATATAAATTGCAATATTCTTATACGCATCCATCACAAAATTCATTGTTTCTCCAAGTAAATGGATAATCAGCCAGAAGCCGGCAAGCAAAAAACCGATAACAATCGGACGCCAGGAATAATTTTCTTTTTTGAAATAAAATAACCCAAATATCAAAACAAACAAAGGAATAATAATTGAGGCATGAATAATCAGCTTGTACATTAAATATCGACCCTCTTCTGCTTTCGGGTAATAAACCTTCACTGAAGACCCGGGTCCACCTGAAATATCAACTGCCATTTCCATTTTTTCCGACACAAAAGGTGCTTCTGCTGAATTATTGCCATAACCAAAGTTGTTTTTCCAGTTCGTATAATCTCTTTCCACAACAGGATTCAACATTCGATTGGCGTCAAAAATCAACCTCTCTCCAAACATAATAAGAATAATCACCAACAAAAAAGCAGCGACCACTCCCAAAACCGAATATCTCTTTTTTACCTCGTTGCCATCTCCTTCTTTTTTTTGCCCCATTGGAACAGAAAAATTTGTTTGATCGTCTTGATTTAATTGTTTTTCCATTGTAATTTTATTTAACAGGTTAAAATTTTTACTCAAAATTCCTTTCTTATATTATAACAAAAAAACACAAAAAATGCCACTGTTAAGTATTTGTACTAAAAAAACTTGTTTAAATTTCAAATTAACTTATAATTTAAATAAAGGGGATAATAAAATATCAACATAAAAATGGAAAATCTAGCTATTGTTTTCATCCCGGTTCTTGTGGCGATAATAACACAGGTCACAAAGTTTGGCTTGTTTAGTCTTAAAAATGGATTAAAATGGGAATACTTCTTTACTCACGGGCACATGCCGTCCACTCACAGTGCCTTTGCCATATCGCTGGTGATTATTGTGGGATTCCTGGAAACTATTGTCACTGCACCCTTCGCTATTGCGGTCGCGCTAGCTGTTATCATTATTGACGACGCGCTGAGACTCCGCATGTATCTCGGAGACCAAGGACGCTATTTGAATATGCTTGTAGAAAACTTAAATCTGGACGCCAGCAAATACCCTCGCCTCAAAGAACGAGTCGGCCATCGCACTTCCGAAGTAATCGTCGGCCTTATTTTCGGTTCAGCTCTCTCATTTCTATTCATATTTATCTTTAATTTCTAGATTCAATAAAATTCTCCATAACTCAAAAAAAACAGGTCATTCCTGTTTTTTGTTTCGATTAATTACCGCTCGATTATAAAGATTTCAATATTTTCTCAACAACCCTTATGTCATTCCAAGAAATTCTCTTTTCGCCGATTGCCATCACTTCTTCTGCTCCCTTGCCTGTTATCAAGACAACGTCGCCAGGCTTTGTCATTTGCAAAGCTTTTTTGATTGCCTCTTCCCTGTCCATAACAATCCAAAGATTTTCGTTTTTTGTTTTATTTTCGATTCCTCGAGCAATTTCTTCGATGATCTGATTTGGATTTTCATGATAGGGGTCTTCGTTGGTCAAAACAACAAAATCAGCATAATCAGAAGCGATTTTGCCCATAATCGGCCGTTTTCCTCGATCCCGTTCTCCACAACTTCCAAAAACCCAAAATAATTTCCCGCCATTTTTATTGACTGCCTCGCGAATCATTTCTCCGACCTTTTCCATTGAGTCTGGAGTCAATGCATAATCAACAATAATGGAAATTCCCAAATTATTTTCAACATACTCCATCCTTCCAGGAATTTTTTTTATTTCATTTAAACTTTTTTTAATTTTATCAAGCTCCATCCCCTGAGACAATCCGACACAAATGGCCGCCAAAGCGTTTTCGATATTAAAATCTCCTTGTAATTTCAAATTAATCCTTTCTCCATTGACAACGAATTCGCTTCCCGAATTTTCCCTTTTAATATTCCGAGCAATTATTTTAACAACGTTTTCGGTTTCATTTTTTCTGCCTAGATTTTCCAAAGAATATCCATATTTCAAATCAGCTTGATGACTCAAAAATTTGTTGGCAAACTCGCTTTCCAAATTAACCACCGCTACTTTGGGATTCTTCTGCTTTGACATCTTGTGAAACCAAGAACCTTTCTCCTTGAGAAGAACGAATAGCTTTTCTTTCGCAGTTCCATATTCTTCCATGTTCTTATGGTAATCAAGATGCTCCCGCGTTACATTTGTAACCACCGCCACGTCAAAATCAATTCCCCAAATTCTGTTTTGATCAAGAGCGTGAGAAGATGTTTCCAAAACAAGATATTTGCAACCAGCTTGAACCGCTTGATGAATAAACTTTTGAACCTGCCAAGGAGAAAGTGTGGTAAACTTAGTTTTGTTGACCCGCTCTTCTTTCCCAATCCGAAAATTAATCGTTGAACTAACCGCCACCAAAGACCCATCAGATTCAAGCACCTTTCCGATCATTTGTGTAGTAGTTGTCTTTCCATTTGTTCCTGTCACTCCGATTATAATTAAATTTCGAGAAGGAAAACCAAAACAAAAATTGGCAACCACTGCTTTTAAAAAATGAAAAATATTTTTAAGTCCTTGCGGAACTATTTTTTTAATTTCGTGTAACATCTTTTATTTTTTGTAAAAATCGATAAATAAAATATTTTCTCTTATTGATAACAATATCCCAGCACCCCGGAAAGTCAACGATTTTTTCTTTTGGTGCAAAACTGATTTTGAATCGAGTTATTCCAGCCCATTTTATGTTTTGTGTTTCGTTTTTATTTTTTTGTGCTTGTTTAGAATTTTTAATTTCGAATTTAGAATTTTCAACCATTACTCCTCCAAAATCATATTTTTCACACCCGATTTTCTTAGCATACCTGATTGACTCCCATTGCAACGCATAATTTGCCATGACATTCCTGTTTTCATTAGAAGAAGCTCCATGCAAATAGGTTGCCACTCCTCCAAAAAAACTGACAATGATTGCTGAGACAACTTTTCCTCCATGTTTTGCAAGATAT
The DNA here is from genome assembly GCA_002327335.1 of Patescibacteria group bacterium UBA2193. Taxonomy (GTDB): domain Bacteria; phylum Patescibacteriota; class Minisyncoccia; order Moranbacterales; family DUUL01; genus UBA2193. The sequence continues at coordinate 4,635 of DCVH01000018.1, forward strand.
AGTTTAATTTTATCATCGCCAATCTCAGTCACCATCTTGCGATAATATTCAAACGGATGAATCGAGATCTGATCACGTTTTGCCGTTTCTTTTGAAATTTCATAAAAAATTTCGATGTCTTCTGAGGGTTTTCGTGAAACTTCGATTTCAACTCCCTTCTTCCCGCTCAATCGAATATTATAACGAGTTTTCGGTTTCATTTGTGACAAAATTTCTTCTTCAGATTTATTCAAATCAAGCATTATCGTTTGTGCTGGTTCGTGATTTTTTCTGGATTTTTCAATGTACCACTTTCCGCCCAGAACATCTTTTATTTTCTCAAAATTTTCTTGACTTTGAGGCTCGATTCTCAACCAACCAGCTTTTTTGACTTCACAACCACCAATAATTTTTTCCATCACTCCTCGCAATTCTTCATTTGAAATATTTTTCGAAAAAATCGGACCTCTCGGAACAAAAAAATAATCACCGGCGATTGGAAGTGTGTGTCGAAAAGCTTTTAAATAAAAATTTTCTTGTTCAAAAGACAGCGTTTCTTTCCCAACACTTTCTTGAAATTTTTGCCAATCTGGAGATTGCAGAAAACCACCATCGATAGAATTTTCTTTCAAAAAAAGTTCATTATCCATATTATATCAAACTNNTTAAAACTAAACACTAGCAATCACAAGAATTAGGAATTTAGAATCTAGAACATTGAATGAGAACAAAGAATTTTAGAATGAAATAATTTCTTCGTAGTTTTGTATTCCAAATTCTACATTCTATATTCTCATTCTAAATTCAAAATTCCAGATTCAAGATTCTATCATTTTCCCAAGCTTCACAATTTCATCCCTCAATATTACTGCTGTTTCAAAATCTAAGATTTTAACCGCTTCGTTCATCATTTTCTCATCATTTTCAATGCTATCTTTATTCTCTCTGACAGATCATCTGATTCTTTTGCTGCAAGCTTTGCCGCTTCCCGTGCCTCCGAAACCGAATATCCCATACTCATCAAAGCCTCCACTACTTCCTGATCAGTTTGAGCGCTTTCCTGATCCTCGACTGAAAGCCCGTCAATCTTGTTTCGAAGCTCCAGAATAACCCTCTCCGCCGTTTTCTTGCCCACCCCCGACACCCTGGTCAAAACAGAATAATCATCGTGGATGATGGCCGTTTTGATCGCGTTGGGAGAGGCAATGGTCAGAATGCCCAGCCCTGCCTTTGGTCCAATTCCCGAAACTCCGATCAACAATTCAAACATTTCCAATTCACTCTGGCTAACAAAACCATATAGAGCCAGACTTTCCTCTCGAACATGAGTGTGAATAAACAATTCAACGTCTTCCATGGAAATAATTTTTCCCAAAGTCACCTCGGTCATGTGAACTTGATAACCAACTCCGTTAACATTGATAATGACTGTATTCCCCCTAACCTGGTCCACTTTACCGAATAATTTTCCTATCATAGTGATTAAATTTTATAATTTTTAAATTCTTAATTTTGTAAATAAATCTAAAACAAAAATTTTTAAACATTAAGAATTAAAGCTTATTTAAAAATTACAAAATTAAAAATTAAAAATCATCAGACGCTTTCCCTAGTCTCAATAAAACCAACCTTAACTAATAATAGCACCTCTTTACAAATTTTCCAATCCATGCTAAGATTCACCCATTGAATTTAAAAATCATTAAAATTTTCAAGTTATGCCAATCAAAAAATCCGCTAAGAAATACATGCGTGTTACTGAAGGAAAAACTGCTTTGAACAGAAAAAGAAAGTTGGATCTCAGAATCGCTGTAAAACAAGTCGTTGTGCTTACAAAAGAAGGCAAGAAAGCTGATGCTCAAAAAGCCCTTTCTGGAGCACAAAAAGCCCTTGATAAAGCCGTAAAAACCGGTGTAATCAAAAAAAATACCGCTTCAAGAAAGAAATCAAGACTTTCGAAAGCAATCAAAAAAATCGCTTAAATTTCTTTCCAATAGACAAAAAACATTTCACTATGAAATGTTTTTTTGTTATTTATGAAGAAAGACACAAAAAACGCCCCCTCAGAGGAGGCGTTTCATGTTAGACAAAAAAGCATTTTGCAAGACTTTTTTGTTTATTAGAATCTATTCTTTTACAAATCCTGTTCCAGCTGGAATCAACTTTCCAATAATAATGTTTTCTTTCATGCCCTTCAATCGATCATATTTTCCTTGAATAGCGGCATTAATCAAAACCTTAGCAGTTTCCTGGAAGGAAGCAGCTGACAAGAAGCTGTCTGTTGAAAGAGCCACTTTGGAAATTCCAAGCACCAATCTTTCCCCAATTGCTTCTTTTTTGCCAGCGTCTCGGGCCTCTTTGTTGGCTCGGACAAAAGTGTCATATTCAACAATGTCTCCTGTCATAAGATCCGTTGATTCTGGCTCAAGAATCTTAACTCTTGAAAGCATTTGTCGAATAACAATTTCAAGGTGCTTATCATTAATTCCTTCACCTTGAGTTTGATAGATCTCTTGCACTTCCTGAACAATGTATCGGTGCAAAGCATCTCGTCCGCTTACTTTGAAATATTTCTTAAGATCAAGATGTCCTTCAGAAAGAATTTGCCCTTGAGTGACAAGATCACCCTTGGAAACTTTCAAATTCATCACGCTCGGCACGGCATATTCTCTTGTAATTTCATCTTTCTTGTTCTTCACTCCAGTCTTTTCAATCTTAATAATTTTCTGTTTCTTTGTATCTTTGATATCAAGCACCACTCCATCAAATTCAGCAATTGCAGCTTCAGCTTTTGGAGGCCGACTTTCAAAGATTTCATCAACTCGAGGCAAACCTTGGGTGATGTCAGTTCCGGCGATACCTCCAATGTGGAAAGTACGCATGGTCAACTGAGTTCCCGGCTCACCAATCGCTTGAGCAGCCACTGTTCCAACCGCCTCACCAATCGCAACCAACTTATTTCTTCCAAGATCTTTTCCATAACATTTTTGACAAACTCCCTCTGAAGTCTGACAAGTAACAAGACTTCTAATTTTGATTCTGTCCACCTTGCTCTCGTCAATTTCTTTGGCTTGATCCATGGTGATCATTTCTCCCTTTTTAGCAAGCACCTTTTTGCTTTTAGGATCAACGACATTGCTAACCAAAACTCGTCCTTCAATTCGGTCTGCAAAATTTTGTCCAATTTTTTCAGTGTCTTCTCTGAAAAGGAATGCTCCTTCAGTGTCTCCACAATCTTCTTCCTTGACCACCAAATCTCGAGAAACATCAACTAATCTTCTGGTCAAATAACCAGCAGTCGCTGTTCGAAGAGCGGTGTCTGCCATACCTTTTCGAGCACCGTGAGTAGAAATGAAATATTCCAAAACATTGAACCCTTCCTTGAAAGAACCCTTGATTGGAAGTTCAATTGTCTCACCAGTCGGTCCAGCCACCAAACCTTTCATCCCAGCCATCTGAACAACCACCGCCTCAGATCCTCGAGCCTTTGAATAAACCATGTCAGCAATTGGCCCCTTCGGATCAATGCCTTCTCTAACTTCAACGGCAAGCTTATTTTTAGTATCATTCCAAACTTCAATAACTTTTGTCTTTCGCTCGTCGTCTGTCAAAAGACCTGAATCATATTGTTCATTAACGCCCTCGATTTGTTTGTCAGCTGCGTCAATCAATTCCTTTTTAATAGCAGGAACAGTTAAGTCATCCATTCCAAGACTGATTCCTGATTGAGTTACAAAACTGAAACCAAGGTTTTTGATTCGGTCAACGAAATCAACTGTCACTTCGTTTCCTTCTTCTTTCAAAAAGTTTTTAATCAATTTCTTCAATTCACCCTTGTCCATGAGCTTGTTAATAAATCTCATGTTTTCAGGAAGAATGTCATTAAGAAGTGCTCTTCCTGCAGAAGTTTCCAGTTTTTCTCCGTTATAATAAAGATTAATCTTTGCCCTCAATTCAACAATTTCTGCTTGATAGGCCCTGATCAAATCCTCAATCGAACTGAAGGATTTTCCTTCACCTTTCAAACCATCCTTGATTTTTGTCATGTAATAAATTCCAAGCACGATATCCTGCGAAGGAATTGTGATAGGGTCACCATTGGAAGGTTTCAAAAGATTTTTACTTGAAAGCAAAATATTTTCACATTCTTCTCGAGCTTTATCAGTCAATGGAACATGAACAGCCATTTGGTCACCGTCGAAGTCAGCATTGAATGCTGCACAAACAAGTGGATGAATTCGAAGCGCCTTTCCTTCAATCAATCTCGGCTTGAAAGCTTGAATTGAAAGTCGGTGAAGGGTTGGGGCTCGATTCAACATCACATATTGTTTGTCGATAATTTCATCGAGCATTTCATAGGCTTCTTCAGCTTCAGCATCAACCATTCTTCCGGCAGTTCGAACATTGTGAGCATGCTCCTTCTCAATTAGCTTGTTGATAATAAACGGTTTGAAAAGTTCAAGTGCCATTTTTTTCGGAATTCCACATTCAAAAAGTCGAAGACTTGGTCCAATCACGATTACACTTCGTCCGGAATAATCAACCCGCTTACCAAGCAAGTTCTGTCGAAATCTTCCCTGCTTTCCTTTCAACATATCCGCCACTGATTTCAAGGCTCTTCTTTGGCCAGTTGAAGCAGCAACTTTTGTCTGATTTCTTCTCGAACTATTGTCTAGCAAAGCATCGACCGCTTCCTGAAGCATTCTTTTTTCGTTTCTCTGAATAACTTCCGGAGCACCAAGGTCTATTAATTTTCGAAGTCGATTGTTTCGGTTAATAATTCTTCGGTAAAGATCGTTCAGGTCAGAAGTCGCAAATCTTCCTCCATCCAATTGAACCATCGGTCGAAGATCTGGAGGAATAATCGGAATTATTTTTAACATCATCCATTCTGGTCGCAAACTCGCTTTTTTGAATCCTTTCAAAACCATTAATCGCTTCATCTGCTTTTTGTAGTCACTTCCTTTTTTCTCGGCAACTTTTTCATTGATGTTTTTGATTTCATCGTCAATATTAACTTCTGTTAAAAGTTTATCAATCGCCTCTGCACCAATAGATGCTTCAAAGACCTGACCAAATTTTCTGGCCAAACTATAGTATTCAGCTTCAGTCAAAATTTGCTTCGGGTGAAGACCTCTCAATTCATCTTTGGCTTGCTGAAAAGATTGCTTCAGTTCCTCTTTTTCCTCTTTCGTCTTCGCTTCTTTGGTTTTTAATTTAAATTCGTTTTCAAGATTTTTTCTTGCTTCTGTTCTAACGTCATCATTAACAGAGACAACAATGTAACCGGCAAAATAGATAACTCGTTCCAATTCCTGAGGAGAAAGGTTCAACACAAGACCGATTTTTGAAGGCACTCCTCGCAAAAACCAAATGTGAGAAACCGGTGCGGCCAATTTGATGTGCCCCATTCTCTCCCGTCTTACAATTGACTTCGTAACTTCAACTCCGCATTTATCACAAATAATTCCTTTGTAACGAATCCTTTTATATTTTCCGCAATAACATTCCCAGTCCTTTGCTGGACCAAAAATTTTCTCGCAAAATAATCCATCTTTTTCGAAACGTTGAGTTCGATAGTTGATGGTTTCAGGTCGAGTTACCTCGCCATTTGACCAACCAAGAATATCCTCCGGGGAAGCCAACTTCAACTGGATGATATCAAAATCGGAAATTTTAGTTACTTTATTGTCTGCCATTTTTTTGCCTTTAGGTTATTAGAAAGAAGCAATGTTAATAATGCTATTCAATTGAAGAATTGTTTTCTTCTGGAGAATTTTCATATTCTCTGGAAACGCTTGTCTTTGTTTCAATAATTCCATCTTTTTTAATCAAACGAATATCAAGTGCAAGGGCCTTCAATTCGTTAACCAAAACATGGAAAGAAGCTGGAACATTAGGAGCCTTGATTGGTTCTCCCTTGATAATTGATTCATAAGCGCTTGATCTTCCAAGAACATCATCAGACTTAATGGTCAACATTTCCTGCAATGTATGAGCTGCGCCATATCCCTCCAGCGCCCAAACTTCCATTTCTCCAAATCTCTGTCCTCCAAACTGAGCTTTTCCACCCAAAGGTTGCTGAGTAATCAAAGAGTATGGTCCGATCGATCTCATGTGAATCTTGTCTTCCACAAGGTGATTCAATTTCATGAAATACATATAACCAACAGTAGTCCGTTCAGCAAAAGCTTCTCCGTTCTTGCCGTTAATTAATTGCATCTTGCCGTTTGTTGGCAACCCGGCTTTTTCAAGTTCACCCTTAATCTCATCTTCAGTCACTCCACTGAGTGATGGGGATGCCACTTTGTATCCCAATACTCCGGCTGCCCAACCAAGATGGATTTCAAAAATTTGTCCAAGGTTCATACGAGAAGGAACTCCAAGCGGTGTCAAAATGATGTCAACCGGTGTTCCATCTGGCAAAAATGGCATATCTTCAACTGGGGCAATTTTGGAAATTACACCTTTGTTTCCGTGTCGTCCTGCCAATTTGTCTCCAACGGAAACTTTTCTGAATTGTGCTATCGAAATTTGAATTTGCTGAATAACGCCGGCTGGAAGCTTATCTCCCTGTTCTCTTGAAAATACTTTTATGTCAACAACTTTTCCGCTTTCACCATGAGGTAAATAGAGAGAAGTGTCTTTAACGTCTCGAGATTTTTCACCGAAAATTGCTCGAAGAAGTCTTTCTTCTGGAGTCAAATCTCCTTCTCCTTTCAAAGTCACTTTTCCAATCAAAATATCACCAGAACCAACTTCTGCTCCAATTCTGAT
>DCVH01000016.1:0-937 GCA_002327335.1 Patescibacteria group bacterium UBA2193
AGGTTATTATTTCAACATCCAGACCTGCCTCCAAGCAAGTTTTCACACTTTTTTTCATTGCATTCTGCCCAGCCTCATCCATATCAAAACACAACCGCACTTTTTCAGCATATCTCTTGATAATCTTCGCGTGCTCCTCCGTAAGAGCTGTTCCTGATATAGCAATTGTATTTTCAATGCCAATGACAAAGGAAGATATGACGTCCAGATTCCCCTCAACCACCACTGCGCAATTTTTTTTCTTAATTTCTGTTTTTGCCTGATAGATTCCATAGAGTGTCTTGCTCTTATCATAAATTTCCGTTTGAGGAGTATTCACATACTTTGCACTTTTCTCATTACCCCCCGGTGCCACTCTGGCTGAATATCCAACCACCTTTCCATTAATATCAATCACGGGAAAAATAATTCTGTCTCTAAACCGATCATAAAAATTTTCGATAAAATCTCCTTGCGATTCTTCTTTTTTTACCAACAAACCCGTCGCGTTGATATCTCCCAACGAATATCCTTTTTGTGATAAAAAATTTAGCAAATTCTTCCAACCATCCGGGGCATAGCCAACTCGAAAATTCGAAATCTGCTGGTCGTTGACGCCTCTCTTTTTCAGATATTCAATAATTTTTTCCGCGCCACTGCTTTGATACAGCTGATGTTGATAGAATTTTGTCGCCCATTCAAGAATCTCAAAAAGTCGTTGCTTTCGTCCTTTTTCTTTTTTATCAACTTGTTGAAAACGCGGAATTTCAACCCCCGCTCTTTCTGCCAACCGCTCCAAAACATCTCGAAATTCCAACCCCTCCATCTCCATCACGAAAGAAAAAATATCTCCCCCTTTTTGACAGCCAAAACAATACCAAAAGTTTTTTTCGGTATTCACCATAAATGAAGGAGTTTTTTCATTATGAAACGGACACAACGCTTTATAATTCGAACC
>DCVH01000016.1:1062-3959 GCA_002327335.1 Patescibacteria group bacterium UBA2193
CCAACTTCAAAAGCACAGTGCGCATCGCTATTAATAATCAACTTTGTCTTATTTTCCTTAGCATAAAAAATCATTTCTTTAAATTTCTCAATCATAACAGGCGTATATTTAGCTTCTCTAAAAAAATATGAAGCATTGACTTCCAGTGCAACATTATTCTCGGTCGCTGCTTTACAAATCATTTCCATATCTAAATCCAGATTATTGATACTAGAATAGGGATGTGAAAGCATTTTAACAAAAGGGTTTTGAATCACTTTAATAAAAACATCTGTGTTTGTTTTTACATCTTGATTTTTATAACCACCAATACCATCATGAAAACCAGCAATAACTATATCAAGTTTCTCAAGAATTTTTTCTGACAAATCAATATGCCCATCTTTATCAATAATGTTAGCTTCTACTCCAGAAAGGATTCTAACTCCTTCAATTCTATCGGGATTTCTATCAAGACAACGAAAATAAGCCTCATCCGTTGAACCAGCGGCTGGGCCATGATCAGTTATCGCCAAAACTTCAACCCCCTTTTCTTTAGCGATTTTTGCCATTTCCCAAATTGTACCAAAAGCATGCCCGCTGGCGATTGTGTGCATATGAAAATCTGATTTGAACATGAAATTCTGTTTATATGTTATATAATATCCATTCTACCGAAAACTCAAGGTTTTGCAAATGATTACGCAGAATATTGACTTATCTTTTCAATATGATAAATTTTTATTGTAATTCAATCCTAGCTGGATAATGATTGGAACCAATTCAACCTGGATAAATAAACATAAAAAATGAACAAGCGAAGCCTATTATTGCTGAATCTGCTTCTCCTCCCTCAGCGGGTGGCTTGTTTTGATGTTTAAAGAATTACACACACTTTAAAAAGAAAAACAGGACTGCCCAGACTGGGTGGTTTTTTTGTTACTTGAAAAATCAATAAACAACCAAAAACTCAAACAGAAAGGACCAAGAGATGAAAGATTATGCGTTCGAGACACCAGAAGAAGAAGTCGTTCAAATTATATTGAATGGTGGCGAAAAATCTTTTTTCGTGACAAGCGCTCCCAATTGGGTGGACACATTTCATCTTCTCGCAGAAGAAATCATGAAAATTGAAAAATTCCGAATTCCAATCACAAAAGCAACGCTTAGTCTCGATGGATTCGGAAACAGAAAAATGGTTGAGTTGAAATTATGGGGGATCAAAGGCGTTTGCACAGAAGAAAATGACAACGCCATTGCTTGCACAAAAGCCTTTATTGATTGGACAAAAAATCTTCAAACAATAAGGCCAATGTAACGTGGAATCAAAGAGCAGACTCTCAGAGAGAGACTGCTCTTGTTTTTTTAGTTGACTAAAAGCTTCTTCTTATTCCCCAGAATCATCACAAACAAAATACAATCCAAGAAAAGAATAAGAAAATCAATAAGCCCGAGTTCGTCAATGACTATCAAAAAAATGTTTATCCCGATGAAAATAACAGCAAAATAGAAAATGTGTTTATTCTTTTTTTCAATAACTCGATTCAACCAAAGAAAAACAACGGCATCGAAGAAAAACAGAACCGCCAAAATCAGCGACCACCAACTTTGAAATCTCAAAAGATGCCCAACCGCAAAAACAAGCAAACCTGCTCCCTTCAAAAGAATCAACCAACGAACAATTTTTACAATAATCTGTTCTTTTGATAAATTTTTATTTATGAGCATATGACTTTATGAATTTTTATTTCATTTTCATCAATTGTAATATAGGCGCAAGAAGCGTCTGTCCAACATCCGCTATTATAATACTTCACTCCAAATCTGGTTTTTTCCATAGCCTTGTGCGTGTGCCCACAAAAAACATATTTTGCACCCCTCAATTTTCCATATAAAACAGCTGAACGAAAAATCTTTTCGGAAATTCTCAGCCACCCCTTGCTCTTTCTCTTCACATAACGACTCATCCGCTTGTCTTTAAAGTCAATTTTTTGAAGAAAATTATACAGAACTGTGGCGGCATAACTAATAAAAACATTGTCAATCAAAAATCTGTCAAATTGATGTCCGTGAATTGCCAAATATTTTTCTTTTTTATATTGCCAACAATAAACTTTTTTAATTTTTGCCCCCACCAAAGCACTGACTATTTTCGACAATCCGGTATCATGATTCCCTTCCACCCATCGAACTTTCTTTGTTTTGGAAAGCTTCCCAATATACGACAGAAATTCCCAACCATCCTGAGAAAGATTCTTAAAATTCAAACTCTCAAAAACATCACCGAGCAAAATTAATTTATTGAAAGAATATTTCTTGATTATTGCAAGCGCCTCCTTCGACTGACTCACTGATGTCCCAAGATGAATATCAGAAATAATCAATGTATGTGTTTTTAGCTTTTTGTTTGTCGCCATAAATATTCTTTGGTTTTTATTTTATTTTTTTGTTTTTGCCATTTAGTTTATTTGGTGCAATTACTAGAAGTGTCTCTTTACAAAAGCTCTGCCGGAACCAGATTTCAGATACTTTTCAAATTCATATGCCTTATATTTATTTTTGAAAGCAATATAGTTAATCAGTTTTATTGGAATCCTCCCAGCAGTAGCTGGAACAAATCCCTTTTTATGACGATACACTCTATCGCTCAAATCACTGGTACATCCTGTGTAAATTTTATCATCACTACATCTTAAAATATAAACGTAATACATTTTTTTTAAAAAAATACCAACCTAAAATCAATAAACTTTTTTATTAATTTTAATATCCCCGCCTTCGCGAGCTTCAGCGGACCGTGTCCGCCGTAGCCCGCTACGGCGGGCGAAGGCGGAAGAGGAGGGATTTGAACCCTCGAAGCCGTTTAAAGCTTACCACCTTTCCAAGGTGGCGCACTCGACCACTATGCGACTCTTCCT
>DCVH01000074.1 GCA_002327335.1 Patescibacteria group bacterium UBA2193
GAAAGAAATTTAAAACCACTCCAATCGGCGCCAAAACTCCGTTGCCAAGAAGACAAACGTCATATTTTGTCATTAAGAAAAAGGCTTTCAGAAAAGCCCAAGGAAGAAAGATTGGCAAAAATCCTTTTCCTCTGCCGTTGGCAATTATTTTCGTTTCCGTTGTTTCTTTTAGTTTATTAGCAAGATTGTAATTTTGACTTTCCACTCCTCCCTTTGTTGGTGGATAAGCGTGTGAAATAAATAGGATTTTCATTACTGGTTGTTGCTAGGGAAATTATTTTTACAATAGCGATCTTTTTTTTCTTGGTACATTGCTTCTTCAGTGAGTTGTCGATTCGTCTTAATCATGTCGGCAATGAAGGAAAAAATGAGCAGTTGAATTCCCAAAAGGAGGGAAATTGATGCAAAAACAATATAGTTGAGAAACGGTGTTATTTTTAAATCTTGAAAATAATTATAGAAGAAAAATCCAAAACCAATTAAAGAAACAATAAGAAAAAACAGAGCTGGCCAGCCGAAGAATTTGAGAGGGCGAACATCCCTGATGGCTTTTAGAATTATTTTTGAAGAATTGCTGACAAAATTCCAAATTGATTTTACAACTCTGGATTCTCGATCAGGGAAATAGGTAACATGAACGGGAACCCAAATAAGCTTCAAGTTTTTCCCGATAGCGTCAATAATCGTTTCTTGAGTGTAAGTAAAGTGAACGTTGGTTAGATTGAAACGGAGCAATGTTTCTTTGTTGTGAGCCCTGAAGCCACAAGTTAAATCTCCAATTTTATAATTCAAGAAAAACCCGATTATTTTGGCGGCAATTTGGTTCAGAAAGCTTTTTACCCAAGGAATGTTTTCTGCTTCCTTTCCTCCAAATCTATTGGCAATCACCATGTCATTTTCCCCATTAAGAATTGGCTCGAGAAGCTTTGGGATGTCTTCTGGATTAAATTGTCCGTCAGCGTCAATGTTCACCATTAAATCGGCGTTGTTTTCGAGGGCACTTTCGACTGCCATTTTGAAAGAATAAGCCAGTCGTCGGTTTGGTTTGTAGGAAACGATGATATCTGCGCCAGCCTCTTTCGACTTTTGAGCGGTTTGGTCTTTCGACCCATCATCAATGACTTGAACAAGCTTGGTCTTAATGATACTTCCCAGTCCAGTTAAATAAAAATCAGATTCGAAGCTTTTTCTGATTCTCTTGATGGTTTCTCCGATTTTTTCTTCCTCGTTAAAAGCTGGAATGTTAACAATGAGTTTCATAAATTGACTTAAATTTATTTAATTATGCTAATTTAGTCTTTCTTTATAATAGCCTAAATGAATAAAAAATTCAACTATTTTGGGATTTGAGAAATAGTGGTTTTTTTGCAGAGAGGGCGTCGACTAATTTTATTGACCTATGAAATAAATTTTAAGGATTTAATGGTCTTGTTGATAACTTTTCCTTGACCCGACCAGGTAATTTGTGGTATAATTTTTATATAAAAAAGATTTTATACTAAAATTAAAATAAAAAAAGTTTTAAAATTTACTTATGGAATCGTTAAGGACTAGTCCCGCTAACTATTTTGAGTATTTGCTGACGGTGATGTGACGTTTTTTGACTTGCTTTTGAAAAGGGTGGTTCTTTTAAATATCAATAGGCAATTGTGCGATTGCCTGGAGTTGCTAGGGTTAATAATAAAATATTTAAAAATATGAAAAAAAATATTTGCAAAATGTTGGGGGCACTTGTGCTAATGCTCGTTTTTTTTGCGTGTGACGTAGCGTATGCTCAGGCATCTGAGTATTATGTTGATAAAGAATCCAGAGGCGGAACTTGTCTTGACTCCAACCCAGGCACAATTACTAAGCCTTGGTGTACAATCGCAAAAGCAAACTCTGTTTTGCAGCCAGGGGACACTGTTTATTTAAGAGCAGGAACCTATAAAGAAAAAATTATTCCCAGTAAATCAGGCGCAAGTGGTAGTTCAATAACTTATTCGAGATATAATTCAGAAATTGTTAAAATCTCAAATCCGTCAGGTGCTGGTGCAGACCTAAAAGGCAAAAGTTTTATAACTCTATTTGGATTGCAATTTGTTGGCAACGCTGGCTTTGCTATTGATGCAAAGAATACTTCAGGAGTTTATTTCAACATCACACTTCAGGAATGTTATTTTAATGACTCAAATGCATGGGCACATGCGAGAATTGACAGGGTTGATTATTTGAAAATTTTGAATTGTACCTTCGATTATATCTGCACATCTTCGATTGCTCAATCAGCAAGAGGTTATGGTCGTCCCATTGGAGATCTTTTATACCTATTGGATAGTCATTACGGCTTGTTTGAGGGGAACACTTTTAATAACGCTGCTCATGTAGATATGACCATTAGAACTGAGAGCAGAGGAGACAAAACTTCTTGTGTTATAAGAAACAATATATTCAATAATAGATTGCATCATGCTCTTGAAATCTATGATAAAGCATCTAGTAATATAATCGAAAATAATATTATCAAAGATTGTGGTGAGGATGCCGAACTCAATTATTGTGGGTCAAGCGATGATCGATCCATGGCAAGAAGCGGGCACAGTGCTATGCATATAAGCCACGCAAAGGACAGTATTATTAGAAAAAACTTAATTGTTAATTGTGGAAAATTGGATCTTACAACTTGGAAAGTTGGATATACGCCCGCAATAAATAATCATATTTATAACAATACCGTTGATCGCAATCAGTGGGGATTGCAGTTTCAGGGTGATGTTGCCAGTTATGATAATATTTTTAAAAATAATATATTTTCAAATTCTGCTTCCTATTCGCTGTATCGAGTAATAAATAGCACACCAAGGAATAACTATTTTAATAGCAACAATTTTTATGTTGGCAAGTTGAAGTTTTCTCCAGAATCTGGAGATACCTCATTGTCAAATCTTCAAAATAGCTATTCATCAGAGTGGAGTGGTAATAAGGCAATAGCCCCTGGCTATGTAGATGCAGGGGCAAATAATTATCAACTTCTTGAAACTTCTCCAATGATAGATGGCGCAACGTTTTTAACCAACACGACAAGTGCTGGTAGTGGAACAACAATTTCTGTTAAGGATGCAAAATACTTTACTGATGGTCAAGGAATTATCGAAGGCGACACAATCCAACTAGAGGGTCAAACGCAAAAAGTTAAAATTAAAAGTATCGATTACGCAACCAACACTATTACAACCGATAGCTCTTTAACCTGGAAGGCTGGGCAAGGAGTAAGTCTAGCTTACAATGGCACCGCTCCAG
>DCVH01000038.1 GCA_002327335.1 Patescibacteria group bacterium UBA2193
TTTCCATATAATTTCATTGACTTCCCCGATGAAAAACTTTCTTCGTATTTCCCTTTTCCGATGAAAATGCTTTTCCCTCCTCCTTTCTTATTTGCTTCTCCAATGGCATCGCCGATTTTTGCAAATGGTTTTTCCTGGCTTCCATCTTCGTCTCCCGAAGCAGAGGCACTGACATAATAATCATAACCTTTCGCCTCCGCAAAAAAGGGAAATGCAAAAAGTAGACAAAAAACTAACAAGTGCTTAAATTTCACAATATTTTACTATTATATTTATTTTCGTCCAATCACTTGAAATAATTTTACAATCATCATGCCAAAAAGTAAAGATGATTTATTTTCTGTTAAGCCAAGCTTCCACGTCTTTGACAAAAAAATAGTTAACTGATAAACTATTTTAATAACTTTTTTTAACTAGATAACCATGGCTAATTCACATTATTCCATCATTGAACCGGTAATCTATACCGCTTCCCGACTAGAAGTCATTTCTAATCGCTATCTTTTCGGACCGATTGGAATGAATATTACTAGCATCAAAATACTGGGACTTATCAATAAAAAAAAGGCAATCACCCCAAAAGATATTATGGAACTAATCGGTGGAACAAAATCCAATATCAGCCAGCGTCTCGATTTTCTTGAAAAAAAAGGATTTATCAAAACACGCAAAAACACTTTTAGCGACAAGAGAAAAACTCTGATAGCACTGACACCACTGGGAAAGAAAAAGCTTCGGGAAATGAAAAGCCATCTCAAAAAAACAAGTCTGGAACTGGAATCAAATTTCAGTGAAGAAGAAATCCAACAACATTTCACATTTTTTAATAAATTAAATAAATTAATAGAAACAAAGGAAAAAGAATTTTCCAAGGGACTAATCAAAACCCCTCTTTCTAAAAAATTATTTCTAACATAATATTATGAATAAAAAAATTATTATTGCAGCGGTTGTTCTTATTCTCATTTTTATCGTAACAATCGTTTTTTCTAAAAAACAAACTCCTGCAGAAAATCCCGCTCCAAAAGACGCTTCTGTTGTCTCTGTTCAAAAAGTAAGAGACAGCACTTCCCTCCTCCAAATCGTTGAGTATCCAGCCATAATTGCCGGCGATCAACAAATTTCTCTTGGCGCTAATTCTTCCGGGATTATTACTGGTCTCAATTTTGACTTGGGAGATAAAATATTTCAAGGAAATCAACTAGCGGTGATTGACGAAATTGGAAATAATTCAGGAGTCGGTGACAATGGACTAAAAAGTTCTTCCATTCAAGCCCTTGAATTAGCAGAAAAATCAGCCGAGGAAAGATACAAACTGGCAAAAAGAAATTATGAAGATGATGACAGTTATGCCAACAAGAAAGCAAAAGAATTAGCAAAAATAGATCTTGAAGCAGCTAAAGTGAGTCTTAATGGCGCGCTTAACAGCCATTTTGTGACTTCCCCAATCACGGGCACAGTGACTCAGAAATTGGTTTCAAACGGAGACGCCGTTGTCGCTGGACAAAAGATAGCTATGATTTCAAAAACTGCCCTGACAAAAATTCAATTCTTTGTTGACAGAGAAGAATATTCAAATTTTAAAATTGGAACAGAAATAAAAATAAATGAAGACGGAAAAACTATTCCCGGAAAAATCATCAACATCGCACCCGAAGCTGACCCGGTAACAAAAAGATTTTTAATTGAGGCAGAGCCATCAGAAAAAAATGCATTGCTTATTGGTTCCCTAATAAACGTATCTTTGGAATTAACTAAATTTCCAACTGCTCCAGGAAACCTGCTCCTCCCTCTTTCAGCAATCACCATCGGACAAAACGAAAGCAATATCTTTATTGCCGAAAATGAACGTGCCAAAAAAATAAATATAGAAATTCAGAAAGTTCAAGGGGAGCATGCAGAAATCAAAACTGATCTTCCGCTTGATGCTGAAATTATCATGAAGGGAAGCAAGCTTGTGCAAGATGGAGATGAGATATCAATTCAAAAATAATTTAACTAAATGGAAAACTCAGAATCTAAAATTCAAGAGCAGGAGCAGAAATTTAAATCTTCCGACCTAGCTTATCTTGCTAAATTGGAATTCCGACCAGAACTTCGAAAAACTTGGTTTAATTTCTTTATCACTAATTTTCGAGTAGTGATTTTGTTGATTATCCTTATCACCGGCTGGGGAATTTATTCCTATATCAATCTTCCTCTTGAATCAAATCCGGAAATAAAAATTCCTATTGCTGTTATTGCCGATTTTTATCCAGGAGCCTCCCCCGCTGATGTTGAAGAATTGGTGACGAAAAAAATTGAAACTAACATTTCCGGAGTTCAAGGAATTAACAAGGTTACATCAACTTCATCCAATTCATTTTCCTCTGTAACAGTTGAATTTGATTCCGACCAAGATGTGGATGACGCCATTCGAAGACTTCGAGATAAACTGACAAACATTAGAAACGATATCCCATCTGATGCAGAAGACCCACAAGTAATTGAGATTTCATTGGATGATACCCCGATTGTTAATTTTGAATTAACCGGACCATATGACGGTTTCACAATGCGAACTCACGCAGAAAAAATTCAAGACGAATTGGAAAAAATTCCTGGGATCAGAGAGGTCAACGTTTCAGGCGGAAGTGAAAGCGAATTCAATATTTTCTATGATCCTCAAAAATTAACTTTCTATAATATTTCAATCGATCAAGCGAATCAAATCATCTCCGCAACTAATCGTGCCATCCCTGCTGGTAATTTTGAAGGAAAAGAATACAACTATCCCATTCGAGTTGATGCAAGATTTTTTGACACTGAAAGTTTGAAAAATATCATCATTCTCAGTACTGAAAATGGTGGCGTGGTCTATCTGAAAGATATTGCCAAAGTTGAAGAAAGTGCTATCAAGAAAACCGTCCTTTCTCGATTTTCCTTGGATGGGTCTCAACCGAAAGAAGCGATTTCAATCCAAATTATCAAAAGAACAGGGAGTTCAGTCATCGACACGATTGATCAAGCCAAAGAGGTTGTTAATGAACAAGTTAAGATTTTCCCGTCAGGAATAACCTATTCAACCACTTCTAATCAAGCAGACTTGATCAAACAAGATTTTGACCAACTAACCCACGACTTTTTTATCACTTTAATTTTGGTAATCGGAGTTTTGTTTCTGATAGTTGGATTAAAAGAAGCCTTCGTTGCCGGACTGGCAATTCCCTTGGTATTCTTTGTGACTTTCGGCGTAATGTCACTGACTGGAATATCCTTAAATTTTCTTTCAATTTTCTCGCTCATTCTTGCGCTTGGTTTGCTTGTTGATGATGCCATTGTGGTGGTTTCTGCTACTAAACAATATATGAAAACCGGAAAATATACTCCGGAAGAGGCAGTCCTTCTTGTTCTTCATGATTTCAAAATTGTTTTAACGACAACTACCCTTGCAACTATTTGGGCATTTTTGCCTCTTCTCATGTCAACGGGAATTATGGGACAATTCATCAAATCAATTCCAATCACAGTTTCCGTGACTCTTGGCTCATCACTTTTGATTGCTCTCATGATTAACCACCCTCTCGCCGCCGTGCTGGAAAGAATTCGACTTACCAAAAATTTCTTTTTTCTCATCATTGCCATGCTTTTAGGCATCGGGATATTCAGCATCACATTTCTTTCTTTTGCGGGATATGCAACCGCCACCGTTCTGTTCGCAATAATTCTTTGGATGCTTTATTGGTATTTTGGAATTGGAAAAAATAAATTGGAAGAAAATAAAATTTTGGCTGAAAAAGAATGGGGCGATGACGAACTCATCAAACTCAAACTTCGCACCCAAGGAAATCACGAATCAGAGGATTTCGCTGGAAAATTTATCCACGGAATTATTCATTTTGATCGTGTTCTTCCGATTTATGAAAAATATTTAAGAAAAATATTGCACTCCAAAAAAAGTCGGCTAACTTTCATTTTTTCAGTACTTGCCCTTTTTGTTTTTGCCATCTCTCTCCCTGCTACCGGAATTCTTAAAAGTGAGTTTTTTCCCGCTTCAAATCAAGATAATATCTCAATCAGCATGCGAGCTCCAGCCGGACTCAATCTTGAACAGATGGATTTAATTGTTCAAAAAGTCGAAGAACGACTCCTGGGATATCCTGAAGTTATTAGTTTTTCAACGCTTGTTGGAAGTCCTGGATCAGGATCGGGTATTTCAATTTCTCAAAATAACTCCAACACTGCTTCGATTTTCATTCAACTCACTCCAACAACTGAAGAAAGAATCACTTCCTATGAGCTCGCAGACAAAATACGTGAAAACATTTCAGATATTCAAGGAGCAACCATTACAGTCAACGCCCCTCAAGGAGGACCTCCTGCTGGAGCGGCTTTTCAAGCTCAAATTTCCGGAGATAACCTCCAGACGATGGACAAAATTGCAACAGAACTCGAACCAATCCTGGATTCCATCCCTGGCACCGTTAACAGCGAAACATCACTAAGAGATGCCCCGGCTGAATATACTTTTCGATTAGACCCAACAAAAATGCAATTCTATAAATTGAATGCCTCTTCTGTGGGAATGACTCTTCGAACGGCTATTTCCGGAACAAAAATATCAACCGTAATTCTCGATAACAAAGATATTGATATTGTGGCAAAATTCGATGAAGAAAAAATCCCAACACTGGAAGCTATTCAAAATTTGCAAATACTGAATTCGGTCAACCAAGCGGTTTTCATTAAAGATGTTGCAAAAATAGAACTCAAATCTTCCGTCGAATCAATCACTCGCATCGATCAAAAAAGAACCGTTCTTTTGACCGCTGACGTTAACGGGTCTACCAGTTCGACTGAAGTTGTTTCGGCATTTCAGAAAAAAATTGCCTCCGACTACAAATTTCCGCAAGGCTATGAAATAACCTATGGAGGAGAAAACGAGCAAAATACTGAATCAGTCCAATCCATTCTCCGAGCAATGATTATCGCCGCGTTGCTCATTATCTCAACAATGATTATTCAATTCAATTCCTTCAAAAAAGCCACCATCGTTTTGGT
>DCVH01000048.1 GCA_002327335.1 Patescibacteria group bacterium UBA2193
TCATGGTTGTTTCCCAAAGTTGATCTGGATTCATTTCTCCAAGACCCTTGTATCGCTGAATTTTTATTCCTGATTTATCTTGAATTTCATTAACATCAATATTCTCGCCATCCTCATTCCCAACTTCTTCCTCGACAATTTCTTTTATTTCCTTTTTTGGAGTACCTTTGTCATTTTTAATAAATTCGGCAACAAATTTATCTTTATCTTCATCAGTAAAGGCATATTTGAATTCTTTGCCTTTTTGAATTTTATAAAGAGGTGGTTGTGCGATGTAGATATGACCCGCTCTGAGCAATTCTTCAAAATAACGATAGAATAGTGTCAAATAAAGCGTTCGGATGTGGGCACCGTCAACATCAGCATCTGCCATCAACACGATTCGATGATAACGAAGTTTTTGAATATTGAAAGTTTCACCAATTCCGGCTCCCATTGCAACAATAAGCGGTTGGATTTTGTCATTTTTCACGACCTTATCTATACGAGCTTTTTCAATATTTAATATTTTTCCAAAGATTGGCAAAATTGCCTGAAATCTTCGATCACGACCTTGCTTGGCACTTCCACCCGCAGAGTCTCCCTCGACAATAAAGATTTCACATTCCTCAGGCTTCTTGCTACTGCAATCAGAAAGTTTTCCGGGCAAAGTCATTCCATCAAGCGCTCCTTTTCGAATAACTGCATCCTTTGCGGCTTTCGCAGCCAAACGAGCTCGAGCAGACAAAGAACATCTGCTAATAATTGCTTTTGCGTCTTGTGGATTTTTATCAAAATATTCAACTAGCGCGGCTGATGCAACTGAAGACGTCGCGGTTCTCGCTTCTGAATTTCCAAGTTTTGATTTTGTTTGACCTTCAAATTGCGGATCAGCAAGTTTGACGGAAATAACCGCTGTGATTCCTTCCCGAACATCGTCCGATGTAAGATTTTCTTCTTTCTCTTTCAGAATATTGTTTTTTCTTGCATAATCGTTAATCGTTCGCGTCAATGCTGTTCGGAATCCGGTTTCATGCATTCCTCCCTCAATAGTATTGATGTTATTGGCAAAAGACATCACACGATCTTTCATGCCACCATGATATTGCATCGCCAATTCAACAAGGATCCCTTCTGCTTCTTTTTCGATATAAAAAATAGTGGGATTAATAACTTCCCTTCCTTTATTCAAAAAGCTCACAAAAGATTTGATTCCTCCATCAAAACAATAACCAGCTTTTCTGTATAATTCCGGAACACCTCCCCGTTCATCTATCAACTTAATATGAACTCCCTTAGTGAGGTATGCCTGTTCTCTCAAGTAGGAAAGGATTGTTTTCCAGTTCCATTCAATTTCCGGGAATATCTCCGGGTCAGGTTCGAAGGTGACAATCGTTCCAGTCTTGTCAGTTTTTCCAGTCTCTTTGATTTTATTTTTCGGAATTCCTCTTGAATATTCCTGTGTCCAAATTTTTCCTTTTTGATGAACATCAACTTTTGTATAAACAGACAAAGCGTTCACAACTGATATACCAACACCGTGAAGACCTCCTGAAACTTTATATCCTCCTCCACCAAATTTTCCTCCGGCATGAAGCTTGGTCAAAACAGTTTCGAGAGTTGAAAGTCCTGTTTGCGGATGTTTTTCCACAGGAATACCACGCCCTTCATCTATTACACAAATTCTGTTATCTGGAAGCATCCGTACTTCTATATAATTCCCATGCCCCGCCATTGCCTCATCAATTGAATTGGCAACAACTTCCCACACCAAATGATGCAGACCTTGCAAAGATGTCCCTCCAATATACATTCCCGGTCTTTTTCGAACTGGTTCCAATCCTTCCAGAACTTGAATTGAATTTGCGGAATATTCATCAACTTTTTTCTTTTTCTCAGCCATAATAGAATTAATTATTTATATTAAAACATCCTACAATAAATTACTTACTTTACTAGAAAATATAGTTCGAGCATCAGAATCGCCCCAACCGCCAATAATCCATCCCACCAGGTCAAAATATTGAAACTCTGCAATATCAGCAAAATCATCGCGCAAAACCCCAACAAAATTCCCTGTCTGATTGAAATAACTTCCAGAACAACCATTTCAGGATTTTTCACTCGCCCTCTTTGCCCAAGCCTTCTGATCCAAAACAAAAAAAGGGAGAAAACCGTTGAGAGAAAAATAAATAAAATTATTTCAAAAATTACGATATTCCAGATAACTGGATTTGAAATTTCTTGTTCTCTGTAAGGAGCGGTAAAAAAAACAAAATAAAGAACGCCCAAAAAGGCTAAAAATCCAACAATTCTCAATATCCATGCTAGGGATTTATAGTTCATTTGTTTTTATTTTACATACTCATTATAGCTCAAATAAAATCAAAAGACAACTGTTCGCGAGAATGGACAGTCTCTCAAGCACTAGCTGTTTTCGATTTTTTCCTTTATTTTGTAAGGTGTTTCGCGATGTGATTGATAATATGTTTTGATGGAAATATCGGCCAAAAGACCGGAAACAAAGAGCTGAATTCCAATCAAAATCATAAAAACACCAACCATTGGCCAAATCCTCCCGCCCAACGGATTTCCAAAGAAAATTCGATCAAACGCCATCCAAACCAAAATTAAAAAACCAATAAAACTGGAAAGAAAGCCAAGTCCTCCAAAAAGGTGAAGTGGACGAGATGAAAATTTCTGCCAAAACCAAACACTGGTTGTGTCAAGAAATCCCTTAATCAATCTTTTATAATTATATTTGGTCCGTCCTTTGGTTCGAGGGCGATGATTAACAATAATCTCCCCAATCTTGAATCCTTGTATTTTCAAAATTGCCGGAATAAATCGGTGCATCTCTCCATAAAGATCAACACTTTCAAAACATTCTTTTTTATAAGCTTTCAAACTGCACCCACTATCATTAACTTGGTCGTCAATTAATGTTTTCCTTAATTTGTCAGCTCCCCAGGAAAGAGCTTTTTTCAACCAAGGATCTTGACGATTTTTCCTCCAACCAGAAACAACATCATAGCCTTCATCAAGCTTGTCAATCAAACCAGGAATGTCGGCTGGGTCATTCTGCCCATCTCCATCCATAGTTATAATGATTTCTCCAGTCGCCGCTTTTATCCCGGCATCCATAGCTGCTGTCTGTCCGAAATTTTTTCTGAAAATAATAATTTTAACAGGAGATTTTTCCTTCAATTCCCGAACAGTTCCGTCAAAACTTCCATCGTCAACGAAAATAATTTCCCCGTTTAAATTATTATTCTTAAAAACATCAACAATTTCTTGATGCAAAATCCCAACGTTCCCTTCTTCATTCACAACTGGAATGACAACTGATATTTTTTTGTTTCTTGAATTCATATTATTTTGCCCCCAAACAAATATTAATTAAGCACCACTTCCGATAATTCCAATCATTAAACCAATGATTCCGATTGCCATGTTTATAATCCAAAATCGAACCGTGACTTTTGTTTCCGGCCATCCCTTAACTTCAAAATGATGATGAATTGGAGCAGCTAAAAAAACTTTCTTTTTGAAAATTTTCTTAGAAGCCAATTGAATTATAACAGAAGAAGATTCAATAATATAGATAAAAACAACAAACGGCAAAACAATCACGGAATTAGTCAAAAGTGCCACCACGCCCAAGGTGGCGCCCAAAGAAAAGGCTCCCGTGTCCCCCATGAAGAATCTAGCCGGATAAAAATTAAACCACAAAAAAGCCACCAGAGCTCCAGCGATAACTCCGCAAAAAGCGGCCAGATCCATTCTCCCTTGAAAAAAAGAAATCAAAGAAAAAATTCCAAAAGCTTGTGCGAGGATTCCCGCGTTTAATCCATCTAATCCATCTGTTTCATTCGAAGAAAAAGCAGTAGCAATAATAACAAACATAAAAAGAGGGATGTAAAAAAGTCCTATTTCAAAATCTCCCACAGCAGGAATATGAATAGAATCCCAATTAAGTTTGGAATAAAACCACCATGCTCCAAAAATAGAAATCAAAATTATCCAAATAAGTCTCCAGAAAAATCTCATTCCTCCACCTTTATTTCCTCCAACGTTTTTAATACTCATAAAATCATCCGCCAGCCCAAGTAATGCAGTTGCAATCAAAGCAAAAAGAGGAAGCCAAGTCTGGCTTCTGCTTAAAAAGTCCAACCGACTCACCCAAA
>DCVH01000056.1 GCA_002327335.1 Patescibacteria group bacterium UBA2193
GAGAGAGGCAAACTGATTTGGCCGTCATCCCGGGCAGTCCTGCTGACAAAGCGGGATTAGTTGAAAATGATATTATTCTTGAAATCGACGGACAAAAAATTACTCAAGAAAATGATTTGGCAAAAATTATTCGAGACAAAGAAGTCGGAGAGGAGATTGCCTTGGAAGTTTGGTCAAAAGGATCAATAAAAGTTGTTAAAGTTGTTTTGGCCGAAGCTTTATAGAAAATATTTGTGAAAAATAAAAAACATCCTCTGACTCTGTCCGATGACATTCAGGGATGTTTTTTATTTACAAAGTCGATTTTTTTTGTTTTAATGTATGAGTGGATGAATTGACGAATAAAGGAAAATTAATAACTAAAAATTATTAATTAATAATTACCCTGGGGTGTAGCCAAGCGGTAAGGCAACAGGTTCTGGTCCTGTGACGCGTGGGTTCGAATCCTACCACCCCAACCTTGTTCGGAAAATTATGTTTTCGTCTTTGGAGGCCTCGGCGCTTCGCGCCTCGGCATTGCGGAAAGCCAGGATTTTCCAAGCATTTTTGAATTCAAAAGAAAGAGTGCGGTCGGAAATTTGAAAGTTCGAACCAATCTTTTTGAGAAAATCCCGAATCCGTTCGGGATTTTCTTGTAAAGCGATATTTTGGGCTTGATTGGCTTCTTTTATGAACTGGATAGCCAGTTCGAACCGATTATGACTCTTTTGCTCAAAAGCCTTTAATTTTTCGGAAATCTCAATCTTGCGGTTGATAATTTTCTGTTTTTTGGCGTTGTATTCTTCTTGTGAAATTGATTTTTCCAAAATCATATCAAGCAAAGAATCAAGTTTTTCCTCAACTTCTCGCATTTCGTTTTTCCATTTTTGAGCAAAAGAGTTTTCAGATTGGGCTTTTTCATTTTTCTCATTTTCCAAATGAGAAATCATTTTAGTTGCCCAATCTGAAGGCAAAGAAACTTTTTGAATTTTCTTTTTGATTTGCTCAGTCATAAATTCTTCGCGCGTGTATTTCTGCGAACAGGGCTCTTTTCTTTTAGTGCAACGCAGATAGTTATGGCCTTTCTTCGTTTCGGTGGTGATGAAACAACCGCATTCTTGGCAATGAAAAACGCCGCGGTAAATGTAGGGTTTGAGTTCTGGCGTTTTCGGTTTGCTTTTTTGTTTCATCACTTCTTGCACTTGGTCAAAAAGTTTCTTTGTAATAATCGGTTTATGCTTTCCCGCATACATCTCGCCCGCATATCTCATTACTCCATAATAGAAAGGATTAGTGAGCAAATATTGAAAATTAGAAATGGAAAGCAGTTTGTTTTGTTTGCCAACCAAGCCCAAAGAGTTGATAATCTTTCGGATTTCTTTCAAAGTGTAATTTCCCGTGGCATAAGTTTCAAAAGTCTTTTTGACAAAAATTGCTTTTTCCTTATCCACCAAAATTCTTTTGTTCACTTTGTCATTTTTGTAGCCCAATGGCGCCCAAGCTGGCCAAGAGCCATTGCGCAATTTTTGTCGCAAACCTCTTTTCACATTTTCCGAAAGATTATCAACATAATATTTGGATTGTCCAAAAGCGATACTTAACATAAATTTTCCTTGAGGTGTCGGATCAAACCAAAAAGTCGGGAATTTGAGTGCGGTTATCTTTTGTGTGTCCACAAGATAGATAATTCGTCCGCCATCCACAGAATTGCGCGCCAGACGGTCAGGATGCCACGCTAGGATGCCTTCAGCCTGTCCCTGCTCTATTTGTGCCACCATATCGTTGAAAATCTCCCGTCCTGGCTCTTTGGCGGTTTTGCTTTCCACAAATTCACGCACTATATTCAGATTTTCCTTTTTGGCAAATTCCCGCAGTTCAAACATTTGCGCTTCAATGGACAAAACTTGTCTTTCGGGCTCATCCGTTGATTTGCGCGCATACAGAAAAAACTTTTTGGTTTGATTCATATATTTGAAATTTTTTAACGCAAAGGAGCAATCCTGTTGGACACAAACACACAATGCATTTGTACAGAAATTGCTCCTTTGCGGTTGCAATAGAAAAATTGCAACAAAAAGGCATTGTGTTTAATTTGTGTCCACAATTATATTAGCACAAGTTAAAAAATTTCAAAATCGCTTTTGGACAAAATCCGCCATAAGCGGATATATCGCTTTACATTCGTCCTTTGGACGAAAGAAAAAGATTGGAAGTCAAATAAGTCAAATTTCCGACCGCACTCTCTTCTTCGATTTCAAAAACGCTTGGAAAATCTTGGCTTTCCGAAGTGCCGAGGCGCGCAGCGCCGAGGCCTCCAAAGACGAAAACATAATTTTCCGAACAAGGTTGCGTTTATTGAACGAAATTCGAACTTTTTTTGACGAAAATCCCGATTCCGATTTTTAGCCTCCGCCCCGCTTCCGCCCTGAAATTTTGAAGAAATTTCAGTCCCGAAACAGAAAAATTTTCTCTACATTTTTTTAAATTTTGCGCGCGCCCGATTTTTTTAAAAAGGAAAAGAAAATTTTTTGTTTTGGATTTTTGCGAAAGCAAAAAGGCGGAAGCGGAACAATTTACAGTTTTATCTCTTTGTATTCTTGGCCGTTCTTGCCCCAAACCCACCCTTGCGCGAACGGCAACAAGGAACTCCCTTGATTTTATTATCCCATCTTTGTTCGTATATTGTATTTGACAAATATTTAGCTTTTTTGGTATACTGAAAATAACTTACCGAGTGGTAAGTAAATAAAGGATAATTGAAAAAATTATGAAAACAATCATTAATCAACCAGAGGATGTCATTCAAGACACAAAAAAATACATAATTGACACAGCTCGTCAGTTTTTTTCCGAATACAGCTATTTGGGCGTTTCCATGAATGATATCGCCAAAAAATTGGATATCACCAAGGCAGCGCTATATTACCACTTTACCGGCAAATCCGAAATTTATGAAAAAGTGCTTGGCGAGGTTTTTGATGACTTAAGTCTGACTATCACTGAAGTGATGAAC
Source organism: Patescibacteria group bacterium UBA2193 (assembly GCA_002327335.1). GTDB lineage: Bacteria > Patescibacteriota > Minisyncoccia > Moranbacterales > DUUL01 > UBA2193. Next base: position 2,993 of record DCVH01000056.1, read on the forward strand.
GAAGCTACGATTGACAAGAAATTATATAAACTGATCAAAAATTACTTGGATTTCGGTTTTAAAGAGAAGAACCTTATCAAAGCTTTAATGCTGAAGCTGTCGCCGGCTGACGATCAAATAACAAAATGTATTGCTAAATTGAGAGAACAAGTCACCAATCTAATCCAGCCAGTAATGGAAGAAGTTTTAGTAAGCAAAAAATTAACTAACAAGGTTGATAGCCGACTTCTAACCTCCATGCTCACCAGCATGATGGACGGATTGCTTTTGGAATATTCATTCTTCAACAAAAAAATAAATTCGGCAAAAATATCGGATCAAATCATTGCCGTTTTATTTTAAAGGTCGAGGATTAGCCCGCCTTAAGGGCTTAAAAATTAACTAATTAAATACAAAATTATTATGTCAACAAATTTTTTATCAAACATAAATTGGTCAAGTCCGACAACAATTGGAATCGGAGTAGGAATAGTGGTTATTATAGCTATTGCTGGCTATTTAATTTGGGCTTGGCAAGAGAAAAAGCCGCCATTCGATATGTAAGTATTCCAGACGCTTCATTTTTGTATTTATGCAATCTAATAAATGGAGCGTCTTTCAATACTCGCATTATAATTCAAAAACCTAAAGAAAGTATTCAAAATGATTAAGGATTTTTTTATCGCCTGCTGGCTTAGCTTCAAGCAAGTGACGCGCAGTAACAAAAAAAGCGTTGTAATGACCATAGTAGTGGTGGTTTTGTTGTTCATTAATATTCTTTTTGTCGCATCTATGATGTCGGGGCTTATAATCACAGTCAACAATCAGATTATAAATTATCAATATGGCAATATTGTTATTGAGCCAAGCAAGGAAAGTGTAAGCGATGCTTACATAAAACAGGCGGATAAAACATTAAGCGATATTAAAAAAATACCTGGCATTATTGGAGCAGTTCAGCATTACAAATCCGGCGTTAAAATTACATATGATCGGGAGAAAAAAGGAATCAATGTCAAAGATATCAGCGGGTATTTACTTTCAATAATACCTTCAGAGGAATTCAAGGTTCTTAAAATAAATTCGAAGATCGTTTCCGGAAGATATTTGGAAGATGGGGATCGCAATAAGATACTTCTTGGTCGGGAAATCAGCGGAGGGTTTGGAGCTACTTTCGACATGAAATCACTGGGCGGAGTAAAAGTCGGAGAAGAAGTCTATGTTTATTATCCCAACGGGATAAGCCGAAAATATGAAGTGGCTGGAATTTTTGCCACCAAAAGCTTCTTGGCTGATGCGCAGGCCTATGTGACAAAAGATGAGATGGAAGAAGTGATGGGGCAACATGATCTGGCTGACGAAATAATCGTGAAAACCGCAACAACCGGAGATGAAAATAAATATATTCCAAGAATCGAAAATATAGCGGAACAAAAATTAAACCTTTATCCCTGGAGCGATTATTTGGGCGCTCTGGCAACCGTTACGGACAGTTTTGATTTTATAAAGCTGATTTTCTATTTTATCGGACTGGCTGTTTCCGGCGCCAGCATTTTTATAATCATCTATATAAATCTGAACAACCAGAGAAAACAAATAGGAATATTGAAAGCTATCGGCATGGAAAACAAAATCATCATCGTTTCTTATGTGCTTCAAGCTTTCTTTTACGGCCTTTTGGGTGTGATTTTCGGAAGACTTCTGCTGGAATATGCGATTTTGCCATATTTCATCAAGCATCCGCTGGAACTTCCCATAGGATATGCCAGTCTTAACATTGAAAACGTCGATCTCGTGCGCACGGAAATAAGCATGATCGTCGTATCCATCATAGCCGGGTTCATTCCTTCGCTTCAAATTGCCAGAAAGAATATATTGGATTCCATATTTAAATAAAAAATCAATGAAAGAAGAAAAAAATATCATAACCGTTAATAATTTGCACAAAACTTATCCAGGGGAAGTTCCTTTGCATGTGCTTAAGGGCGTGAGCTTCTCCGTGAAAGAAGGAGAGTTCGTGGCCGTTATGGGAAGAAGCGGTAGTGGGAAATCGACGCTTCTGCATCAGCTCAGCCTTTTGGATAATCCTGATGAAGGAGAAATTATTGTTGAGAATAAGGAACTAACAACTTTAAATGAGAAGGAAAAAGCAAAATATCGTCTTCAATCTTTCGGTTATGTTTTTCAGGAGTATGCCCTTCTTCCTGAATTTACAGCTATTGAGGCGGTGAGCTTGCCCTTGATTTTGCAGCATCATTCGATGAAAGAAAGTCGGGAGCGCGCCAAGGAAATGCTGAAGCTGGTTCAACTGGAAGATCGATTGGATCATTTTCCATCGGAGATGTCGGGAGGAGAACAGCAAAGAGTGGCGGTAGCGAGAGCGTTGGTCAATAATCCGAAGATTTTGTTTGCCGATGAACCTTGCGCCAATCTTGATTCGGAAACATCAAAAGTAATTTTGGATCTTTTCAAGAAGCTCAATAAAGAACTCGGACAAACTATAATCCTGGTAACGCATGAGCCGGAAGATGAAAAATATGTCGACAGGGTGATTCACATGAAAGATGGCATTTTATTATAATTTAAATGTTTAATCGAATAAAAAAATGACGAAAATAAGAAAAATATTTGCCTGGGTTGTAATTGTTGCCATTTTGACGGTGGGAGTCTTTATCATCCTGAAGGGTAAAGAGCAAAAAATTGATTATGCGCTTACCCCCGTGACTCGAGGAACCCTGACCCAAACCGTTTCGGCGAATGGGAAATATCTGTCCAAAGAAGAAGCCAATATCAGTTTTAGAATTTCGGGACAGGTCACGGATGTTAAGGTAAATATTGGCGATAAGGTAAGAAAAGGACAGATTATGGCAAGCGTTGATACCGGCACACTGTCTGACAAGCTTCAGCAAGCAAAGGAACAAGTCACCGCCCAGAAAAAAATTCTGGCATACCAGAAGGAAAAAGACGATTTGTATGAGAAGGAACAGCGGGATTCTCAAAAAGCAGTAATAAGAGGAGCCGAATCGGTTGTAGAAGAAATAAATAAGCAATTCGCATACGCCATTATTAAGGCACCGATGGATGGAATAGTCGCAGAAAGAAACATAAATATCGGAGAGATTGCGCAAGCTGGAAATCCAGCGTTTACAATTATAAAAGAGAATGAGATGAGGATAGAAGTCAAGGTTCCGGAGGTGGATATTGCCGATGTCGAGATTGGTCAAAAAGTTGGTGTCAAATTCGACGCCTATCCGGAAAACAAAAGATTCGAAGCTGTGATAACGGAAATAGATCCCGCGCCGATTACTGTCCAGAATGTTGTCTATTATGTAGTCAAAATGCGAATTGAAAATCCTGATGCTGGATTAAAATATGGCATGAGTTGCACAATTTATGATCAAACAAATCAAAAAGACAATATTCTTATAATCCCCAAGTGGGCGATAGAAAAAGAGGGCGATAAAAAATTTGTTACTATAATGACTGATACTGAAAAGAAAAGCGTGGAAAGGAA
>DCVH01000036.1 GCA_002327335.1 Patescibacteria group bacterium UBA2193
GGAGGAGATTTGCGTTTTATTCGGCAATTTTGAAGTAGTTAATTAGTTTCTTGGGTTATTAGTTTATTAGGAAAAGTGTATAAAATAAATTTCAAATGTCAAAATCTAAATAACAAATCAATTACAAATAAAAAAAGATAATTTTGAAATTTGAACTTAGAATTTGATTTGGCATTTGAGTTTTGGATTTTAATAAGGAGCAATAAGTTTGATAGATATTTTTAAATTATAAATTTATTAAATAAATATGCGTTATTCATACAATTGGCTTAAAAAACTTTCAAAAACAGAAAAAAACATTACTGAATTAGCGAATCTTGTGATGCTGAAAGGTTTTGAATTAGAAGGAGTTGAAGATTTGAAAAAAAGATTTGATAACTTTGTGGTAGGGGAAATTGTTTCAGTCGAGAAACATCCAAATGCTGATAAGTTGCGAATTGCAAAAGTAAATATTGGCACGGAAGGGAATCTGACAATTGTTTGCGGAGCGCCAAATATTGAAGCTGGCCAGAAAGTTCCAGTGGCTTTGATTGGAGCGATTTTGCCAAATAGCAAAATTGAAATTAAAAAGACAGAAATTCGCGGAGAAAAATCCGAAGGAATGCTTTGCGCCGAAGACGAGCTTGGAATTGGAAAAAATCATGAAGGGATATTGATTCTTGATGAAAAAACCAAAGTTGGAAGTTCACTTGCCGAGGCGCTTGAATTCAATGATGAAATGATTGAGTTCGATGTTCTTCCAAATCGTGCACACGACTGCTTGAGTCATGAAGGAATGGCACGCGAAATTTCTGCGATGGAGAATAGAAAAATCAAAAATCAAAATTCAACCTTGCCTACCGGCAGGCAGGAAATCAAAATCACAGATCAAAGTTCAAAATTATTAGAAATAAAAATTGAGAACAAGGAACTTTGTCCGAGATATATGGGGGCGGTTTTGAACAATGTTGAGGTGAAGGAGTCTCCTCGTTGGATGCAAAATATTTTAATTACTTGCGGGATGGAGCCGATTAATAATATCGTTGATATTACTAATTATGTAATGTTGGAAATCGGCAATCCTTTGCATGCTTTTGATTTGGAAAAAATTAAAAATCAAACTCAAGTTGAAATTATAGTCAGAAAAGCAAAAAAAGGAGAGGAACTGATGTTGCTAAACGACGCCAAAATTGAATTAGACGAGAATGATTTGCTTATTACAAACGGTGAGAAACCATTGGCTTTGGCAGGTATCAAAGGAGGAAAAGATTCAGGAATTTCGAATGAAACAAAAGCAATCGTCTTGGAGGCGGCGAATTTCAATGCGCTCAATATCAGGAAATCAAGACAGAGACACAATCTTTTGACGGAAGCACAAGCAAGATATGAAAAAAATATTACACCAATCCTAGCGGAAAAAGGTTTGCAAAGAGCTATTGAACTTTTTGTTGAATATGCTGGAGCGGTTCTCGAAGAGGTGGTGGATGTTAATTATTTTGATCAGAAAAAAAATATTATTGAAATTGAATTTGATAAAGTGAATAAATTGCTCGGAAAAAATATCGAGGAAAAACAAGCTAAAAGTATTTTGGAAAATCTTGGCTTTGAGATTATTTCAGACAAATCTGGAAAAATGGAAATCGAAGTTCCTTATTGGCGGTTGGATATTGAGGGACCGAATGATTTGGCTGAGGAAATCGGAAGAATAAGCGGATATGAAAAAATTGAGAGCATGCCGATAGAAAGTTTTGTTGCTTCTCCTCAGAGAAACAATGTCAGAGATTTGGAATGGAAAGCAAGAGATTTAATGAACTCGCTTGGTTTTGATGAGGTAATTTCATATTCTTTCTACAGTCGTGAAGAGGCAAAATTATTTGAAATTAAAGATGAGCATTTTGAATTAAAAAACTCGCTTATTCCGCAACATGCACTTTTCAGAAAAACTTTGATTCCTGGGATTTTGGAAAAAGTTTCTTTGAATGCCAAAAATTTTGACCAATTTTCAATTTTTGAAATTGGAAAAATCTATAATGTTGGAAAAAATAATAATCCGGAAGAGCAGACTTTGATTTCCGGAGCATTTTATTCAAAAACTCTTTCAGCGGAAGAAAGAATCTATTTTGTTAAGGGGAAGATTGAAGAGTTTGTTGAAAAACTTTTGAACAAATCCGTTGAAACTAAATCAAAATCATCGTCGGCAAAAACACAGACGGTTGGAAATCCATTCAATTCTTCTCGAATAGCTTTCCTTGGAATTGACGGAGAAAATATTGGACGTTTTGGTGAGATTCGGAAAGATATCAATAAATTTTATTCAATCAAATCCGATGTGGTTGTTTTCGAAATTTGTTTCAATAATTTATTTGAAATCTATCAGACATTGGAAGAAAAGTTCTATCAACCTCTTCGAAAATATCCTGTTGTTGAAAGGGATTTGGCGATGTTTGTCGAGGCAAAAACAGAAATAGGAGAGGTCAAAAATTTGATAAAAAAATATGGAAGCAAATCATTGATCTCCTGTGAGCTTTTTGATGTCTATAACGACAAAGACTCGAACCAGAAATCTTTGGCATTTCATTTTGAGTTTGGAGATAATGAAAGAACGATGACCGGAGAGGAGATTGATAAGATAATGGAAAAAATTATCAAAGCACTTGAAGAAGCGGGGCACAAAGTCAGAAAACAATAAGCTGGAAAAATGCAGAAGTACAATTATCCAAAAATTAAAAAGGAAGTTGAAACTCTTGTTAAAAATGCTTGCTTCAAAACCGTAACACGCGATCGGATTTGGGAGTTTCATATCATTCCCGTAGTTCGTTTTTCAAAAGAGCTTGGAGGGAAATTTGGAGCAGATCTGGAGGTGCTTGAATTGGCGGCATTGATGCATGATTATGCCAATATTCTGGATCGAAAAATTGAGAAAGATCATCACACAAGAAGCGCAGAGTTGGCTCGAGAAATTTTAGCAGAGCTCAGCTTTCCAGAAAATAAAATAAAGCATGTGGCGGATTGTATTGAGGCTCACCGAGGAAGCGTGAGGCAAAAACACAAAACGATTGAATCAGAAATTCTTGCTTCAGCCGATGCGATGTCTCACATTTCAGAGCCGGTTGCAATGATGCATTTGGCTTTTCGCGTCTTAGATAACAAAGTGATTGAAGGTGCTTCCTGGCTCCGAGGAAAAATTGAAAGGGACTGGGAGAAAATGATGCCGGAGGGGAGAGAAATTATTAAGGATGATTATGAAAAAATGATGAAGATGCTGGATGATACTATTAAGAGAAGGTGATGTTGCTGTTTGTTATTCTTAACTAAATCAGGGAAGATATTGTGAGGTTTTTTAAAAATCAGGACTTACGGGTTTGAATAAAAATCATATTGTTTTCCCCAAGAAATGTTTTTTCGCAGCTGCCGTGTGAAACGAAAGGCCGGAGAAAAAATATTTCTTGGGGAAATGCACCATATTACTTGAAACGCGTAAGTCCTAAAAATATTACATATAATAGCAGTATTTAATTTTTTAATTTGATTGATGACGTGTGAAATCTCAGATAACATATTTTCTCCTAACGCAAGACGTTGACACTCGAAAATATGTTATCTGAGATTTCACATTCGGCTGTTAGTATCCCAAAAATTTAAAAGAAAGTTTGGATGATTTGAATTTTGATATTTTTTAAACATGATTTTACCAAAAACGAAAATTGAAGAAGATTGTCTTGGAAGGGGGCAGTATGTGATTGGGATTGATGAGGCTGGTCGAGGACCCTTGGCGGGGCCGGTGGTGGCATCCGCCGTTTTGATTTTTCCGGAAACGATTTCAGCAGAAGTTGATTTTGATCGAGAATTGATTCGAGACAGCAAAACACTTTCAGAAAAACAACGGGATGAAATTTATGAGCATATCAATAATAATCCAAATCTTTTTCAAATAGGCGTTGGAGAAGTTTCTCATTTAATGATTGATAAGGTCAATATTCTTAACGCCACTTTTTTGGCAATGCGATTGGCAGTGGATGAATTATTGACCAAGATTTTTCAGGATGAAAAACTTTCCAAAATAATCAATCGTGAAAATCTTTGTCTTCTTGTTGATGGAAATAGAAAAATTCCAAAGATAAATTTGGAACAAAAAGTTTTTGCTAAAGGGGATCGCGATTTTTTCTCAATTGCCGCTGCTTCAATTTGTGCCAAAGTCAGGAGAGATCGAATGATGAGAAAATTCCACGAAGAGTTTCCGGAATATTGTCTTGATCAACACAAGGGTTATGGCACCAAACTTCATTACGAAAAAATAAAAAAATTCGGCCCATGCCGAATTCATCGAAGAAGTTTTAATTTGGGACTTGAGAGTTGATTGTATTATAGTATATAAAAAACGGACTACTGATTTTTCAGAGCCCGTTTTTGTTGTGATTAAAATTGGAAATTGATTTCGATTGGGATGAATATTTTCTGGGAGATTAACCGGTAATTAAGAATGCCGAAGAGTGATCCCAAGATTCCACCGAAGATAATCAGCGTTGTCATTTCAATTAAAGACATTGAAGGTGAAATGAGAATTGAATAACTTGTTGTTCCACCGATAACTCCATTGACAGCACAGAGGATTCGTTCCTTGGAATAGATGTCGATTAAAATACAAATAAATTGGGCCACAATCCAAGGTGGCAAATAGCAGATAAAAAAAACTAAACATCCAATTACGGGAATAAAAACCCCCATGAAAATACCTTTAGGCATTTTTTTAGAGGCTTCTACTAGACCTTTCATTATCCAGCGCCAATAATCTTTGTATGAAACATTTTTTTCATTTAAAAAAGGTTCTCCTGGGTGTTCAGTTTCAAACCCCGTATCTGTTATTAATATGATTATAAAATTTGTTAAGGCAAGCAAGACAATGTAAAACAAAAAAACGAGTACGACATCGTCATTAAGAGAAGGCTGTTTTTGATCAAGATACAATGCTTTTTCAAGGAGGCCCTGGGTTAGGTAGAAAAAAATATTAGATAGTAATAATGCAGAATAGAATATCGGATGTTCTTTCCCGGTCCATTTTTTCAGTTTTTTAAACATTGCTAGAAATGGTTTGATTATCTTATCTCGCAATTTTTTACCGAATTTTTTAAATGCCAAAAAAGTTTCTCGAAATTCATAGCTCAGATATCCTCCCGCCATTCCAGTTAGAATCCCTAGCCACCAAAAACTTGGTGTGAGAATGAGTGCTACTGCACAGCAAGTTGCACCACCCACAAAACAGGCCAAAGCGATTTTATAAGTTGTTTTCATAAGTCATTCTCCTTTTTGAGATTTTTTGTCAAAGAAGCTTCTTTTCAGGTTGAGTCAGAATAGTAATAAAGTTAATGAAAATAAACAAATAAGTTTTTGCAAAAACTTGTATATCCCTTTGTTTAAAGCATTATTATATTTATCAAGTTTTAAATTTGACAAAAAAATTTGACACTTTTTAAAAATGTTATTAAATTGATGTCATAAGACTAATGGATTCCCGCCTGCGCGGGAATGACAAAAAGAAGATATGGAAAAATTAAGAGAAAAATTAATAGGGTTGGGACTGAAAGAAAAGGAAGCTGATGTTTATTTGGCTGTTTTGAGTTTCAAAAAAAGCACGGTTACTGATATAAATAAAAAATCTGGCATAACCAGAACTAATGTCTATCAGTATCTCGAATCACTTCTTCGAAAGGAATTGATTTGCAAAACGGTTTCCGGAAAAAGGCTTTATTATAGAGCAGAGAATCCTCGGAATATAATTTCTTATTTAAATAAAGAAAAAGTAGAGATTGAGAGGAAAAAAGAAAAAATTGAAAAGATTATTCCAGAGCTAAAAACAATCTTCAATGAATCAATGGAAAGACCTTCTGTGAAGTTTTATGAAGGCAAAGATGGGATTAAATTAATATATAAAGAAATTGTAAAAACCCATAAGGACGTTTTTTCATATTTTTCTCCTCATAATTTTTTCGATTTATTTACGCAAAAAGAAAATCATGAATTGTTGATACGGCTTTATCAAAATGGGGGAATGCTGTATAATTTATTAGAAAAAAATAATAGAGATCTTAAAAAGAGTCAAGATCAAGATTATGGGAAATTTATAAAAACAAAAATTTTACCAAGTGAAATAAGATTTGAAACTGATCTTTTGATTTTTGGTGACCAATTAGTGCTTATTTCTTTCCAAAATTTAGTAGGGATTGTAATTGAAGACAAAGCAATTGCCGAAATGCAAAGGAGTATCTTTAAATATTTGTGGAAAATTACTAGATAGTTGAAATAAAAAAACAAACTTTCAGAAAGCTTGTTTTTCTTTTGTGCCGCTGGTCGGATTTGAACCGACATGCCGTGGGGCACACGATTTTGAGTCGTGCGTGTCTACCAATTTCACCACAGCGGCGCTTTACTATACGATTAATTTTTTAAGGTATTCCTTGCCGCAACCTGATTTTAGATATTTTTCTCTTTCTCTTGCTTCTTTTCTATCTTCAAATTTTTCAGTCATTAATATTTTAAATGGTCTGTACGGCTTTGTTGTCCGGTTATATCCTTTATTATGTTGATTCATTCTCCGTTGTAAATTATCCGAAAGTCCAACATAAATGTAGTTCTTGTTTTGATTGTAAATTGCATAAACATAATAGTCCATATGACGAGGTATATTTTATTTGTGCGCGCCTGCCTGCCCTGCCTACCGGCAGGCAGGTCTACCAGTTCCGCCACCAAGGCCTTTGGGAAAATTGATTTGATAATAATTTCAAGGTTGCGGATCTTTCGACTTCATTCATTCGTGCCTCATTCATTCCGCTC
>DCVH01000021.1:0-33625 GCA_002327335.1 Patescibacteria group bacterium UBA2193
ACAATAATCTTATACCAATGTCCTCGGACTTCCACTAGATTCCCTTCTTCAAGGGAATGACATAACACATTTTCTTACTTTATCCCGATTGTCATCCCCGCGAAGGCGGGGATCCAGAAATCAGGTTTATGTATAGATCTTCCCAACCAGGATTAAATTCCTCTATTATTCTCAATTTCCATTTTCTGTTCCACTTTTTCAATTGCTTTTCTCTGTAGATTGCTGCATTGATATCCCCTCCTTCTTCATACCATACTAAATTATTAATTTTATATTTTTTCGTGAATCCTTCTATTTCTCCAGATTTATGTTCATAGACCCTTCTTAATAAATCATTCGTTACTCCAACATATAAAGTTCCATTCCTTTTGCTTGCTAAAATATATACAAAATAGTTTTTGCTGTTCATTGAAAAACTGGATTCCCGCCGGAGTTTATGCTCGCGAAGACGGGTGCGGGAATGACAAATTATAATATTATTTAAGCCTCTCTTTCAAAATTTCCATCACAATTTGCGGGTTAGCTTTTCCTTGGGTTTCTTTCATAATTTGCCCCATCAAAAATTTGATGGCGTTTTCTTTTCCCGCTCTGTAATCTTCAACAGAACTTGGATTGTTGTCAATAACTTTTTTGACAATTTCTTCAAGTGCTCCCTGATCAGAAGTTTGCGCAAGATTTTTTTCTTCAATAATTTGCGATGGATCTCCTCCGGTTTGAAACATTTCTTCCAAAACAGTTTGCGCCGCGGAAGAATTTATTTCTCCTTCATAAACAATTTTGATAAGTTCTGCAAAATTTTCAGGCGTTACTTTAACATCTTTCACGCTTCCTCCAGAAATCATTAAATGTTTTTGAATTTCAGTCATTAAATAATTTGCCGCCAACCGATAGAGTTTTATTTTTCCTTCTTCATTGAAATCATGATCTTCCTCCGCCATCCAATTTTCAAGTTCACTGCAAGTTTGCTCGAAATAGCAAGAAGTGTCTTTGTCACTCACGATTATTTTCGCATTCTCCGGCAATAAACCAAATTGTTCAATAAACCGCAAATTCTTTTGTTGAGGCAATTCACAAATAGTTCTTTTGATATTTTCAATATACTCATCACTATATTTTAACGGCAAAATATCCGGCTCCGGAAAATATCGATAATCATCAGAATTTTCTTTTTCACGTTGAGAAAAACTTTCACCCAAAACATCATCCCAGCCCCTGGTTTCTTGAACAACTTTTTCGCCTTCATCCAAGAGTTTCCCCTGTCTCTCTATTTCATAAATAATCCCTTTTTCAACTGCCTTAAAAGAATTAATATTTTTTATTTCCACTTTTGTTCCGGAAAGTGGATCTTTTCCAACTTCGTGAAGTGAAATATTTGCTTCACATCGCATTTGCCCCTTTTCCATATCAGCCGGAGAAATTTGAAGATATCGGAATAAAAGTCTAAGTTCCTCACAAAAAGCTTTCGCTTCACTTGCAGAAGTAATATCCGGCTCGGTCACCAACTCCATCAAAGGGACTCCGGCCCGATTGAAATCCACTAGAGTCTCCTTGGTTCCTTTTTGATGAATTGATTTTCCGGTATCTTCTTCGAGATGAATTCGAGTTATCCCAATTCTTTTTTTCTCAAGCTGACCTTCGCCATTTCTAAATTCAATCTCCATGAATCCTTTTTCACAAATTGGTTTGTCATATTGAGAAATTTGATAACCTTTTGGAAGATCAGGATAAAAATAGTTTTTTCGATCAAACTTGGTATCATTAGCAACTTTGCAATTCAACGCCAAGCCTGCCTTCATCACAAAATCAATTGCCTCCTTGTTTGGAACCGGCAGACTTCCTGGTTGACCGGTGCAAACTGGGCAAATATTCTTATTTGGAGTTTTTTCTTCCCCCATTCCGTTTTTGCAAGCACAAAACATTTTGCTTTTTGTTGCAAGTTCCACGTGAACTTCCATTCCAATTGTTGGTTTATATTTTGTCATATTGTAGATTTAAAAATTTGACTATGTTTTTTATTGACGCCAAAGGAAATAATTATTTTCTCACCTAACAAAATTTCGAAACACTTCATTAAACAAGAGAATGGTTATTTTCGAACGTATTAAAACTCACTTTTAAAATACAAAGAAATGAAGTTTTAGTCAGTGAAAAAATAATCATTTCCTTGGTTTGTCAAAATTCTTAGATAATGTATTTTCAAGACTTAACACACTAAACTTCTTACTATAAGCTAAAAGCTATAAGCTATTAATTAAAAACTATCACCGCTTGCCTTATTCTAACACAAAATCTATAATAAAACCATAAAACTTGCAAATCAACTAAATAAAAATTTTCTATGAAAAATCAAGAATCCCCCAAAATCAAATTAAATCCTTTCGAAATAGTCTCATTTTTCTGGATATCATTTGCCATCCTCTCTCTTGCAACTGCCCTGTTTGGATTTTTTGATAAATGGAGCCTCTTGGCAATTTTGGCGATTCTCATCATTTCATTAATTTTTTTAATAAAAGAAAAAGTTTTTGTTTTTGAAAAATTTGATAAATTTTCCACGGCGATTTTCGCTTCCACCATTATTATTGGAATTTTCCTATCATTCTATACAACACCGACTATTTTTGGTGGCAGAGATGAAGGATCCTATTCTTCATCAGCAATTCTCATCTCTCAAAAAAAAGGACTGACCTATAAAAACAAACTCGTTGATGAATTTTTCAAAATCTATGGCCCAGGGAAAGCGCTCAACTTTCCAGGATTCTATTATACCGAAGACGGAGCACTCAAGAGCCAATTTCTCCCTGGCTATCCCTCTTGGATTGCAATCTTCTATGAAATCGGCGGACTGAAAGGAATTCAATTTGCCAATCTTCTCCCTTTCGTTACTTTTCTCTTTTCCTTTTTTCTCATTATCAGACTGCTTCTTCAAAAAGCCGGCACCCCGGAAAAATCCATCAAAAAAGCCCAATTTATTTCTTTCGCAATTCTAGCCACCTCTTTCCCCTTGTTGGTTTTCTATAAATTCACTCTAAGCGAAATCTATTTTGCCGCTCTTTGTTGGTTTGCCCTCTATTTGATCCTGAAATATCTTGAAAACAAGTCTCTTCAAAATTACTTCATGATTTTCGCCCCACTGATATTAATAGTCTTCATTCGGATTGAAGCGGTTGCAATTATTTTCTTTTTTATTCTCATAATGATTTTGAAGGACGCCAACCATCTTCAGAAACCGCACTACCAGCTTCCTTTTATAATAACAGGGCTGTCATTCATCGCCGCGATATATTTTGAACCAAATTTTTTCATCGACTCTTTGAAAAACATCGTTCCTTTCGACATCAATCAAAACGGCACCATTGGAGAAGGCAATTCTGTCAGCAAAACATTCCTTTCGGACGACTGGAAAGGTTTCTACCTTCCAAAAATATTCTTCATATACAACCTGGTCGCATTATTTGCAATGGCGGTAATCGTGGTGATAAAATCAATGTTGAAATTCAGCCTTTCTGCAACCGATCGAGTCAAAAAAGACATTAGCAAAATCAATTCCTATATGCTGATTCCTTTTGTTTTTTTCTTCCCAACTTTTCTGTATTTTTTTGATGCCAACATCTCGCTTGACCACCCTTGGCTTTTGAGAAGATTTGTTTTTTCCATTATTCCAATTCTAGTTCTTTATTCTGGAATATTCCTCGTCAGAATTCCTGCCGAGAAAAAATTACTTGCAAATCTGATTACTATTGCAATCATCGCAGTAAACTTTTCGCTCTTTATTCCGGAAATTACAAAGATAAATGAAAACTTTTTCACTTCTTCTCAAAACAAAACTCTTCTACCTCAAACAGAAAAAATTGCAAAAAACTTTGCTCCAAATGATTTGGTTTTAATTTCACAACAATCTTCCGGCTCAGGCTGGTCACTCATTTCAGAGCCAATGCGCAATCTCATGAATCTCAATGCCGTCTATTTCTTTAATCCCAAAGACTTGGAAAAAATAAACTTAGAAAATTTTAACAATGTCTATCTAATTGCTTCGAAGGAAGAAGCTGAACTCTATAGCACTCTCAATTTTGAAGGTGTGCCACAGAAATACAAAATCACCAACAACATCATCAATCCTTCAAAAAATGCTGAGGAAAAACCACAATTTTCCAAATCTGAAACAATTGGAGAAATATATAAAATACAAAAATAATTCGTCTACCTCTTTTACGAGGGTGGGAAAATAAAAAACAAATGAGCATTTCCATAGAAGAAAAAGAGAAATATCTTTTAGGTTTTTCTTTGTTACCAGACATCGGGTTGGTCAGATTTTCAAAAATAATCAAACAATTCCCCGACATCACCACGGCGTGGAACTTCGAAGAAAAACACCTGCTAAGTGCTGATATATCAGAAAAACAAATCCAAAAAATTATTTATGGGAGAAAAAACATCAACCTTGAAAAAGAATATTCAAAATTAAAAGAAGAAAATATTTCAATAGTCTCTTCTTTTATTGATGAAAAAAAATTCCCGAAAAAAATTCAGGAAATTCCCGGGGCACCGCTTGTCTTATTTGTAAAAGGCAATCAAGAAATTCTTCACAAAAAACAACTGGCGATTGTTGGCACTCGCCGACCAACTCCCTATGGAAAACAGGTAGCGGAAAAACTAGCCAATCAAATCGCCCAATCCGGCCTCATCATCACCAGTGGTATGGCAATGGGAATTGATTCTCTGGCACATCAAGCCGCACTTGATAATCATCAACCAACCATCGCCGTTCTGGGAAATGGACTTTCCAACAAAATTCTTTCCCGATCCTTCTCCCACAATCTGGGCCAAAAAATTCTCTCTTTCGGTGGAGCACTCGTTTCCGAATACCCGCCAAACTTTGAAGCAACCAAATTCACCTTCCCTGCCCGCAACAGAATTATCAGTGGACTATCTCTCGGCACGCTTGTGATTGAAGCTGGAGAAAAAAGTGGATCGCTCATCACCGCTCGCTATGCCCTTGAACAAAATCGAGAAATTTTTGCCGTTCCCGGAAACCTTTTTTCCTCTCAATCAATCGGAACAAATTGGCTCATCAAAGAAGGTGCCACACCCACCACTGATGCCAACGACATTCTTTCCGCCCTTGGCTTTTCCGCTAAAACAATTGCTTCCTCAGATTCAGAAATTCAATTTGAAAATACCGAAGAAAAATTAATATACAAAACTCTCAATCACGAACCGATGCCGATTGATATGATCGCAAAAATTTCAAAAATTGACCCGCGAATATTAAGTGGCAAACTTTCCATGATGGAATTGAAAGGAATTATTAGAAATATGGGAGGAGGATTTATTCGAAGCTGATTTAATTAGTAGTTGATCCTGATGAAATGATGCAATAAACTTGTAATTTCACAGGATAAATAGTTTATAGCCTGCAATTAATAGCGACCAATTTAAAATTCTTCAAAAAAGATATAATGTATTTATTTTTTGAACGTAATGGTTTTAAGAAGAAAAACATAAACAATCAAAAGGCTATTATCTTTAGCCTGTTAGCTACTTCTAAGCAAGGATAAATTCAGTGAAAAAAATGAATGCATTATATCTTTTCACAAAATCAATACTATAAATATTCTACAAAATTGCTAAGCGCTGACAGAAAAAGAAAATGTAATACGGCTGTAAGGATGATAATGGTTTTTATTTAAAGAAAAAAGGTAGAGGGGGGTCGTGGGATTGATAATTTTTTACAAAAAATTTAGGGCGTAGCTACATGTAAGTTAGCTATAAATATTATACAAAGTTGCTATATACTGCCAAAAGAAGAAAAGAAATTACGATGCGGAGTGGTTCCTGAATTTTTTTAAAAAATTATTAATCCCACGGCCATCTTTCAGCAGAAAAACAATCATTCTACTATTTAAATTAATTTATATTTTTGACATTTAACAACTTCCCTCTTATTATCAAAGAATATGCAAATTTAGTCCTGTTTATGAAAAAATAATAATTTAACTTTTATTTTATGAATCTAATTATCGTTGAGTCGCCCACCAAAGCCAAGACCATTTCTCGCTTTCTCAAAAACTCAGAATACAAAGTCACTTCGTCTTTTGGCCACGTTCGAGACCTTCCCAAAAAAGGACTCGGCATTGATGTTAAAAATAATTTTGAACCGGAATATGAAATTCCGGAAAAATCAGAAAAGACTGTCCGTGAACTGAAAAAACTTGCAAAGGATTCTGACCTGATTATTCTCGCAACTGATGAAGACCGCGAAGGAGAAGCGATTTCCTGGCATCTTGTTTCTGCCTTAAATTTAAAGAACAAAAAAACTCAAAGAATCACTTTCCATGAAATCACCAAGACTGCCATCGAGAAAGCGTTGAAAAATCCACGAGAAATTGACATTGCCCTCGTTGATGCCCAACAAGCTCGAAGAATTCTTGATCGACTAGTTGGTTATAAACTTTCACCATTGCTTTGGAAAAAAATTCGACTTGGGCTCAGTGCCGGACGAGTGCAATCCGTTGCCGTTCGTTTGATTGTTGAAAAAGAAGATGAGATCAAGGCCTTCAAACCTCAAGAATATTGGACAATCGACGCACAACTAAAATCAAAGATGGAAGAATTCGGAGCAAAAGTTTTCAAAGAAAATGAGAAGGCACTGGGAAAACTTGGAATTGAAAACAAGAAACACGCTGATGAAATAAAAGGCTTTTTAGAAAAAGCTGATTTCAATGTTGAAAAAATCAACAAAAAAGAAGTTTCCAAGAGTCCAATTCCTCCTTTCATTACATCAACCCTGCAACAAGCAGGAAATAGTTATCTTGGTTATTCTGCCAAACAAACCATGCGCATCGCTCAACAGCTCTATGAAGGAATTGCGCTTGAAAACAAACAGGCCACCGGTCTCATCACTTATATGAGAACAGATTCACTTTCCCTCTCAACGGAAGCTGTCACTGAAATCAGAAGCGTTATTGAAGAAAAATTCGGGAAGAAATATCTTCCGGAATCCCCCAAGATTTACAAAACAAAATCAAAAGGCGCACAAGAAGCTCACGAAGCGATTCGACCAACATCTGCAAAACTTGATCCTGAAAATATCAAACAATTTTTGGATTCAAAACAATTCCGACTATACAAACTGATTTGGGATCGAGCAGTCGCCTCCCAAATGGCTTCCGCAAAAATGGATTCCACTTCCGTTGAAATCAAAGCCACCCAAGGGAGCAAAGAACAAAATTATTCTCTCAAAGCGACGGGGTCGATTATTAAATTTGATGGCTATCTCGCCCTTTCCGGAACCAAAAGAGAAGACGAGCTTCTTCCTGACTTAAAAGAAAATGAGAAAGTTGATTTAATTAAAATTAATGCCGAACAAAAAGAAACGCAACCGCCTTCTCGATACAGCGAAGCGACGCTGGTCAAAGCTCTTGAGGAATATGGAATCGGAAGACCTTCAACCTATGCTCCGACTATTTCCACTATTCAAGATCGAGGATATGTTGAAAAAGATGAAAACAAAAAACTTTTTCCAACTGACACCGGAGTGGTTGTGAACACCTTACTCGTGAAACATTTCGACAAAATCGTTGACTATGAATTCACCGCAGAACTCGAAAAACACCTCGACGAAATTGCCGAAGGCAAAAAGGAATGGGTTGAAGTTATTAAAAATTTTTACGAACCATTTATGCAAAACATCAAAAACAAAGACAAAGAAATTCAAAAAGAAGATTTTCAAAAGAAACTCGACAAGAAATGTCCGCAATGCGGATCAGAATTAGTGGAAAAATTTGGAAGATTTGGAAAGTTCATCGCTTGCAGCAATTATCCGGAATGCAAATATACCGAAAAAACTTCTGACGACAAAAAACAAGAAGATGTGATAAAAAAACAAGAAGGAGGAAAAGATGGAAAAATTATTTGTGAAAAATGTGGCAAAGAAATGGAAGTAAAAAGAGGTCGGTTTGGAATGTTCATCGGTTGCACCGGATATCCGGAATGCAAAAATATCAAAAAAGTTGAAAACAAAACTGGCGTAGCTTGTCCAAAATGTGGCAAAGATATTGTTGAAAAAAAATCAAAAAAAGGTGGCCGAGTTTTCTTTGGTTGCAGTGGTTATCCAAAATGTGACTTCGCCATCTGGAACAAACCAACCGGAGAGAAATGCCCCAAATGCCAAAGCCTGCTCGTATTCGGAGCAAAAGACACCGTGCGATGTTCCAACAAAGAATGTGATTTCAAGAAATAAACTTCTAACTAAAAAATATAAGCGTTATTATACACATTTTGAGAAATGAAAAAACGAGAGAAGATTTCTATCTTCTCCCGTTTTATTATCCTTTACAAGAATTTAAATTTTAATCATCGGCCTAACCGGCTGTTGAATAATACGATTGATTAAAATCTGGTAATAGCCAACCGCTTCAACCAAACCGAAATGCCCAGAAGAAACGATATCGGTGAAATAAGTCCCAAATTCTCTGGATTTTCCCCTACAAGCACGGATAAACTCATCCTTTACAGGAAAAACAAAAAAACACGGAGGAAGATTTTTGATGGAAGAAAATTCCTGCCAAAGATCGAATTTTCTAATTTTTTCAATTTCCCGAAAAGATTTTATCGGGAAAAATAAAATTTTAAAAAAAACCTCTTTGAGAATTTCCCAAAAAATCCTAAACTCTCCCTTCCTGAGAAGTTTCAACACTTCCATTGAAAATCCCCATAAATTAAAAAATGGATGATTCGGAAAAATTGAAGCACCGGCAGGAGCAATAAAAATCAATCGAGAGAACTTTCCTGGATTTTTTTTGACGTCCTCCAATAAATCAAGGGCGCCGGCTGAATAAGCAATGCCCACAACATCGTTAATAGATGGGATGGCCCCACACCAATGCTTCATGAAAAAAATAATTTCAAGTTTTTCAAAAAAATCTTCCAGCAACCCAGCCAATTTGGGCCAACCACCATAAATTATAAAACATTTTTTCATTTTAAAGACCCCTTTTTTATTGTGTTTTCAAAAAACATCCAATGAAACATTAGTTTAATACATCAAATCAATATAATCAAGCTTTTGTATATCTCGAAATATTAAGAAGAATTCCGACTCCGATAAGAATAAAAACGAGAGAAGTCGAACCATAGCTGATAAAAGGCAATGGAATTCCCGTTAAAGGGATTAATCCCACAATTGCCATGATGTTTATAAGTGCTTGGAAGATAATCCACGAAGTGATTCCCACTGCGACCAACTTCGCAAATTTATCCGGAGCCTTCTGGGCAATTTTATACCCCCTTAAAACAAGAAATAGAAAAATTAGAATCAAAATTGACGCTCCAACCATTCCCAACTCTTCTGAAATTACCGCAAAAATACTATCCCCCACTGGTTCTGGTAAATAATTGAATTTTTGTCGGCTGTGTCCCAATCCAAGACCAAAAATCCCTCCAGAACCAATGGCAATTAATGCCTGATTGATTTGATAGCCAATTCCTTGCGGGTCAGCTGTCGGATCAAAAAAAGTCACAATCCGGTTCATTCGATAGGGTTCCAATTTTATCAACAAGTAACCGAGCGACAACCCGCCAAAACCAACGCCAAATAAATATTTCAGCGGAACACCTGAGACGAAAAACATCACCATTGAAATTGAAATCGTCGCACCAAGCGTTCCAAAGTCTGGTTGCTTTATAATCAAAAAACTCACCAAGCCAATCACCACCAGAAATGGAACCAATCCTTCATAAAAACTTTTCACTTTGTGTCCTCGTGCCTCTATCCAATAAGCCAAATAAAGAATAATGGAAAGTTTCATTATTTCAGTCGGCTGAAAAGAAATCGGTCCAAGATCAATCCAGCGACTTGCTCCTTGTAAGCGCGTTCCAATCCCAGGAATAAAAACCAGAATCAACAAAATCAAAGAACCAATAAACATCGGGACTGCAACCTTCTTCCAAAAACTGTAATGAATTTTTTGAACAACAAACAAAGCAATTAATCCGGGGATGACTCCATAGAGAAGTTGGTGATTGAAAAAATAATATTCGTTCCCAAATCTCGTTTTTGAAATCACCACTCCGGCAGAAGAAATCATAATCAAACCGAAAAGAAGCAAGGTAAAAACCAGCACCAAAATAATTGTATCGGGCTTGTGTGGTTTTTGTTTTATTTCGACATTTTTCATTTTTGCTTGTCCTATCAAATTGAACTCTCAGTCATCATTTAATTGAAATTATCTCCCTTGTTGTTTTTTGTTTCGCCATTTATTGATTTCTGCATGATTCCCATCCAGCAAAACTCGCGGAACTGTCCAATTATTGAAATCTTCTGGTCGAGTATAGACGGGATAATCAATATTTTCATTGCCACCATTGTGGCTTTCTGATTCCAAAGATTCTTCATTCCCCAAAACTCCTGGCAACAAACGAGAAACCGAATCAACCACAATCATTGCCGGCAATTCTCCTCCACTCAACACATATTCGCCAATCGAAAGTTCCTGATCAACAATATTTTCCGCCACTCTTTCATCCACCCCTTCATATCTTCCACAAATGAATATCAAATGCTTGAAACCGCTCAACTTTTCAGCTGCTTGTTGATTATATTTTTCCCCCTTAGCAGAAAAAAGAATTGTTTTTATTTCTTCATTCAAAACACCTTTTTTATTCAGTTCTTCTTTGACAAAATTAACGCAATCAAAAATCGGCTGAACACTCATCACCATTCCCGGTCCTCCGCCATACGGAGCATCATCAACTTTTTTGTGCTTGTCTTTTGTGAAATCCCGTAAATTATATAATTCCAATTTTATTTTCCCTTCCTCAATCGCACGAGAAAGTATTCCCACTTTAAAATAGGA
Organism: Patescibacteria group bacterium UBA2193; assembly: GCA_002327335.1. Taxonomy (GTDB): domain Bacteria; phylum Patescibacteriota; class Minisyncoccia; order Moranbacterales; family DUUL01; genus UBA2193. The sequence continues at coordinate 10,854 of DCVH01000021.1, forward strand.
CTCAAACGCTTCTGGGAATATTGTGATTATGTGGAAAGTCATGAGATAATTTTTGAATTTTTGAATTTTTGAAATAAATTTTAAATTAAAATTTTTAAACAATTTTAAGAAATATAACAATAAACCAAAACAGTTGCGTTGCCGTAATTAAAAATTTATAAATTATTTATAAAATTAAAAATTACAAAATTCAAAAATTTTACAAAATGGCCAAAAACCGTGCCACATAAATGTAACACGGTTTTGGGATATTTAAAAGCAACTATGCTTATTGAATATCATTTACGATATCATCAATGCTTTGTCCAGCTTCTTTAACTTCAGCGTTCTCTTCTTTTCTTGCTCCTGAAAATCTTGCAGAACCTTCTGGTTCATTGATTTTAAGGTTCACTCGAGCATTGTTTTTCGCTCCAACAACTCGCAAAAGTGTTCGAATTGCCTTAGCAGTTGATCCTTGTCTACCGATGATCATTCCCATATCTTGCGGATTGACAGACAAAACGATAAGAACGCCTCGTTCGTCAACCTCTCGATCGATTTTTACATCGTCTGGGTTGTCAACAATAGATTTAACAATGTACGATAGAAATTCTATATCTGTGTTTTCAGCCATCTTTTCATACTGTTAATTCTAAACTTCCCTTCTTTGGACATCGACCTTTGAGGAAATGCCTCAGGGTAAGTATGCCCCCATTATATTATTTTTTGATATTTGTGTCAATGCGCTTGACTAAAAGCATTATTTTTGATAATTTTACAGCCATTCCAATGCATTTTGACAATAACATTAACCGAAAAGGGAGCGGGATTCTTATGGATTTATTAGTCGACAAATTGAATGTGGGGGACATTTTCACAGAAAAAGGCATTCGCCTAAAAGTTTTCACAGCAGAAAACGTTAAGTTCAAAAAAGGAGGAGGTAGAGGCTTTGCTTGCATTCTCGCAAAAATCGACGAATTTACCGATCCCAAAAATCCCCGCATTCACCCGCTTATCAATGGGCTATATGCCATTACTGAAGACGGGAGGGTAAACCTGGGGGAAGCTTCCGACTATATCCCCAAAAAATAAACGGTTTCAAAAAAATTATCAAAAAGTCACGGAAAAAACATCTTCCGTGACTTTCGTTTTTTCTGTTCAATTTGACATAATTTAAATTTGGCTTAAAATATAGATAGTACAATCCAGTAATTGATTTGGCTACCAATCAAATTTTTTCGAAAGAAAAATCGGCAAACGCCGACTAAACCGGAAACAAATTGAAAGTGCCTGGTCCTTCTCCTTGTCATTCCCGCGACCGCGTGTCGCCTTAGCTTTAGCGGTGGCACAAGGCGGGAATCCATTCAAAGAAGAACCAGGAAATTGAGTGGAACCACGAGCAATGAAAACTCGTCTCAATGTTTGTCGCTTTTTAAAAACGCGACCAGACAAATTTTGAGACGAGTTTTTTTATTTAATAATAAATAATCTAAATAAAATGAAAGACCAAGAAAAAAAACAAGAAAAACAAGAAATTCTTCGACACAGCACTGCACATATCCTTGCAGGAGCTGTTCTGGAAATGTTTCCGGAAGCCAAATTCGGAATGGGGCCAGCCACCGAAGAAGGATTTTTCTATGATTTCGAACTGCCGAGAACTCTTATACCGGAAGATTTAGAAATATTGGAAGAAAAAGTCAAAAGCCTGATTAAAGCTAATTTTCCTTTTGAGAAAAAACAAATTTCCATCAAAGAAGCAATTGAGCATTTTGAAAAAGCCCAGCAAAATTACAAAGTGGAAATTTTGAAAGACCTTGAGGATCAAGGAGAAAAAGAAGTGATGGTCTATAAAACCGGAAATTTTGTCGATCTTTGCAAGGGACCACACCTTGAATCGACCGGGGAAATCAACGCCCAAGGACTGAAACTCACCAAAGTTTCTGGTGCCTATTGGAAAGGCGATGAAAATCGAGAAATGCTCCAAAGAATTTCCGGGGTTGTTTTCACTGACAGAAAAGAATTAAAAAAATATCTTCTTCAAATTGAAGAAGCCAAAAAACGCGACCATCGAAAACTTGGAAAAGAGCTTGATTTGTTTTGTTTTTCCGATCTCGTCGGCCCAGGACTTCCTCTTTTTTCTCCTAAAGGAGCAACGATCAAAAGAGTCCTTCAAAGATGGATTGAGGATGAAGAAACAAGAAGAGGTTACCAACCAACCGCGACGCCTGACATTGCTCGCGTTGCTCTCTATGAAAAATCGGGACATTGGCAACACTATCAGGATGACATGTACCCAGCCATGGAAATATATGATGATCGATACGTTCTACGTCCAATGACTTGTCCACATCAGTTCATGATCTACAATTCCCAACCAAGATCATACCGTGATCTCCCGATAAGATATTCGGAAATATCAAGACTCTATCGTCGTGAAAAATCAGGAGAACTTTTTGGTCTCATGCGTCATGCTGGAGGATGGAATTTTGCCGATGCTCATATTTTGTGTGCCCCTGATCAAGTTGAAAAAGAATTTGAAAATGTTGTTGATTTTGTCCAATACATTATGAAAACTCTGGGAGTTACTGAATACTGGTATCGATTTTCAAAGTGGGACCAGAATGATAAAAATGACAAATATGTTGATGACCCAGAATCATGGGAGTCGTCACAAAACTCAATGAAAAAAATTCTTGATAAATTAAAGCTTGATTATGTTGAAGCGGAAGGAGAAGCAGCTTTTTATGGACCAAAACTCGATATTCAACTTCAAAATGTCAATGGAAAAGATGAAACTGCTTTCACGATTCAAATTGATTTTGCTTTACCGGAAAAATTCGATATGACATATATCGATAATGATGGAGAAAAGAAAAAACCAATTGCAATTCATCACGGATCAATTGGTTGTCTCGAAAGAACTTTTGCTTTTTTAATTGAAAAATATGCCGGCGCTTTCCCGGTCTGGCTCTCCCCTGTTCAAGTTTCAATTCTGCCAGTCTCCGAAAAATTCAACGATTACGCTCAAAAAGTTTCCGAAAAACTTCGAGAATCCAATATGAGAGTTGAAATTGTTAATTCCGATGATTCTCTTGGCAAGAAAATTGCCGAAACCACCAAACAAAAAGTTCCATACATTCTCGTAGTCGGAGAAAAAGAAAGCGAAAACGACACAGTGGCTGTTCGTGAAAGGAGTGATGGGAACAAACCCGCCGACGCCAAGGCTATGGCGGGCAAGCAAGACATAATGGGAATTGATGAATTTCTGAAGAAAATTTCAGAAGAAATTGAGACTAAAAAGTTGTAGTTGCTCATCCCTCCCTCCCAGCTTTACTTTCTTGAAAAATCATGCTATCAGTTAAGCTAAGGATAGTATTTCATTGACACTCAACCCAAAAAAAGGAGACGAAAAATGAACGATCGCACAAAAAATTGTGGGATTAAGTTTAGGATCGAGGAAAGGTGCTTGACCATAAGGATTGAAAGGGACCGGGGGTTACCACCTTTGTTATTACAAGCACTTTCGGCGATGGCGCTTGTTGTTAACGAAGTAAGTTGTCAGTTGGAAATAGCTTGTGGATATTTCCAATGCTTTGAGCGCTTGCCCCATGCGTTGATTATGAAACCAATCATGCATGAGATAAAAAAGGCCTCAGAAGAACTTGAAGTCATCATGCTAAAGCACGGGTTTGTGCCGCGCTACCCAAGCAGATTTAAGTGGAAATTCTTATCTGCTGAAGGCAAAATTGACTTTTGCCAGTTGGAGAACGAATATTGGTTTTGGGATGAAAACACTCCCAAATAAAATGCACATTAAATTAAAAAATGCTTCGTATAAATAAAGTGGAGGGATGGCAATTAGATTCTCTTCACTTTTTTATTCCACCTAAACAACTTGAATTAAATCGAAAAATCTGCAAAACTGTAATTTATAATGAAAAACCATGAAATATTTTATCAAAACATTTGGTTGCCAGATGAATGAAAGTGACTCCGAACGACTCGCTACGTTTTTTGAGTCCCAGGGATTCGAAAATGCAGAAGAAATTAATATGGCTGATGTTGTGATATTCAACACTTGTGGTGTTCGGCAAACCGCCGAAGATCGAGTCTATGGTCAAGTCCATAATCTTCGAAAAAAATCCCCAGCAGTAAAAATCATTATCACTGGCTGTGTTGCCCATCGCAAAGATGTTCAAAGAAGATTAAAAGATAAGGTTGATTTATTCACCAGTATTAAAAATATTTCAAAAATTAAAAATTTAGATTTATTTAAAAATCAAGAATTAAAAATTAAAAATTCTACTAAAGAATATCTCGACATAATCCCAAAATACGCCAAAAAAAATTCCGCTTTCCTTCCAATTATGACCGGTTGCAATAATTTTTGCTCCTATTGCGTGGTTCCCTATGCTCGCGGAAGAGAAAAATCACGACCAATTGAAGATATTTTTAAAGAAATTAAAAAGCTTTCTGAAAATGGGTGCAAAGAAATCACTTTACTTGGACAGAATGTTAACTCTTATTTATGTAAAGTAGAAAATACAACTAAAAATTTAAAACATACCAAGCAATCAAACGACTGGATTCCCGCCTTCGCGGGAATGACAAAGATTGTCTTTCCAACTCTGCTTGATGCATTAGCAAAAACTTATCCCAAGATAGATTGGCGCTTTTTGACTTCTCATCCAAAAGATTTTTCGGAAGAATTGATGAATGTGGTCGCGGAAAATGAAAATATTTCCAAAGAAATTCATCTGCCATTTCAGTCTGGCAGTAATAAGATTCTGAAGGCCATGAATCGCCCCTACACCCAAAAACATTATTTTAATCTTATCGAAAAAGCTCAAAAAATAATTCCGAAAGTCACCTTCACAACCGATGTAATTGTTGGATTCCCAGGAGAAACTGAAAAAGATTTTCAAGAAACCGTGAAGGTTTTTGAAAAAGTGAAATATACTGAAGCCTATATTAACAAATATTCTCCTCGCCCCGAAACCGTCGCCGAAAAACTTGGCGACCCCATTTCGTGGGACGAGAAAAAAAGACGAGAAAAATTTTTAAGAAACTTGATTAAAAAATAACCAATATCTTCATCCCCTCCCTGCCTACCGGCAGGCAGGTTTTCAAAGAGGGGACCGAGGGGAGATTTTTTTGTATTCAAAAAGTCCGAATTGATTCAACCCGGACTTTTATTTTTTCTGCGACCGTCGCCTCTGTCGCTTTTTACGATAACGAGGGTCGGGTGATGGCAATACGTAGGTGAAGTTTATTGCTCTCTCAGCAATTCCTTCTGATTGAATAATCAGCTCCCCTGCTGGAGAAAAACACCTTTTTACTTCCCTTTCCAAAAACTCCCATTCTTTTTCTAGGTACTGTTTCAGAATTTCTTCCTCGGATGAATCTTCATCATTCATCACACTCCTCCTTCTGACAGGATGAGCCTGAGTCTTTCGTGATAAATTTTCGAAGCTTCTTCGATGTCAATAAGCTTCTCTAGAACATATTTATCTGCATCACTCAAGTCTTTGGTTCCATATAGCTGTCGAATCCAAATTTCCATTATCGTTTTCAGATCAACATCAGTCGTCGGCGTCGAAGAAAACCTTGTTACCAAAGTCTCAAGGAACTTCCTTGCCTGATCTTTCGTGACAAATTCCCCCACAATGTTCATCGTCAATTCCTTTCAATATTTTATTTTCTTCCGTTAATATTTTTCAAAACATCCCCATTCAGATATGGAAAAAACACTTTCCTCCGACATTCCGGACATCTTATATTCCATCCAACGAATAAGACCTCTTGGGAGTTTATCTTTTTGCCTAATTTATAACCTTTTTCATTTTCTACTGTCTCAAGATGTGCCCGACAAAAACCACAAGTGGTCTTTATTCCGGCAGGAGGATTTTCTGGCATTCCAGAACCGGGCCCGAATATACCCGATTTAATAATTTTTGGCATATTCGCACCTCGTCTTTTTTATTGTTAATTGTCAAAAAACATCCATGAAAAATCAGGATATCAAAGATATCTCGTTGAGTCAATAAAAGTGATTATTTTTTATTCTCCCCAATCACCACAAATTCCCCTCGGACTTTGTCGGGGTTTGTTTCAAAATATTCAAGAATTTCATCGACATTTCCTCGTTTTACTTCTTCAAACATCTTTGTCAATTCTCGGCCAACAACCAAATTCGGCTTGGCCTCTCTCTCAAGACTCAATTCCTGAAGAAGTTTCAAATTTTTAATCAAACGATGAGGAGATTCAAAAAAAACCACAGGAATTTCACTATCCAAAAGTTTCCCGAAAAACTTGTTACGCCCCTTTTTCTGAGGGGTAAACCCCCAAAATTGAAATTTTGTCATATTCAGACCGGAGACTGAAATCAAGGCCGTCAAAGAGGATGGTCCGGGAATAGAAATAATCTCAACTTCATCCCCTAAAAGTTCCAGAACTTTTGAAATAAGCTCATTTCCAGGGTCAGATAGACCTGGAGTGCCTGCATCAGAAACAAGCGCCAAATTTTGCCCATTTCGAAGCTTCTCGATGATTTTCTCCACCTTTTGTGGGTTGCTTTTTCGATGAAATGAATCTGTCGGCTTGTCGATTTCAAAATGCTTCAAAAGATTCCGCGTCACCCGAGTATCCTCACACAAAATCAAATCAACACTTTTCAAGACTTCAACCGCCCGAAAAGTCATATCCCCCAAATTCCCGATCGGAGTTGCTACTATATATAATGTTGGTATTTTACTGCTATTCATTTATATTGTTATTCTTTATAAAACAATTAATCTGATTATGGATTTTCTGAATCAAAAGTCAAATGTCAAAAATCAAAATGTAATTCAAAATCTAAAAATTATTGACATTTACAATAAACGTGCCACACTACATTGTCAAGTTCAAAAAGAAACAGGCCTTTAACATCAACTATGAATACAAGGAGGGATAAAATGAATTTAATCCTTAGAATGAACCAGATGGTTTGGGTGTTTCTCACGGAATTCGGAGAAAAGACCTACATGGAGCATTTTTGTAAACTGGGAAAGCCCCCTCTTCCACTCGAAAAAACAGAGGGTGGCTGGTCAAAATTTGAACTGCAAGAATTGATGTTCTATTTTGGCTCCCAATGCGAATTTACTGGGCAAAGACAATTCGAGGACAATAAGATACTGCTCTTCGAACCAAATTGAGACGCGGAAACTTCCGAACACCAAACGGTCGTCATTCACACAAAACGAATGATGACCGTTTTTATTTTCCGAACCGCTTAAAGCTAACTAAAAAAACATCTATTAAAAAATCATCTGACTTCACTTTTTCTTTTTTCCAATTCATCCATTGCAATTTTTTTTGAAGAATCAAAATACAAGAAATTAGACATTTCCATTTTACTCTTCAATATTTCACAATATTCACTTTGAGTAATTTTTGAATGTCTGACATCATCCCAAAAACCAATTTTCGAGAATCTCCATAATTTATCTGCATCCCTCATAGCTGCCTCATTTTTTGATATAAAAAACTTACGAGTATCATGTTGCGAAATAACCTCTAAAATTTCATCTACTAGACTTGAGTCATAATTCACTTTACTTAAAATTATTTTTGCCAACTTCACGCCCTCATCTTGATGCCTCAACCGAACCTGGAGTATTTCGTTTAGATCATTTCCTTTGTCAAAAATCGAAAACCGTTCTTTTTTAGAAAGTTGGCTCCATCCAATATCATGAAGGATAGCGGAAGGAATCACTACATCATCATTTAATCCTTCGATATTAGAAAGCTTGGTAGCATAATAAGTCACAATTTCAGCGTGACCCTTATCATCTCTAGCGTCTTGATAAATTAATGCCAAATCCCAAATCTCTTTATGTTTTTCTTTCATAACTTTTCTAAAAAAATATTTACAACCTGATCCAATTAATAATCACCAACATTATCCCTACAACAAAAATCGTTCCGAAAATGGTTTTGTTGTGTTTTGCAAACCAATTAGGCGACTCTCCTCGGAGGTGTATCGTGCTGCAAGAGGGGTAAAGGGGCAAGTCCATTTGTTAAACAAAAGCACTAAAATTTCCATAGCAAGCAAACCTATTGAAATGAACAAAATTGAATTGAAAGTGTTAGTGATGCCTGCATATAGAATATAAAAAGTGGCAAGCACCATAACTATCCAAATCACAGAATGAATAATTTTTATTAATTTGAGCATAAAAAATATTGCTACCTCTAATATGAATTAAATTAGAAAAAACGCTTTTGATAAAATAAATTCTAAAAGTTAATCTGCCTGTCTTGCTTTTTCATGTTTATTTTTTCCGGTCCAACTTCCATCATTAAAACATTTTCTACTATAAAATCAAAACAGCCTTTTAATGTGGACAATTCTTTAATTTTTCCTTCAATAATTTCTGGAGCTTTCTTTATTGAATCCAAGCTATCCAGCCCCCAAGGAGAAGATATTTCAAATTTAAAAGCAGGCTTTCCCTCGGAATCAATAATGCCAATCCTTATATTGGGATCAGGCAAAAATTCTGCTTCTGTTTTTTGATCTCCTTTCAGTTTGGCCCGCATATAGGCTCTGTATTCCTGACTGTCTTCTTGTTCGGGACTCAAACTCGCATCCCTCATTTTTTTTGCAATCTTTTCAACTTTCCCTTGACCTTCCGCTCCTAATTTTTTCTGAATAAAAGCCAATGGTGCATATGAACTTACTGGATTTTTTTCCTCAAAAACCTTTTCGGAAACATCATCACCAATTTCTCTGACACTCAAAGGAATTCCCTTTCCCAACCCAGACTCCACATAACCATCGCCTTCATTTTTCTTCAATTCAAAATTGAAACGCTTGGCACGCTCTTCTGTATTTTCGCCTTCTTTTAACGCAAGAGACCCCGCGATATATTCTGCAATTTCTCTTTTAACAAAAAATCTTTCCGCACCATCTTTTTCTCTGAATTCTTCCGCGTTATCATCTTCCATTTCAGATTCCATTAAATCAGCTTCACGCGCTAGATTTTCCTCCTCATTTTTTTCTTGCTTAGCTTCAATAACTGGAATCTCCTTTTCAATTGACGGTTGTTCTTGATTGTTATCAGCTAATTTATTTTCGAGATCGAATTCTGAATTCATATAATGTTTCTTTTATTTGGTTATTAAGGGAATCGAAAAAAATCTGAGGCAAGAATGGTTGTTTTATTTCTTGGAATTTTTCCGAACCTTTTTTAAATTCATTGATTTTATCCAGATCTTCCTGACTCATTTTGTCCATAACCAAATCCAATGTTTTTTCAATCGAAACATTCATCAAGTCCCTTATGATTTCCTCTCTCGCCTCCTCCTCCATTTTTTCCAATTCAAGATAAGAAATTATCGCTTCTTTTAATATCATTGTATTTTAAGTTATTTTAAAAACCACCCCTTCGACAAGCTAAAGCGCCAGCCCATAATCTCTTTTCGGCAGGTGATTTGAAAATTTTTCCATTTAAAATTCATTGGAAATTAAGAATTGAAAATTGGAAATTATTTATTGATTTCCCCTTCCTCCCCCACCTGATCAAGGTGCACAGAAAGAAGTTGGGAAATTCCGTCGTCGTTCATGGAGACGCCGTAGAGAACTGAGGCTTCTTTCATGGTTTGGCGGTTGTGAGTGACCAGCACAAATTGAGTCTTGTTGGAAAGTTGTCGCAAGATTTTCCCAAATCTTTGAGAATTGGCTTCATCAAGTGACGCCTCCACTTCATCAAGAATGGCAAAGGGTGGTGGATTGTGTGAAATAATTGCAAAAAGAAGCGCAATTGAAGTCAGTGTTCTTTCTCCTCCAGAAAGCATTCCCAAATTCGCGATTTTCTTTCCGGGCGGGCAAGCATTTATTTCAATTCCCGTTTGAATGTCATCTTCGTCAATTTCTTCTTCTTCCAAATCTGACACTTCTCCGTTTTCCTCTTCCTCTGTTTCTTTGTTGTTGTTTCTTCTTCTCGTTTCGACTCTCACTAACTCTGACTTCCCTCCTCCAAAAATTATCTTGAAATATTCTGAAAACTTTTCATTAATTTGCTTGAAAGTTTCTTCGAAGTTTCCCTTGATATTATGCTCCATTTCTTTGATTACTTTGCGAAGACTCTTGATGGCGTCTTCCAAATCCTCCGATTCTTTTTTCAAGAAATCATACCGCTCTTGAGTCTCTTGATATTCTTGCAAAATTGTTTCATCAATTGCGCCCACTTGTTCAAGTTGAAATTTGAGTCGCTCAATGTCATGCTCCCATTTGTTCACATCAACATGAGCATCAGTTTTTTTGATTTTTTCCGGACTGACTTTCATTTCTTTCTCGATTCGAATTTGCAAATCTTCTTCTCGAACTTCCAATTTTGCAAATTCAAGTTTGTAATCATTGAATTGATCTTTTACTTTTTCAGTTTCAAATTGTTTTCTTCGAAGTTCATCTTCCAACCGAATTGTTTCTCTTCGATCTTCTTGATCTTTTTTAATCAAGTCATTGATTTTTCCACGAATTTCTTTTCGTTGAAGTTCCACCTTGTCCCGCTCTTTCCTTATTTTCTCAATTTCCAATTGCATTGCATCCAATCGTGCTTGACCTTCTTGATGAATTTTTTGAATTTTGTCTTCTTGTTTCTTCTTTTCAATTTTTCCTTTTATCACGCCCTGATGAAGTTCTGAAAGATCAATTGATATTTTTTTTGCATATTCCTTGAGCTCTTCCAGTCCTCCAAGATTTTTCAACAACGAAAGTTTTTCAACGAGTTGGTTTTGTCTTTTTTGAAGATCATCAAGTCGAGTTTTTATGAAACTTGCATCAACCGGAATTATTTCAATTAATTTGATTTCTTTCTGCCGTTCTTTTTCAAGCTCCAATTTCCCCTGTTCAATGATGAGCCGTCTTTCCAAATCATTCGAAGCATAATTAATTTTTCGCTCTTCGTCTTCAAGCTTTCGAATCTCTTCTTGATGACTTGCTTTGTTGCCTGATTCTTTGCTGAGCTTGTCTTGAATTTCATCAATCTCTCGTTGATTAATCATAATCTTTTTGGAAAAATCATCTTTGATTCCTGAAGATTGTTCTTTCTCTTTTTGAATATTGCCCCAAAGAAACCCAAAAAGTTCGTTCTGTTTTTGATTCAAATTTTGTCGATATTCATCACCTTTTTCTGCTTTCTGACTTTGACGACGAAGCATGTTGAGGTGCGGTTCGATTTCAGTCAATAGTCCTTTGACTCTTTCGATGTTGATTTTTGTTGATCGCAATTTTCTTTCACTTCTTTCTTTTTTAATTTGATGTTCTTTCACGCCAGCTGCCTCTTCAATGATCACGCGCCGTTCCACCGGAGTGGCATTCAAAGCATGATCCGCCATTCCTTGATTGATGATGCAATAACTCCTTTGCCCAATTCCGGCTTTCGCCAACATATCAACAATATCCAAAAGTCTCACTCGACTTCCATTGATAAGATATTCACTTTCTCCGCTTCGATAGATTTTTCTGGTTATCACCAAGTCCTCATAATCAATCGGAATTTTTTTGGAAGAATTGTCCAAATATATTGAAACCTGGGCACTCCCCAGTTGAGATTTTTTTCCTGAACCAGCGAAAATAATGTCTTCCGATTTTTTCCCTCGAAGAGTTTTCATGGACTGTTCTCCCAGCGCCCATTTCAAGGCATCGGCAATATTTGATTTTCCACTTCCATTCGGTCCAACAATTGCTGTGATTCCAAGTTTTTTCCCGCCACTCAAAACTCCGGCTTTGGAAAAATCCAAAACCGTCTTTTTAGCAAACGATTTAAACCCACTGATTTCTATTTTTCTTAAAAACACTTACGTAAAATTTTTAATTTTTGAATTTTTAATTTTATAAATAAATAAAAATTTTTAATTTTCTGATTTTAAAAATTTAGATTTAAATAATTATCTAAAAATTACAAAATTAAACATTAAAAATTATCGCTTTGCGATCTATTTCCACCCCTTCGCTTTCAGCCCTGCCTCGGCAGCATTTCTCTGTGCTTCCTGCTTTGATTCTCCCTCTCCCTCGGCCACTTTTTCCTCTCCAAGAAAAACTGCTACGGAGAAACGTTTGTCATGATCTGGGCCCCATTCTTTGACAACTTCATAATGAGGTGTGACTTGAACAATTTCCTGTGCTTTTTCTTGAAAATAGCTTTTCGGATCTTGATAACTTTTCGTTTCCAACACCTCTGGGAGTTTTGAAATGATGTGTTTGTTAATGAATTTATCCGCTTCTTCATATCCTTGATCAAGATAAATCGCACCAATAATTGCTTCCATTGCGTTGGCAAGAATATATTGTCTTGCTTTCCCAGTATCTTTGCTTTCTCCTCGTGACATTAATAAAAATTCTTCAATTTCAATTTCTTGTCCAATTTTGGCCAACATTTCACCATTGACGAGAGCTGCTCGCCAGTTTGTAAGATCTCCTTCTGGATTTTGATAATTACTGAAAAGATATCTGGTCACAGACAATTCCAAAACGGCATCTCCCAAAAATTCCAATCTTTCATTGTGCGGGAGTTTGTAACTTCTGTTTTCATTGAGAAATGACCGATGGGTTAGTGCCTCTTGAAGAAATTGATAATCCTTGAATTTAAGGCCGATTTTTTCAGCCAACGCTTTTGCTTGTTCTTGCATAAATAGTTTTAACGGCCGAGATGGAAACCATGAAATGAATTCATGACTTTCAACTGGGCGTTTTTAAATTAGTTGTTAGTTATTAGTTGATAGCTGGTAGTTTTTAAGCTAAAAACCATATTTGGATTCTAGCACAAAACTGTTAAAAATCAAATAGCCTCCCTTTGGGAAAGGAAGGCTAGATGACAGAAGATCCATTATTTATTTTTTCGCCCCTGCAACAACATATTCTTTTCGATCACAATACTCCTGTGCTTTTCCGGCATTCCATTGTTGAACCGGACGAATATAGCCAACGATTCTGGAATAGACTTCTGTTTTTTGGAAATTTCTCAACACCGAATCAGCTTCATGACACTTTCGACATTTGAAAAATTCTCCGCTGGTTGTTTCATATTTCGCAACTTCTTCGTTATTTTCAAGTTCTCTTTTGCAATCATGACATATTTGTTTTTCCATACTATTTTTTTAATTATTAATTTTTCTTTTTTTCGACTACATATTCCTTTCGATCCAAATATTCTTGTGACTTTCCGGCATTCCATTGTTGAACCGGGCGAATATAGCCAACGATTCTGGAATAGACTTCGCAATTCTGCTCAATGACACATTTTGGACAAGTTTTGTGCTCACCGGAAAGATATCCATGAACCGGGCAAACACTGAAAGTTGGAGAAAGGGTGAAATATGGAAGCTTGTAATTTGTTGCCACTCTTTTCACTAATGATTTTGTTGTTTCAATATCATTCAATCTTTCTCCGAGGAACATGTGAAGAACTGTTCCTCCGGTGTATTTTGTTTGAAGATTGTCTTGAAGATCAAGTGCTTCAAAAACATCATCTGTGTGGCCAACCGGCAACTGACTTGAATTAGTGTAATAAGGCTCCGCTCCTTTTTCAACATCTCCGTTGTTTGCAAAAATCATTTTTGGAAATCGCTTTTTATCTTTCAACGCAAGTCGATATCCAGTTCCTTCAGCAGGAGTTGCTTCCAAGTTATAGAGATGATTAGTCTCCTTTTGAAATTCAACCATTTGCTCTCGCATATGAACCAAAACTTCTTCGGCAAATTTCAATCCTTTTTTGGTGGTTATTTTTTCTCCAGAAAAATTCACAATCGCTTCATTTAAACCAACAATCCCAATGGTCGAGAAATGATTTGACCAATATGCTCCTCTTCTTTTGTAAATGTTCTTGAGATAAAATTTTGAATAAGGATAAAGACCAATTTCAGTAAGAGTTTCTACGGTTTTTCTTTTGATTTCAAGACTTTCTTTTGCCAACTCCATCAAAGCATCCAGTCTCTTATAAAAATCTTTTTTGTCCTCTGAGAGATAGCCGATGCGAGGAAGATTGATTGTCACAACTCCAATTGATCCTGTCAAAGGAGCTGCTCCGAAAAGTCCACCCATTCGTTTGTGAAGCTCCCGATTATCCAATCTCAAACGACAACACATCGATCTTGCATCATCCGGATCCATATCAGAATTAATGAAATTGGCAAAATATGGCACACCATATTTAGCAGTCATTTCCCAGACCGGGTTGAGATTTTTGTTATCCCAATCAAAATCTTTAGTAACGTTATAGGTCGGAATTGGAAAAGTAAAGATTCGCCCCTGAGCATCCCCTTCGGTCATCACTTCCGCAAAAGCTCTGTTGATCATATCCATCTCTTTCTGAAACTCCTTGTAAGTTTCTTTTTGTGGTTCTCCCCCAATAATCACCGCTTGATCTCGATAGGTTTTTGGACACTCCAAATCCATCGTAAGATTGGTAAAAGGGGTCTGAAATCCCACTCGAGTTGGAACATTGAGATTGAAAATGAATTCCTGCATCGCTTGTTTCACTGCCTCATAATCAAGCTTGTCAAATCTGATGAAAGGAGCCATCAGGGTGTCAAAATTTGAAAATGCCTGCGCCCCGGCTGCCTCACCTTGAGTGGTATAGAAAAAATTCACAAGTTGTCCCAATGCCGGTCGAAGATGCTTTGGCGGTTTGCAAGAAATTTTTCCAGAAACTCCAGTGAACCCTTGAGTCAACAAATCCTGCAAATCCCAACCACAGCAATAGGCAGCAACTTTGTCGAGATCATGAATATGAAAATCTCCTTCTTCATGAGCTCTTTTGACTGACTTTGGATAAACTCTTTCCATCCAATACTTACTGCTCACGATGGATGAAATATAATTGTTCAGTCCTTGAAGAGAATAGGCCATATTGGAATTTTCTTTGACTTGCCAATCGATTTCTTTGATGTATTGATCAACAAGATCAACCGCTTCATCAAGTGATGCTTCTGTGTCTCTGATTTTTCGTCTTTTTTCTCGATAAAGAATATAGGCTTTGGCGGTATCATCGAAATCAAGAATCATCAAAACTTTTTCCACAAGATCTTGAAGTTCTTCAATGTGAGGAATATAGCCTGGTCGAGAATTTTTATTAAGCATTTGAACGACTTTTTTGGTGACTTCTTTGGCTTTTGTCATGCTCCCCTCACCGGTCTCTCTGAAAGCTTTGTAAACAGCTTCCGCAACCTTATCTTGCTGAAAACGAGCAATTGATCCGTCTCGCTTGATTATTTTCTTAATATTATTTGTCACTCTTTTTGGTTGTTTTTTAGCAACTTTAACTTTTGCAACAACTTTCTTTGCTTTTTCAGCAGCTTTTTCATTCTTCACCATTTGGTTTTTCTTTTTTTTCTGTTTTTTCATTTTCGTACTCCCCCGAGTTTAGTTAATTAAAAATATACTAATCTATAAATTACAAATTAAAAATCCTAAATTCCAAACAAACACCAATATCCAAATTCAAAAAAAACAAAACTGTAAAATCGAAAATTTATTTGAAATTTGGAATCTTGAATTTTGATGAAAAAGACTAAAAATTTTCCTTAATTCCATAATTCTTTATTCCCATTCAAGATTCAACATTCTTAATTCTAATATTATAATTGTTCCAATTCCTTAATAAATCTTTTCCCAGATCCAAACGATTTGAACACTGAAGCAAACCTCAAATATGAAACTTCATCTCGCTCTTTCAATTTTGCCAACACAATATTTCCAATTTCCTTTGTGGCTATTTCAGTTTTTCCGCAAACATTTATTTGAGATTCAATATCGGAAACCAATTGCTCCACTTCAACTTCTGTCAATCTTTTGTTCGTTGCTCTCTTGAGACTCTCTTCTAGTTTCTCCTTTTTATACTCCTCCTTGTCTCCATTTCTTTTGACCACCAACAAATTCAAAATTTCAACTTGCTCATAGGTTGAAAATCTTCCTTTACACTTCTCGCATTCTCTCCGACGACGAATCGTCCTCCCTCCGTCCGTTTCTCGGGAATCCACCACTTTCGTATCATCATGATTGCAATGAGGACATTTCATAAATATTGCTGTTATTGTGTATTTTTTGTTTAAATTTACTATATGTTGTGGTCTAAACCAACCTTGTAACACTATTATATTTCACCCCAAAAATCTTGTCAAGCCCTGGACTGGTTTTTGGTTAATAGCTTCTAGTTTGTGGCTTTTTGTGGGAAAAATCATCGATGACCAATAAATTGTTCCTTATTGAATAAACAAAACAAATAAGCTAAGATGGGAATAATAACAAAAAAATCAGATAAAAACCTATGTTAAATTTCGCTGCCATCATTCCTCATCCCCCATCTATCATCCCGGGAGCACCAAAATCGGGGCTTTCTGCGGCAAAAAAAACGATTCGCGCGCTGGATGAACTTGGTGAAGAACTGAAAAGATTCCAGCCTCACACTATCATCATCATGTCTCCGCATGGACCGATGCGATATGATAAATTCACAATCAACCTCAAAGAAGATTATAAAGGCAGTTTTGCGCATTTTGGAATTGAAAATGAAGAAACCTATTCTTTCAGAAACAACAAGTTTCTTTCAACCAAAATTCTGCAAAGAATGCGGGCTATTAACTCCCCTATTGAGCCAATTATGGAAGAAAATATTGACTATGGCTCATTAATTCCTCTTCATTATCTGACAAAGTCGATGATAAAAAAACCGAAAGTGATTCTTCTGACATTCAACTCCCAAAACTGGAAAGCTCATTTTGATTTCGGTTGTCGCATCAAGGAAGCTTTAAATGAAACGGAATATAATGTCGCTTTCATCGCCAGTGCGGACCTCTCTCATCGAATCTCCGAAGACTCTCCGGCCGGTTATTCTCCCTATGGAATCAAATTTGATCAAACTCTGACAAAACTTCTCAAAAAAAACGATCTTGAAAAACTTCTTGATCTTAATCCGGAATTTTCAGAAGAAGCCGGAGAATGCGGCCTGAGATCAATCATGACAGCACTCGGAGTGGTGAACAGCTCCGGAGCAGAATTTATCCAATTTTCCTATGAACACCCTTTCGGAATCGGACACCTGGCCGGAAGATGGAAGCTTAAAAAGTAATCTTGCTATCATCTTAAACTAGGCGGAAAGTATATCTTTTTATCCAAACAAGTCGCTTTGCTTTGTCTAAGGTGGATAAAAAAATATACTTTCCGCCTAGCACTAATAGGTCATAATGACCAAAATAAAAAATTCAAAAAAGTGATTTGGAACATTTGAATTTAATATTTTGAATTTACCTGTCTGCCGGTAGGCAGGTTCAAAATTTGTAATTTAGAATTTAGTGCTTCTCGATATGAATTATTACGAAATAATCCCACTCACTCGAATATCACTTGGACACAGTCCTGCTTTCACCTATTCAAGCAAGGAAATTTTTGAGTTTGGTGATTTAGTGGAAATTGATTTTGCTAATAAAAAAATCAAAGGAATTGTTGAATTAAAAAAATCTTCAAAACCTCCCTATAAAACGAAGCCGATTCTCAAGCTTTTGCAAAAAAATGCCATCGATGAAAACCAGTTGGAATTGGCACAAAAAATTTCCCGCTACTATCTGACCGGACTTGGGATTGTTCTGAAATTTTTCATTACCAATCCAACAAAAAAATTAACCGCCCCCACCAATCCTCAAGGAAAATCTTCTACTCAAAAAAAAGAAAAGATTACCCTAACACTGAATCAAAAAAAAGTAGTTAAAGAAATTAATTTCGCTGGTCAAAAAATTAAAAAATTTCTTGTCGCCGGTCCAGCCTCCTCCGGAAAAACAGAAATTGCGATGAGTTGCGTGGAAAAAACATTAAAAGAAAAAAAGCAATGTCTCATTATTATCCCGGAAATTTTTCTTTCCTATCAAGAGATAGACCGCTATTTCAAGCGATTTGAAAGTCATGGCGTCGCTCTTTTCCATTCAAATCTCTTGGCCTCTCAGAAAAATTTCATCAAAAACGGAATCAAAAACGGAACTCTGAATTTGATTATTTCTACCAAGACTGGATGTTTTCTCCCGTTCAAAAAACTTGGATTTATCGCAGTTGATGAAGAACAAGATGTCTCACACAAACAATGGGATCAAAGTCCACGCTATCACGTCAGAAAAACCGCCACATGGCTTCAAGAAATTCACACCGCCAAACTCATTTTTCTCACCGCCACTCCTTCCATGGAAATCCTCAAGGAAAGCCAAGAAAAATCAATGAAACATTTGAAATTGCCGATGCTTGAACTAAAGAAAATCAAAGTAGCAAAGCCGACTTTTGAATTTGTTAATATTTTGCAATATTTTTATAAGAAAAAATCAAACATCATCATCTCGAATGAACTGAAAATCGACATCGGCAATGCCCTGCAAAAAAAACAAACTTCTTTCATTCTTGTGCAAAGAAGGGGCAAAGGAAAATCGCTCATGTGCCTTGATTGTAAAAGCAAAATATCATGTCCAAAATGCAATCTCCCTCTTGTTCAAGTTGGCGAAAAATATCAATGTCTCCATTGCAATTTCAAAATTTCCAACTTCTCACGCTGTCCAAAATGTCGAAGCCTCAGAATCGTTAATCTGGGATTCGGGACTGAAACAGCTTATGAAAAAATCAAAACAATTTTTCCGAAAGCTCGCATTGAAATTATCGACCAGACCGCTTTGAAAAAAAAGAATTTCAGGGAAAACCTTTTCAAAAAACTTCAAACGCAAGAAATTGATATTCTGATTGGCACACAATCTATTATCAAAGGATTCGATTTACCAAACATCTCACTGACTGCTGTTCTCAACGCTGAAAGCTGGAGTGGAAAAAGCGACTTCAAATTTGATGAACGATGGCTCGGAAGCCTCTTTCAAATCGCCGGCAGAGTCAATCGCCCCGGAAGCCTTCAAAACGGCAAATTCTTTATCCAAACATTCAACCCGCAAAACCCGCTTTTCAACCATTTGAAAAAATGGGATTGGAAAGATTTTGCAAACAATGAAATTGAAACAAGAAAGGCAGTCGACTACCCTCCTTTTTCTCGATTTATTAAAATAATTCACAGAGACATTGATAAAAGCAAAGTTGATAAAAACACCGAAAAGGTTTATAATCAACTTCAAAGGGCAAAAGCAAAAGAAATTCTATCAATTACCCCGCCTTTTTATGGGAATATTGAAAAAATGAGAGATTCCTACCAAAAATTCATCCTAATAAAAACAAAACCAGTCAAAGAATATTCCCCGATTTTAAAGAAAATATTCAACAAATTGGGAGAAAACTGGTATTTTGATGTTGATCCGGAGAACATCTTTTAAACAACGATATTAGAACGTGGTCAATCAAATAGGTAATTATTTTTTCACTGACTAAAACTTCGTTCATTTTGTATTTTAAGGTGAGTTTTAATACGTTCAAAAATAATCACCTATTCGATTAAAGAATGGAATAAAATCACAAGTTTAATAATCTTGAATAATTTTTAATTTTTGAATTCTTAATTTTATAAATAAACCTAACTTTTTAATGTTTAAAAATTGAAACATTGGAAATTATTTAAAAAATTATAAAATTAAAAATTATAAAATTTTAACTTACGCCCAAACACCTCTCAAGCAAACTAAAAACCCCATAACCAATAAATAACAATAAATGAACATCCTGAAATATCCAAATCCAATTTTAAGGGAAAAATCAGAAGAAATAAAAGACCCAACTGATCCAAAAATCAAACAACTCATTCTTGATATGACGAAAACCCTTCGTGCCAATCAAGGTCTCGGATTGGCTGCTCCGCAAGTCGGCGTGAATGTCCGTCTTTGCATCATTGAGATCGAAAATGAACTTTTCGTGTTAATTAATCCTGAAATCAAAAACGAATCAGACGAAAAAATTATCGCCGAAGAAGGATGTCTCTCTTTCCCAGGAAAGTTTATGCCCGTTGAAAGAAGCAAGCGAGTGAAAGTCAAGGCCATCGACGCCAGCGGAAAAAGCCAAATAATCCGCGCCCGAGGTCTTTTCGCCCGAGCCCTCCAACACGAAATCGACCACCTTAACGGAGAATTATTCATAGACAAAGTCACAGAACAGGAAAATTAAATCTAAAAAAGTTTGCATAACCTACGAATTATTGCTATTAAAAAATTAAAAGTTTGCACAAAAACTAGTTAGGCGAAATAAATTTTATTCAAATTCAATTAACATATGTCTCCGGAAGAAAAGAAAAAACATGATGAGAGAGAAAAGCAGGTGCTCACTTTTCTAACACAGTCAACAGAAGAGATTAATCAAGCCTTTTCGATTATTGAAGGTAAGTCAATCATAAATGATAGACCCAAGTTGATACTTGTGTTTACGGCGCTGGATATTTTTTATACTTATTGGCAAGAATATTTGGGTGAAAAAGTTTCACAAAAAGTAGGATTTCCATCTTGGATTGATAGTTTTTGTTTCGTTGAAGAAAACAATGCGTACCAATCAAATCAATGCTTGAAAAAAGTGACCTCACGACAGTTATATGAATTAAGAAATTCTCTGGTTCACTTCTATGGACTAAGGCGCAAAACGGACAACATTAACTTAATGGTCATATCAGACTTAAAAGACAAAAAATACATCGACGAGTTAACTCAAAAATTTGATGAAAAAACCAAGGAAGTTAATGTTATCTTACAACCTAAGTTCCTTAGAGATTTAATATGGGAAGGCGGAATTTTAATGATGGAAAAAATGATTAATAATCTGAAAATTTCTCCCAAAAAACATGTCGAAGGTATAAAAAATATTCATACTGAAGTAATTGAACGTGGGGCAGCCCGAATTGAATTTGAATAAAATTTACATCGCCTAACACCTGCATATGCGGTTCCAAAGAAAAAACCACCAGTAGGATTTTTCCTTTCTTAGGATATTCCTCATTTAAGTCGGTAAGCTCATCGATGGAGCCAAGACATTTCACTCGCCATTACTCTGCCTTCCGAAACTGGTGGTGGAAATATGTTAACAAATTTGTTTTTAAAAAGCAACATCGCACAACACCAAAAATGAAATCAATCAAATTATATCAACATCTAGAAAAAGATTTTGTCACTCCCGAGATGAGTGATGAATGGGCGGAGTATATGGCTTCTATTGGAGATTTTCTTAGTGAGAACTTTAAGAAAAGATCCATAGGATTAGTTTGTGATTTTGCAACAGAAATCAACAAAGTATACACTGCTGTTTTTCCATCAAAAGAAGTTATGCAAATAATTTTAGATGATGAGATTCAAGACGCTATGCTTTTTGTTCACCACCCATCCATATGGGACATCAGAAAAGCGCCAGAAGTTTTTCAGCAAATGGATAGAGACTTATTGCAACAATTCAAAAACAGAAGAATTTCTATTTATAATCTTCATGTGCCTCTGGATAATTTCGGAGAATATTCAACAAGTGTAACTTTAGCAAGAGCATTGGGAATAAAACCTGAAAAATCTTTTGCTCCTTACTTTGGCTCTATGTGTGGAGTTTTCGGAAAAACTGATGTGGCAACAGCTCAAGATTTAAGAAAAAAATTCCAAAAAGCTGTTGGCCACGAAGTTAGTTTGTATAATTATGGAGACAATGAAATCGAAGAAGGAATCGTTGCTGTTGTGGCTGGTGGCGGGCTGAATGAAACAATCGAAGAAATTGCTCAAAACAATGTGCAGACCTTTATTACAGGTATTTCTGCAAAAAATGATCATTCAAAAAAAGCACACGAATTTGCCGAAAAACACAGAATAAACATTCTCGGAGGAACACACTACTCAACTGAGAAATTTGCCTGTATGGCAATGTGTAAATATTTTAAAAAAATTGGATTGCCTTCAGATTTTACAGAAGATAAAACTGTAATGGAGGATATGTAAATTGCCCCTCAGCGACTTTCCTGCTCCAGTTCAGAAATTTCTCATGATCCAGATGTATAATTTTTTCAATAATTTCATGATCGACAAGTCAACAATAAAGAAATATACAGGACGCATTCCGGCTTGTGGATGTTTCTGTGGTGGCTGTCCAGTTTATAACCGTGATAAAAATCCTTGTCTTGGTGCAGAAATTAATCTTGAAAGATGTGAGAAATGTACAAAATTTCATTTATGCTGCAAAGACAAAAAAATTAACCACTGTTATGAATGCGATGAATTCCCTTGCAAAAAAATGAAAACCTTTTCCAAAAGTTGGTTAAAATACGGACAAGATTTTATTGAAAATCAAGAATTATTAAAAAGGGTTGGTGAGATAAAATTTAGAGAGCTGTATAACAAAAAAGCTACATGAGAATTTTAGAATTCTACAAATTTTTTCAACTTATTTTTTGCTCATGAAAAAAGACGTCAACTATATAGCTGACGCCCCTGGTTTTAAATCATTGAATCAATTACGGTAGCAATTCCGGCAACAAAGAGCCATAACGTCCAAGTGCCAGTTCCCACGGAAACAGCAGCAACGATCAAGCATGCTCCAGCTATTGTTCTAGTCCATCTTATCTCCATTTTTTTATTCTCCCTCTCAATGTTCTATAAAAGAGCAGCCCCTCGCAATAGCGAGAAACCATTCTTTTGGTTAAAAGAAGATTACTCCAGCTATTGACCGTCTAGTATAGCAGAAAACGAGCTACTTGTCAAGCCTGCGCGCCAAAATATTACAAGTCTTAATTAAATAAAAATTAATTCATGAAAAGAATTCTAATATTAGGATCTTGCGGGGCGGGGAAATCAACTCTTGCTAAGAAATTGCATGATATCTTAAAAATAGAGAT
>DCVH01000021.1:33667-61374 GCA_002327335.1 Patescibacteria group bacterium UBA2193
TTTTATCGCATAGTCAAACGAAGACTCAAAAACAATAGGATTGATGAATTAACTGGTTGTAAAGAAAGGATATCTTTCAATTTGTTAAAATGGGTCTTATGGAAATTTCCAAGAGACAACAGGAAAGATATTATCAAAAGAATTGCAGTATTAAGAAAAGAAAAAAACGTATTTGTGCTGAAATCGAATAAGGATACAGAAAAGTTTCTGAATAAATTAAGAGATGATCTGAATAAAAAATAAACTAATAGACCGGGCTACAAGCCCGCTCTAGCAAGGATTTTTGAATAAATTTAAAAATAGTAGATGAAAGTTTTTTGTAATACCCCCCCTTAATCCCCCTTATAATAAGGGGGAGAGTTTTTTGGACTAAACAAAGAAATGGGTTAAGGTAGTGATTATTTTCGAACATATGCCATTCTAATGGCGTCAGTGAGAAAATAATTATTACCCTAACCCTTGGATAGTCACATCACCTGGAGAGTGGCATAGCCTTTCTAATTTATATTTTTTTTGATATAATGACAAAGTAACATATAAAACTAAAGTTAAGAAAATGGAATTGAAAGACTTGAAAATATTCTTCATGGGGACATCCTATTTTTCCGCTAAAATAATCGAGAATCTCACTGATAAGGGAATTCCAATCGCGACTGTCATTACTCAACCGGATCGACCTGTGGGAAGAAAAAAGGAAATTACCCCACCTGAAGCAAAAAAAATTGCAGAAAAAAATAATCTTCCTGTGAAACAATTTGAAAAAATAAACAATGAAGCGATGGATTTTTTCCGATTGGAAAATCCGGACTTGATTATTGTTGCCGCCTATGGGCTGATTCTGCCCCAGGAGCTTCTGGACCTTCCAAAATTCAGCTGTATCAACGTTCACACCTCCCTGTTGCCCGAACTTCGCGGTCCATCTCCGATTCAAACTGCCCTGCTTGATGGGCTCAAAAAAACCGGTGTTTCAATTATGAAAATGGATAAAGAAGTTGATCATGGTCCAGTTCTGTCTCAGAAAGAAACAAAAATTTCAAAAACTGATAATTATATTTCACTGGAAGAAAAACTGATAAAAATTTCTAACGAGATTCTCTTGCCAGCGATTCAAGACCTGCTGGACGGAAAACTAACGCCCCAGGAGCAAGAACATCACAAAGCCACTTTCACGAAAATAATTAGCAAAGAAGACGGTGAAATTATTTGGTCAAACAGCGCCAGTCAAATCGAAGGACTTCACAAAGCTTTCCACGTTTGGCCAAAAGTTTTTTGTTATTGGAAAAAAGACAATCAGCCAAATTCCCCTCTTCAAAAAATAATCTTCTGGGAATTGGAAGCGATTGAAGAGATGCCTGATTCGGTTAATAAAAAATATGGTGAAGTTTTTAGAAGCGAAGGTGGTCGAGTTTTGATAAAAACTGGAGAAGGCTTAATTGCTCCCAAAAAAATTCAAATTCCAGGGAAAAATGCCATGGAGATCAATGAATTTTGCAACGGACAACCTCAATTTATCGGGTCGGTTTTGAATTAAAAATCTCACATCAAAATGCAAAGAAATCAAAATCTAGAGAAAAGAGTGGGGGAAGATTTGTCCCTAAAGCCAATTGGAATTGGATTTGTTTTGATTGTGATTGTGATTTTAATCTTTTTTTCTAAAAATTTCTTATTCAAAAAAGAAAAACAACAAAAGACAACCACGGAAGAAATAAGACAAGAAGAATCAAAAAATATTTCGGTTCCAATGATTCTTCCTGAAGACCTTCAAAAAATTGTCCACAAAGACAAGAGTCAATTAATAGACATCCGAAAAAAAGATGAGTTTGATTTTAGTCATATTGAAAATTCAAAAAACATTCCAATTGATTCACTGAAAAAACAAATGAAGGAACTTGATAGAAATATACCAATTATCATTATTGACCGGGTTGAAACGACAGAAGGAAAAGAAATTACCCAGCAATTGAATGAAACTGGATTTTCAGCAAAATACTTGATTGGCGGAATCGTTAATTTTTCTGAAAGTGGCTATTCCGTTATTTCCTATGGAGACCCTAACTCTGTTATTGATATCGCAAAGGTTAGCCCGGTTTCCCCAGAAGAAATGCTAGAAAAAATTAATAACGAACCTGGGGTATTAAATCTCCTGGATGTTCGGTCACAAACCAAATTTAAAGAACACAGATTGCAAGGTTCAATAAATATTCCCCTGGAGGAACTTGAAAAAAGAAAAAGAGATATTCCAGCTGGAAAACTGATTATCGTTGATGAGGACCCAATTAGAAGCTTCCAGGGGGCCGTCAGGCTTCATGATATGAATTTTATTGGCGTCTATTGTCTCAAAACAAGCCTGGGAGATTTCGAAAAAAAGTTGAAGAATTAAAAAAAGGAACTCAAGCTAAATAAGTTCCCACAAAAAACAAAAGGTGCTAAATAATTATTCCCCCGGGGAATAATTATTTTTTTGAAAATCTTTCCAAAAAGCTGTCTAGCAAATAATCATGCAAAATCTTTCCGGCCACAATAACGAAAAATAAATATATTGACGTTTCCCAATATTTTGTTTTATACAAAACAAAAAAGAGAGACGAGATAACAACGATTGCTAATATCGCTAAAATTATTCTAAAAAACCAGGAACTCAAGCCGAAAGGTTGATCGTCCTTTTTAGTAAAAAAATTTGAAACAACCCAACTTATCATAACGAGTAACAGCAAAAGATTAAGGTTAAAAACCGTTGTCACAAACCCTGGCAAAATTGTCTCAAGAGAAAACAGGAATAAATATTCAACCGCCAAAACAATAAACAACCATTTCAAAAAATCGTTCTTTTGAACAAAATAATGATAAATTTTTTCTAATATTTTTTTCATATTTTTAGAATAGATATCCTCCATATTTAGTCACAAGTTTTTCTTTTATTTCAACCAACAGCACCAAAAAGGAATCCTTAGCATCCACTGGTTTTGCTGAAACTTTTATTGTTGCTTTCGCATCGACAATTTTTGACTCCAATCCTCCCTGGTTGAACTTGAAAATATAGGGGAGACTGGGACCGATGGAACCAGAAACATCAAACTCACATTTCAATTCGCCTTTTTTTTCAGTTGTCGCAAGCACGCAAGAGTCTAATTCTATAAGATTGGAAGCGGGAACTGTATAAAAATCAGCCCATGCCTCTTTTAATATTTCTTCATTTTTAATTTTCAAAAGTTTCTCCTCCCAAACCAAATAAATGTCTTGTTCTATTTTCAAAATAACTCCATCCGGATGAGCACTGTTGAAAACAATTTTCTCTCCCTCTTCCTCCAATTCCGAAAAAATTCCGGATTCTTGAGGAATAATCACGTTCCAATCAAACCCAAGTTTTTCAAAAATTTCTCCCGAAAGAATCGGCTGATATTGACCGCGACTAATGAAAAAGGCTGATTCTCCGTTTGAAAAAAATGTTCCGTTTGGAAGCTCAGAGTTATTGTTGTAATGAAGATATCTTCCAAGTTCTTCGGAATTGTTTATTTCTCCTGTTATTGGGTAGGCAACAGCTTCATAGTTTTCGAAGATAGCGATTTCAAGTGACTGATTTAATTTAGAAACAAAATCTTCCTCCATTTTTAAATCCAAATCAACTTTGCTGAAAGGTTGATTTTTATAATAAGGAAAAGAAAGGAATGTGTTTTCACCCAAATCATTCTTCTTTATCATAATTCCATGATTATCTGCCTTGTTGAGAAAATAATCAAAAGCAGGGAAAGTATTGCCCCACAAAACCCAAAGTGGCGCTATCAATGCCACTAGAATTAGAATTAAAATTTCTTTTCCTTTTATCATAAAGATTCCTTATAATTCTTTAAAACAAGAAACACTCCAACTGCTCCGATTATTGCTAAGAAAATCAAGGCCCAAGGAGTTCCAGTTGACATAGAGAAATTAAAGATAGTGTGTACTGCGACAGGGAAAACTAACGCTCCAATAAACAAAAATATTTTAATTGAATTTATTTTACAGAAAAGACCTTTAACAATAAAACCACCCATGATCCCTGAAAAAATCATATGAGCGACACTTGAAAAAATTGTTCTAATAATAATTAAATTGATGGCACCATTAATTCCGGAAGAATTTATTTGCGTAGCAAAATAAATGGCATTTTCAGCAACAGCAAAAAATAATCCGACTATCAATCCAATAATAATTCCGTCTTTTATTTTTTCCGTTGCCATCTTCCTGATGCCCCACCAAATGACAATTCCCTTAAAAAATTCCTCGATCAACGCAGCAACTGCCACATAAAAAAACAAATAATTTTCCAATAGATGGCTCGTTTTCAAGACATCCAAACCGAATAAGTATTTATCCTCGAGCAAAATGAATTCAAAAATTCCTGCAAGTCCCACTGCAGCGATTCCGCCAATTGCAAAATTGAAAATATTGTTATTTTCCCATTTCAAAAATCCGGTATTATGATTAATAATTCCGAGCCAAAACAAGGCCACTAGAAAGCTTATTATCACAGCCACAATGACAATTGAAAGGGATATCATTTTGTTTCTTTTATTCCTGCACTTCCTCTTCTAACTTCTTTTTTATTTCTTTGTGAATTATCGTATAAACTTTCGGATTTTCTTTTAAATACTTTTTGGCAGCCTCTCTTCCCTGTCCAAGTTTTTCTTCATTGAATTGATACCAGGATCCAGCTTTTTTGACTATTCCATTTTTTGCCCCCAAATCAAGCAAATCTCCCTCTTTGGAAATTCCCTGATTGTACATAATATCAAATTCAGCTGTCTGAAAAGGAGGAGCCACTTTGTTTTTAACAACTTTAACCTTTGTGCGATTTCCGATAATATTCTCTCCTTGTTTAATCTGAGCCGATCGTCTGATTTCAAGTCGGACTGAAGAATAGAACTTCAAAGCATTTCCTCCGGTAGTTGTTTCAGGATTCCCAAAAACCACACCGATTTTCATTCTTATTTGATTAATAAAAATTACTACCACATTGGTTTTTGCAACAATCGCTGTTAATTTTCGAAGAGCTTGAGACATCAAACGAGCCTGAAGACCCATGTGACTTGCTCCCATTTCACCGTCAATTTCCGCCTGCGGAGTCAAAGCAGCCACGGAGTCAATCACGATCACGTCGACAGCGTTTGACCGAACCAGAGCTTCAACAATTTCAAGCGCTTGCTCTCCTGCGTCTGGCTGAGAAATCAACAATTCGTCAATATTAACACCAATTCTTTTGGCATAGACCGGATCCAAAGCATGCTCCGCATCAATAAACGCCGCAACTCCTCCGTCTTTTTGAGCATTTGCCACTACATGCAAAGTTAGCGTAGTTTTTCCTGAAGATTCTGGTCCATAAATTTCAATTATTCTTCCCCGCGGAAGACCGCCAATCCCCAATGCCAAATCCAAAGACGGAGAGCTTGTTGAAATAGCCGCAACATCAACTTTTTTTACTTCTCCCAATTTCATTATTGCTCCATCTCCAAATTTTTCTTGTATTTCACCAATAACAACATCTGTTTCTTTTCTCGAAATTCCACCATTTTCTTCATTATTCTTTTTTTCTTTTGACATACTTATTGCATTAAGCTAATTAAACCCACTGCTAAATCTTAGTATTTTTATTAAAAATAACATCTCTAATAACTCCTGGCTCGTCTCCGAGAACTCCAATATCTTGACCATTAAATTTTATAAAAGTTTTATTGGCCTTGCCAGAGGTAACGGCAATTTTTTCTTCTGCTTCAAAAATTTGAACCGACCCGGGCAACATCGTTCCACTCTGAACGTCCTTGTCGTCAATTTTTACCGAAACCCAAACAGGAAATTCTTCCACCCTAACCTCAATTTTAACCTTCCCTGAACCAATCTCTGCGTCACTTTTTTCGTCCATTGCTCCCATTATTTTTTCTTGATGATTTTCGCTTCCCTCAGCCACCTGAATTTCATAATTAGCTGAAATATTGAAAATCTTTTCTATCTCCTTGTCAAATCGACTAATTGACTTCACTACAATATTATTCAAACCATTTTGCAAACCCAAATTTTCCTTGAACTCCCCTCTTTCATTAACAAAAACGGGTTGATTATTAATAAAAACCTTACTGTCTTTGTCGGTTATTCCAACCACATCCAAGGTTCCATTATCAATCGATAAATCTCCTACTGGTTGCATAATAATCAAACGAGGATCCTGAGAAAAATTCCCAATCTCTCTGTAAAAATAGAAAAATCCCCCCAAAACCACCAGTACCACAAATGCAGTTGTGAAGAAACGAGGGGTGACTGTGATACTAGGAAAATTTAATTTCTTTTTCTGAGGCATTGTTTGTATTTTTTTCATGCAATCTTTTATGCCACATTCTTTCTTGTATTGCTGAACAACTTCTTCGTCATCAACTCCCAAATATCCGGCATAACTTTTCAAAAAACCTTTCACGTAAACATCTGGAGGAAGATTGTCAAAATCTCCTGCTTCAATTTTTTCCAAATAAGATTGTTTCACTTTGGTAGCTTTTGCAATCTCAGCAAGAGAAATCCGCATATCCTCCCTGATACGCTTAAGCTTTTCTCCTAATGTATATGAATTTATTTTTTTCTTTGAAAAACCTACCATTCTTTATTTTAAATTACATTTATTTTTATTCCCACCCACCTCCCAGATGACACTCTATACATAGAATACACCAGAAATGGTCTTTTGTAAAACCTTGTTTGAAACAAGATTTTCTTGTCTAATAGAAAAATGATATTGCCCTTGACTTTTGTCTTTTATTTTATAAGATTTTGGCGTATGATTAAGATTAATGAGATAAATACAAATTCTCTTTTAATATCATAAAAAATGAATAAAAAAACCAAAAAAATGCTTGATTCCGTCAATTTCCCGGAAGACATCAGAAGATTGCCAAAAGAAAACCTTCCCGCTTTTTGCCAAGAAATTCGTGAATTTTTAATAAACAGCGTTTCTCAAACCGGTGGTCATTTTGGCTCAAATCTTGGAGTAGTGGAACTCACCGTGGCACTTCATCGAGTTTTTGAAACGCCAAGAGATCTCCTGATTTGGGATGTCGGACATCAATCTTACCCGCACAAAATCATTACCGGGCGAAAAAACAAAATGCACACTATCAGAAAAAAAGATGGGCTAGCTCCCTTTCCAAGAAGAACCGAAAGTGAATTTGATGCTTTTAGCGTTGGCCATACCAGCACATCAATTAGCGCCGGAGCCGGAATGGCAATTGCAAATAAGAACAAAAAAAATGCCCCTCAGGTAATCGCGGTGATTGGAGATGGTGCCCTTGGCGGAGGAATGGCCTTTGAAGCCCTTAATCACGTTGGAGACGTCAAAGCAAACATGTTGGTGATTCTCAATGATAACAAAATGTCTATCTCGCCAAACGTTGGAGGGCTGGAAAAATATCTCACCCGCCTCATTTCATCTCCCTCATATGTTTGTTTTCGTGATAAAGGCAGAGAAGTTCTCGGTCGTGTTCCGGCTATTCAAAGATTTATGCGTCGAGCAGAGACGCACGCAAAGGGCATGGTTGTTCCCAGCACCCTTTTCGAAGAATTAGGTTTTGAATACTATGGACCAATTGATGGTCATGATGTGGAAATGCTCATAGAAGTTTTGGAAAATTTAAAAAAAATCAAGGGACCGAAATTTCTACACATAGTGACAAAAAAAGGCAAGGGTTATGAATTGGCAGAAAAAGATGAATTCTCTCTTCATGCCGTTAAGCCCTTCGACCCAATTACTGGTAAAAAAAACGGCGACAGCCAAAAAAAAATAACCTATTCCGATGTCTTTTCTGATTGGATATGCAACACGGCAAAAAAAGACAAAAGGCTTCATGCGATCACACCAGCAATGTGTGAGGGATCAGGATTATCTGAGTTCCGAAAAAATTTTCCGAAAAGATATCATGATGTTGGAATCGCCGAACAACACTCCGTTACTTTTTCAGCTGGACTCGCTTCTCAAGGTAAGAAACCAGTTCTATCAATCTATTCCTCATTTCTTCAAAGAGCTTATGATCAGATTATTCACGATATCGCTCTGGAAAAAATGGATGTTCTTTTCGCGATTGATCGTGCCGGTGTGGTCGGACCAGATGGCCCAACACATAACGGCAATTTTGACCTATCCTTTTTAAGGATAATCCCAAATCTAACCGTTATGACTCCTTCCAATGAAAATGAGTGTTATGCGATGCTGGAAACGGGATACATCCATAAAGGTCCTTGTGTCGTGAGATATCCAAGGGGGACTGGAAACGGAAAATACGACAAAGAAAAAAGCGAAAAAATAAAAATTGGAAAAGCGAAAACCCTCCGCTCCGGAAAAGATATAGCAATCTTGAATTTTGGGGCCTTACTTGAAAATTGCAAAAAGGTTGCAGAAAAGCTAGACGCGACATTGGTTGATATGCGTTTCGTGAAACCGCTTGATGAAGAGCTATTAATTGACTTAGCCAAATCCCACAATCAGTTTTTTACTATTGAAGATAATATCATTTCCGGTGGAGCCGGAAGCGCTGTCAATGAATTTGTTCTGAAAGAAAATCTGAAAGTTTCAGTGAAAAATCTCGGGTTGCCAGACAAATTTCTGGAACATGGGACAAGAGATGAGATTTTAACTGAAAACAAGCTTGACGAAAACGGCATAATAGATTCTATAAAAATACACTTTTAATTAATTTTTCCAAATAAAAAACAAAATCTTGCATATCCGAAAGAATATGCAAGATTTTCTAATATTTTATTTTGTATTATCTCCTAAATTTTATTGGGTCCTCTCCTCTATATTCCTCTTTTTCACAAACTCCTCTATTATTGCACAGCAACTCGGAACAACATAATTTCTCACTCCCACATTCCTCTCCTTCATTAGAGCATGAAGTATTTTCAGAAACATTTACTGCCCTGCTTGGACAATTATCTGACCAGGCACCGTCTTGGTTTTGAACTCTCAGAAAAACCCTATAGTTTCCAATTGTTGAAAAATTCTTATCAAAAGAAGAACTATTCCCTATCAAATCGCCACTCGAACAATTATTCACACGCCATTCATAATTTGTAATATTTTTCCCGCTAGTATCAGTTCCAGCACCGGAAAAATTAATTGAATCTCCGGTTTTTATGTACTGAGTAGTTTTACTTGGACTGTTAATTGTTGCACTGAGAACATCAACATCTCCGTCATCATCCATCCCTGATCCATCACAAACGATTGTAACAACTTCACGTTCTCCATAGATGTCCACTTGACCATTTTCTGCGATTGCTCCTACTCCAACATAATAAGCTTTATCTGGCACTCCACTCCAATTGTAAGTATGCCCCGTTAGTTCTTTTTGCAAATTAGGAGGCGCGACTAACCCAGCCACTCGCTCCTTAATTCTTAAATCATATCTATCGGCATTAGAAATAATTTCCCAACTAATCTCCATCGCTCCATTCTTGTCACAAAAGACATCCAGATTAAGCGCCCCAGATAAATCAACATTGCAAAGAGAGCAAATCGAACCGCCACAATCAACGCCAAACTCATCATTATCCCTAACTCCATTATGGCAAATTGGGTTTGCGGTGACTGTCACGCCAACACTCTCATTGTTTGTTGAGACTCTCCCCTGAGCATCCGTAACTCTTAAGGCTGTTCTATTCCAACCATAAGCAGGTTCATGAAAAGTCCTAGTGACTTTATTCGAAGAACTTTTACTCAAAAGTATGCTCCCACAACCACAACTAGCGCCATTGCACCATTCATAAATTCCTCCCTCTCCAGCTCCAGCTCCAGTAAACACAACTTCCTTCCCCGCCATAACACGTGTATCTTCCTCGGGACTCAAAATTGTTGCCACCGGACCACCTCCCCCAACCGTCCCTTCAACTTTTGCACTTGCCGAAGCAGTTCCTTCACCATAAGAATTGGAACATTTTAATGTATAGCTATAAGTGCCTGTTTCATAATGAACCATGCCGACATTGTAATTACTATTTTGATATGGGACTGCTTTTGTTCCATTTTCTGGACCGGAGACAATTAAATCGCACCTGCTGGCCGCTTTTTTAGTACACTCAATTCCAGAACATCCTGGATTAACAGAATACAGCAAAGTGACAGTTTCACCAACGTCAAAAGAACCGGCATCCCTAACTCTTAGGGTAACCGATGGCTTATTGTTATATTCTGAACATTTATCAACATCCTTATAAAGACCTTCCTTACAAACATATTGGCACTTTGAAGATCCACAAGAATCAGCCAATGTGATCTTTGTATTGCTG
The DNA here is from genome assembly GCA_002327335.1 of Patescibacteria group bacterium UBA2193. GTDB lineage: Bacteria > Patescibacteriota > Minisyncoccia > Moranbacterales > DUUL01 > UBA2193. Next base: position 43,967 of record DCVH01000021.1, read on the forward strand.
GTAACATTTGCATCACCTCTACAAGCAACAGTACCACAGACCTCTGAGCCCTCCGGAATTGCTCCCATACAAGAAAAGCAACTAGCAGTTTTGGAAGAAGATTGAGACACTTGACCATTTTCTTTGTAAATAACAGAAACGTCGTACACACCTGCATCACTACCCTGATATTCATAGTTAATGATGTTTGAAGGAACCTTTATTTCATCATTGTTTATTTTAACATAAGTTTCCCCGTTAGTTCTTCCAAAGTTATACCAATCAATGCTAATTTTTTTTGTAAAAGCATCACAAAAAGCTCCTCCCATGCTAGGCGGATCAATTGGGGGATTATTAACACAACCACCATTTCCGTCACAATGGCCCGCTCCATTATTACAAGGGGTTGACGCTCCTAAGTTGCCATAATGACAAGTATGACTAGACCAAGCACAAAAACTTGAAGTGCATTCGTTTCCATCATCACCACAATGCTCAGCAGTAGTACACTCATAGCCAGGAGGTAACTCCGGGAGATCTTCTTCGTCACCACAGCCAGGCAAACCTGAATCAAATTTATTATTGCAATTATAAAAACCCATATCCCACTCACAAGTATCAACTGTGCAACCATCTCCGTCATCACAGTCTGAAGCTGAATGACAGTTGTAAGTCGTTGATGCTAAAGAATTTTTTGCAATCAAACAACTTGCCACAAATAATAGCATAAACAATGTATTTTTGTACTTTTTCATCTTAATTTATTCTAAAAAATTATAATATTTATTTTTGTTATTTAAATCACGCTAAATCAATTATTAATTTCTTCTTTTCTATTTAACCATGATTAATCGAACTTCTCTTGTTTGAGAGTCATATTGGATATCAACTTTTTGATTTTGTGGAATATTGAGTAGTCCAATTTCTTCCAGTAGAACTTCTCCATTATCCTGTTCAATTTGCTTGAAAAAACTAGCACCACTAGAAGGGATGCCGAGATTCATTTTCTCTCCGTCTTCACGAAGAACTTCGATAAAATCAATATTAGTTGTGACAATAACGCCAGTTATATTTTCAGTTGCAAATAGGTCAATATTCTTAAGGAAATCACTATCTACTGATTTCTCTTGCAAATTAAAATCTTTTTTATCCCGGCCATTCTTTCGTCCAATTAAAATCATTCCGCCTATTAACACCAGAATAACAAACAACGCGACAAAAAAGATAACAATTTTTTTACGATTACTCATTTTATTTTTATTTTTTATTATTTTTTATACAGATGTATATTGCAAATATTATAACAAATTAAAAGACAATTTACAAAAAAATAGCCAGACTTATCAACAGCCAAAAAAACAGCCCCAAAATTCGGGGCTGTTTCTAAAATATTTATCTGTAAAAATTATTTAACAATTTTTACTACGACTCCTGCTCCAACAGTTTTTCCACCTTCTCGAATAGCGAATCTCATTCCCTCTTCCATCGCAACTGGAGCAACTAACTTGACTACCAAATTAACAGTGTCGCCAGGCATTACCATTTCAGTTCCTTCTGGAAGGGTAACATCTCCGGTTACATCAGTCGTTCTGATATAGAACTGTGGCTTGTATCCTTTGAAGAATGGGGTGTGTCGTCCACCTTCTTCTTTAGTTAGAATATAAACTTCAGTTTCAAATTCAGTATGAGGAGTAATTGTTCCTGGCTTAGCCAAAACTTGACCTCGCTCAACATCTTCTTTTTTGATTCCTCGAATAAGAATTCCAGCATTATCACCAGCTTGTCCCTTATCAAGAGACTTGTTAAACATTTCAATGCCAGTAACTGTTGTTTTCATTGTATCTTTCAATCCAACGATTTCAACTTCTTCATTGATGTTAACAGAACCTCTCTCGATTCTTCCTGTAACAACTGTTCCTCGTCCTTCAATTGAGAAGATATCTTCAATCGGCATTAGAAGAGGTTTGTCAATTTCACGAACTGGATCAGGAATTTTTTCATCCAATGCAGTAGCTAGCTCAATGATTGATTTCGTAGCTTCATCGTTCATGTCTTTTGCTTCAAGAGCTTTCAAGGCTGATCCTCGAACAATTGTAGCGGTCTCACCATCAAATTCATATTTTGTTAGAAGCTCTCGGACTTCTTCTTCAACAAGATCAATAAGATCAGCGTCCTCAACCATATCAACTTTATTCAAGAAAACAACAATTTGAGGAACACCAACTTGTTTTGCAAGAAGGATGTGCTCTCTGGTCTGAGGCATTGGGCCGTCAGTCGCAGAAACAACCAAAACAGCACCGTCCATTTGAGCTGCACCGGTAATCATGTTTTTAATATAGTCAGCGTGACCAGGACAGTCAACGTGAGCATAGTGTCTCTTGTCAGTTTCATATTCCACATGAGCAGTTGCAATAGTGATTCCTCGCTCTCTTTCTTCAGGAGCCTTGTCAATCTCGTCAATTCTTTTTTCTGTTACTTTTTGACCAGACATCCCCAAAACGTGCAAAATTGCAGCGGTTAGAGTGGTCTTGCCGTGGTCAACGTGTCCGATTGTTCCAACGTTGACATGAGGCTTACTTCTGTCAAATACTTCTGTTGCCATAGTTCTTTTTTATTGCCTTAATGGATTAGCCACCACCAAAACAACTGATTAAATTTTTATAAATATATATTATTAAAACAACTCTTCCTTCTATTATATCAAAAAATCCAACCGAAAAATTAATTCTTCAAAAAGGATTTTCTTCGCCCCTTCTTTAAGAAAAAGCTATATTTTCTCGTAATTCAGCTCTTCCTCTTTTTGACTATCAAAAAATTCACTTTCCATTACGCTCGTCAACTCGTTTTCCTGCTTTCTTCTTTTCAATTCTTCGATGTCTGTGTTTATTTTATCCAACAACTCTCCATCTGTCAACTTTTCAGATTGATCGTCTCCCTCCATCATTAAATCAGCCTCCTCAACATCATCTTCTTCGTCAAAAAAACAATCGCAGTCGCAGTCACATTCTTCACATTTGCATTCAGAAAGGTAATCACTAATTTTCATCACAATAAAACTTTCTTTCAAATCCCCGTCGCTTAGAATAAGTTTTCCGCCAGAGATATCAATAAGTTTTTTTATTTCACCTAAATTCATAAATTTTACAAAAAATTAAAACTATTGAATTTCACCGCTTTTTATTTTCTCAGCAATACTTGAAGGAACTTCTGCATAACTATTGAATTCCATTGAATAATTAGCTCGCCCCTGGGTCATTGATCTTAGCTGAGTTGCATAACCAAATAAAGAAGCAAGTGGCACTTTAGCACTAACCACCTTAACAGCTGCGGATCCTTCTCCTCTGTCAGCCATATCCTCTATCTGCCCTCGCTTAGCATTCAAATCCCCAACAACATCGCCCATAAATTGTTCTGGGGTCATTACTTCAATTTTCATTATCGGTTCCAATATAACAGGATCTGCCTTCTTAACTGCTGCTTGAAAAGCCATTGATCCCGCAATCTTGAAAGCTGCTTCTGATGAGTCAACATCATGATATGATCCATCATAAACAGTTGCTTTAACATCAACCATCGGGTAACCAGCAATCACTCCTCTGTCAGCCGCTTCTTTTACTCCCTTGCCAATTGGTGGGACAAATTCACTTGGGATAGATCCTCCCTTAATTTCATTAACAAATTCAAATCCTTTTCCTTCACCAAGAGGTTCAATTCTAAGCCAACAATGGCCATATTGACCACGACCTCCAGATTGTTTAATATATTTTCCTTCAGCTTCAGCTTGCGCTTTGATTGTTTCTCGATATGCAACCTGAGGCTTTCCAATGTTAGCTTCAACGCTGAACTCTCTTTTCATTCGGTCAACAATAATATCTAAGTGCAACTCTCCCATTCCTGAAATCAAAGTTTGATTTGTTTCTTCATCAGTTCTAACTCGGAAAGTTGGGTCTTCTTCAGCCAATTTCCTCAAGGCAATCGCCATTTTTTCCTGATCAGCTTTCGTCTTCGGCTCAACTGCGATGTCAATAACTGGCTCTGGAAATTCAATGTTTTCCAAAATTACTGGCGCATCTTCATCGCAAAGCGTATCTCCGGTTTTTGTTGATTTCATGCCAACTAAAGCACCAATCCCACCGGAATAAATCTCGTCTATTTCTTCTCGGTGATTAGCGTGCATTCTCAAAATTCTTCCAATTCGCTCCTTCTTTCCGTTTGTAGAATTCAAAACATAAGAACCAGCTTTCAACACGCCTGAATAAACTCTGAAAAAAGTTAATTGACCAACATAAGGATCTGTTGCAACTTTAAAGGCCAATGCTGCAAATGGTGCATCATCGCTAGCCTCTCTAACAATTACTTTTTCGGGATCATTCACATCAACTCCCTTGATCGACTCAATGTCAACTGGTGAAGGCAAGTAATCAATAACTGCATCCAACACTGGTTGAATTCCTTTATTTTTCAAAGCGGTTCCTGTTAAAACTGGAATCAATGTTCCAGCAAGAACTCCTTTTCTGATTCCTTCTTTGATTTCGTCTATTGTTAGTTCCTCTCCTGTAAGATATTTTTCAGTAAGTTCATCACTCATTTCAGCAACTTTCTCAATTAATTTTGCTCGCCATTCTTGTGCAATTTCTTTCATTTCTTCCGGAATTTCAACTTCAATAACTTTTTCTCCAGACTGACCTTCGTAGTTTAATGCTTTCATTTTGATCAAATCAATCGAACCTTTGTGATCGCTGCTTTGACCAATCGGATATTGAATTGCTACGGCATTCGGTGTCAATCGATTCCAAATTGAAGCCAGTGAAGTTTCAAAATTTGCTCCTTCTTTGTCAATTTTATTTATAAAACAAATTCGAGGAACTTTATATTTATCAGCTTGTCGCCAAACAGTTTCTGATTGTGGCTCAACACCTTCTTTTCCATCAAAAATAACCACTCCTCCGTCAAGAACACGAAGTGATCGCTCCACTTCCACAGTAAAGTCAACGTGACCAGGAGTATCAATAATATTAATTTGATGATCCTTCCATTGACAAGTAGTTGCAGCAGAGGTGATAGTAATTCCTCTTTCTTGTTCCTGCTCCATCCAGTCCATTATCGCTGCTCCTTCATGAACTTCTCCAATTTTATGAGAAATCCCTGTATAAAAAAGAATTCGCTCAGAAACAGTTGTTTTTCCAGCATCAATGTGAGCAATGATACCGATGTTTCGATATCTTTCTATAGGAGTTTGTCGCGCCATAATAGTCTAGGTTAATTTATATTTTATTTGAAAACTAAGCAAAATGAGCAAAAGCCTTGTTAGCCTCGGCCATTCTGTGTGTATCGTCTCGTTTTTTTATTGCAGCACCTTTCTTTTGAGATGCCTCAACAAGTTCTTCAGCAAGACAATCAGCCATCCCTTTTCCTTTTCTTGACTTTGCAGCACTTTTGATCCAACGCATCGCCAAAGTGATTCTTCGGTCGCCCATAACTGGAACCGGGACTTGATAACTTGCTCCTCCGATTCTTTTTCCCTTTAACTCCATCAATGGAGAAACATTTTTAATGGCTTGTTCGAAAACATTCAATCCGCCTCTTTTTGTTCTTTCGTGAATCAACTCAAAAGTTTCACTAATGATTTTTTGAGCTGTTGATCTTTTCCCTCGCTCCATAATATAACCAACAAATCTTCCCACTAGAATGGAATTGAATTGTGGATCTGGTCTCCAATTTTTTTTATATACTCGCTTTTTTCTTGGCATACTTTTTCTGATTTATTCTAAATTATTTCTCTTCCTTAGGTTTCTTTGCTCCGTATTTCGATCGTCCTTGTTTTCTGTCTGAAACACCAGAAGTGTCCAAAACTCCTCGAACAATATGATAACGAACACCTGGAAGGTCTTTTACTCTTCCTCCTCGAAGCATCACGATTGAGTGTTCTTGAAGATTGTGTCCGACTCCAGGAATATAGGCGGTAACTTCCATTCCGTTCGTCAATTTCACTCTAGCGATTTTTCGCAAAGCAGAGTTCGGCTTCTTTGGAGTGGTTGTTGCAACTTTCACGCAAACACCTCTCTTGAAAGGAGAAGAATAATCAACTGGTTTATTTTGGATAGAATTAAAGCCATAAGTCATAGCTGGTGACTTCGGTTTCTTTTTCGTAGATTTTCTTGATTTTTTTATTAACTGATTTATTGTAGGCACAGTTTTTCTCTATTAAAATTTATTATTAATTCAACCTCAACCATATTTTTTATGGATCTTAAATAGACTCTAGTTAATATACAAAAACTATTATGAGATGTCAACCTCTCATGCTGTTTAAATAATCCTATTTTCTATTTTCCCATTTTCTTTCGAATAAACGCAGGGATATCCAAATCATCATCTTCAACGCTTTCCTCCAGTGGGCTTCGCTCTTCATCAAATTTCTTTATGTTCTGCCTCTCTGATATTTTTTCCTCGATTATCATCGAAGGAGATTCCTTTGAAGATTCCGTCATTATTTCTTTCTTGCTAAATTCACTAATTATTTCTCTATCCAAGTCATCCCTTTTACTGTTTGTGTTTATTGAAACTCCAACTGGTCTGCTGGTAGTCTTGGGTCGATTAAACAATGACTCATTCCCAGCATGAAAAACTTCTTCTTCAAAACCAGTAGCGACAACAGTAATTTTAATTTCACCTTTTTTAACAGTGTCTTCAGTGGAAGCTCCAAAAATAATTCTTGCATTTGGATCAACATTTTCAGTAATGATGTTCGCAGCTTCGTTCACTTCAAGCATCGTCAAATCCTCTCCTCCTGTAATGTTGAATAGAACACCCTTTGCTCCATCAATAGAAATATCCAAAAGAGGTGAATTAATAGCTTGTTTTGCGGCCTGAACTGCTCGACTTTCACCGGAAGCAATTCCAATTCCCATTAAAGCTGATCCGCTTTCTTGCATAACCGATCGAACGTCAGCAAAGTCAACATTAACAATCCCGGGCTTCGTAATTAAATCCGAAATACCCTGCACTCCTTGACGAAGAACATCATCAACAATCTGAAAAGCATTTACCAGCGATGTATTTCTATCAATCACTTGCAATAATTTGTCATTTTGAATTGAAATCATTGTATCCACCCTGTCTTTGAGATTTTCCAAAGATTCCTCAGCAACAACACTTCGCTGTCTTCCCTCAAAAGAAAAAGGCCTTGTGACAACACCAACTGTTAAAGCGCCTGCTTCCTTCGCTGCTTCAGCCACAATCGGTCCAGCGCCTGAACCAGTTCCTCCACCAGCTCCATAAACAACGAAAACCATATCACAACTTTTAAGTGATTCCTGAATCTCGTCTCTGTTTTCTTCTGCCGCCTGTCTTCCGAGCTCCGGATTCATTCCAGCCCCCAGACCCTTGGTGAGATTCTTCCCTATATGAATTTTTTCGCTAGCCTTGCAATGATGAAGATCTTGAGCATCAGTATTGATTGCCACAAATTCAACCCCAGATAATTTACATTCGATCATTCTGGTAATTGCATTAGAACCGGATCCTCCGACTCCAACCACCTTTATTCTTGCAAAAGTTTCTACATCGGGTTTTATTTCCGCCATCGTTTTTTATTAATAAAATTACAATTTTCCACCTAATCTATTTTGACTTTTAAAGATATCAAACTAATACAAAAAGTCAAGAAAGAAAAAAATTGTCCAAATAAAAAATCATTAAAAAAACTTTTTAAACCATTTTTTGATATCATCAACTGTTTCCTTCATCGGCAAGTTATCCAAAACATTTTTGCTGAAGCCGCCTCTCCCTCTATCAATTTCGCTGGAAACATTCATCATGTCATTCTCAATTCCCCAGAGAATCATGCCAACGGCAACAGAAAAAGAAGGGTCATCCACCTTATCAATCAAACCCGAAAGTTCGACCGGGAAACCAACTTGTGCCGGCAACTTCAATGTTTCCTTTGTAACATCAACTACTCCCTGCAATTTTGCTCCGCCACCAGTTAAAACTGCTCCAGCTGGCAATAAAGCCGAACGATTTATTTTCTTTAGCTCCTTTTCCACCATAATTAAGATTTCTTCCATTCTAGCTTCAATTATTTCTGCAACATGTTGTCTGGAGACACTTCCCTCTTCGCTTGAATCAATTTCCGAAAGATTGATTTGCTCCTGTTTTCCAATTTCAGAAGGCAATGCTGAACCATATTCAATTTTCACTTTTTCTGCAACATCAATAGAGGTTCGTAGGCCGATAGCCACATCGTTAGTGATGTGACCAGCCCCAACTGGAATCACTGTTAAATGAACCAATTCCCTCTCCTCATAAACCGCCAAAGAAGTTGTTCCGCCTCCAATATCAACGAGTGCAACGCCAAGTTCTTCTTGTCTTTTATTCAAGACAGCCCGAGCCGCGGCAAGAGGCGCAACGATAAACCCATTAATATCAAAACCTGCATTATAGATGCATTTTGATAAATTCTTCAGATGAGGAGAAAAACCAGTAACCAAAATTCCTTGCATTTCCAATCGAACTCCATTCATTCCGACGGGATCTTTTATTCCCTCTTGATTATCGAGGATGAATTTCTGAGGAACAATATGCAAAATTTCCTGATTATGAGAAAGACTGACTGCTTGACTTGCTTCGATCACTCTCTCGACATCATCGTCCGTCACCTCTCCATCCGCTCGTCCAACAGCAATCACTCCTTTTGTTTCAATGGAATTAAGGTGACTTCCCCCAACTGAAACATAAACATCTTTGACTGGCACGCCGGCCATTTTCTCAGCTTTTTCAACAGAATCTTTAATTGACTGTGCAACATCTTCCAAATCTACAATAATTCCCTTTCTCATCCCATTAGAAATGGAGACTCCCATCCCAATGATTCGAGGCTTTCCGTCTGGAATTATTTGAGCAATAACAGTTCTGATATTTGTTGAACCGATATCAAGTGCAACTATATAATCCTGCTTAGACATTTTTGTTTTATAAAATATGATTTATTATTTTTTTTGAATATAGTGGAACACGGCACCAAAAAATCAAGCCTCTTTCCAGAAAAACAAACCACGAACAGTTTTTAATGACTGCGGTTATTTCTCAAGAACAACACCTTTTCTTTATTATACAACTAATTGATTTTTTTTACAAATTTCACGTTACAACCAATTCTGCCAAAGAGCGATTGAAAGAAACACCAACAAAACACCGGCAATGAGACGCATGTATTTTTTTGAAGAGTTTCTCCAATTTTCAAGATCCTCAGTCTTTTTCTCCAAAAATATCACCAAAACAACAATTACTATTAAAGGCAAAATGAAGAATAAGTTATACAAAACAATGTGCCAAAAATAGGAAATGTCGCTTTTCATGAGGACCGAGATATAGGCGAGAGGCAAACCTGAAGTGCACGGCAGTTCAACAATGCTAGCCAAAATTGCCAATAATATGGCGCTTGGGATTGTTCCCTTTTTTACCAAATTTTCAAGAGTTGGTTTTACCGACTTTGGAATTTCAAGCGATAAAAATTTTCCGTAAAAGAAAAAATCTTTTACCAAGATCATCCCCGCTATAAAAGTTAAAATAGAAATAACGATTCTAGCCTGACTTGCAATGTTAAGAAAATCAACCACCTGAAGAATGCCATACATAAAAAGAAAATAAACAACAAAAGTTGTCACAACAAAAGCAATCCCGGCCTTCAATGCCCTCTTTTTCGAACCAATCGCAAGCAAGTAGGATAAAACAAAAAATAAAACTGAAAACATACAAGGATTTATCCCGTCAGCCAATCCAAGAACTACTCCCAAAATACAAGGCGAAGAAAGATCGTCTGCGCAAATTTCTTTTCCAAAAACCATCACGGTTGTCTCGCTGTCATGCTTATGAGAATCATCTTCTTTCTTTTTATCGCCGAATATTTCAACAGCAAGCTCTTCGCTGATTGAAACTTGAGAAATTTTCGACAAACCAAGCACTTCGTCAATCTTGGAATCACAAGCATTCAATGAACACTCCTTGATACGATCTTCAATTTGCTTTCCAATATTTTTTTCGTTGTCAAACCCAACTGTTGCCCTATTCCCAATAATTGTCACTGGAACATTGCCACTTAAACCATATTCTTCCGCAATCTGACTAAATAAATTTTTTCCCTTGAAACCAGTTACATCAAAATATTGAACTTCCAAATTTGAATATTTCTCTTCCATCTTTGGCAAAAACTTTTTTTCTTCCTGACAGTGCGGACAAGTTGGTGTGCCAAAAAAGAAAATTCTAACTTGATAAGCCTGGTTAGTTATGATTGCATCTTCACTGCCAGTTTCTGCTAAAGCATCCTTCATAAAAAAAGAACTAGAAAGAAATACCGACACCATCATTGCTATGCCTATAAAAAATATTTTGAAATAAGTTTTCATTTTCTAAGATAAATTATTACAGCCTTTTTAGTTTATAATGTTAACAAAAAAATGTCTAATTGATTATCAATCAAGATCATTCATCGAAGAAATTCTCTTTCGATGTCGTAATTTCCAAACATTCTGCGTGATTCCAATCGCCATTAAAGAAATAATCAAAAAGCTTCCCCCATAACTCACAAGTGGCAACGAAAGCCCTGCCACTGGCATTATTCCCAAATTCATTCCAATGTTAACCAGGGCATGAAAAAAGAACATTACCAAAACCCCTCCCGTTAATAATTGCCCAAAATCATCTCTTGATTGATCTGCTGTCTTTTTGAGTCGATAAAACAATATCCACAAAATAGCAAGCAAAAGAAAAACTCCGACAAAACCGCTTTCTTCGGCGATTGCCGCATAAATAAAATCGGTGTGTCGCTCTGGCAAAAAATTAAGATGACTTTGCGAACCGTGTCCCAACCCTTTCCCTGTCATCCCGCCCGATCCAACTGCCACCATTGATTGAATAATATTATAGCCACTCCCCAAGGGATCATTTTGAGGATTTAACAAAATTTGAACACGATCTTTTTGATAATCTTTCAGAAAAAAACCCCAGCCAACCAAGATAACAATTACACCGGAAATTATAAGCATAAAGAAAATTCTTTTATCAACTCCAGCCAAAAATAACATGCCAACCCAAGTGATAACCAAAACTGATGCGGACCCAAAATCGGGCTGAAGCATCACAAAAAAAACCGGGATGGCAAGATAGACAAGTGAAGCGAGAAACTCCTTCCCCCCTATTCCCATTGACATTTTTTTGGCAAAAAATTTAGCCATAAAAATTATCATAAAAATTTTCATCAGCTCCACCGGCTGAAAATTAAATGGTCCCAGACTAAACCAGCCAGAAGTTCCCCTGATAGTTTGCCCCCAAATAAGGACTGCGATTAAAGAAAAATTTCCAATCACATACAAGATTCCCGCATGGCTTTTCCAAATTCGATAATCCAGAAAACTAAAGCCAATAAAAAAAACAAAACCAATAATCAAAAAAATCACCTGCTTTTCAAAATTATTGAAGCCGTCCCCATCCTGAGAAATTGAAAGTGAATAAATCGCCACCAGCCCCAAAGCCAAAAGAAAGAGTGTCGCCGAAATGGACACCCAGTCAAAATTGCTATATTTTGATATTTTAGAAAACATAAAATTGCATCTTAGACAGATTCTTAAATCAAAAAACATCTATCACAACCGCCTTCTATAAACCATGAATTGCCTTGTTGCGATTATGCTCATCCAGAGTTACCGAATAAACCATTTCTCCTGTACTTGGATCAGTTAGAAAGAAATAATAATCATTCTGATCCGGATGAACCGCTGCTCGGATCGCATCAAGCCCTGGATTAGAAATTGGACCCGGTGGCAATCCGGCATTTTTATAAGTATTATATGGAGAATCTATTTCAGTATCGTTAATTGAATATTGAGGCTTATCAACTCCAAGAACATAAGCGAGTGTGGCGCAACTCTGAAGCGGATATGCATCATTGACCCTTTTCCAAAAAATACCCGAGACGATTCTTCGATCTTCAGCGGTTTTTGCCTCCTTTTCAATGACTGATGCCATCGTAACAATTTCATGCAAGCTTTTCCCTTGTCGTTCAATCTCCACTATCAAATCACCGCCGATTTGTTTCTTAAAATTATTTAGAAATTTCATCACCAGAATTTCAGCCGTGTCTTCTTTGTCAATGAAATAGGTGTCAGGAAAAAGATATCCTTCCAAGTCCACTCCCTTGGGAATATTTTTAACAAAATCATATTCTTGAAAACTTTTTCCACAAACACAATTTTCAACTTCCTGAAAACAATTACAACCAATCAGTTCCTCAAATTGAGAGCCAATCAGCGAATCAATTTTCTTCAGTCTTTCTGCTATTTTTTTATTCGTAAAACCTTCTGGCACAGTTATCTTCCTGATTTCCGGTTTATTTTCTCCTTCAATTAAAATAGTTGTAATTTCCGGGACAGTCAGATTCGGAGCAAGCTCAAAATTTCCAGCCTGAACTTTTCGGCTCAAATCATTTTTCCAAGTATAAAAAAAGAAAAAATATTTATTCGAAATAAGCCCGTCTTTCTCCAGCGCGATTCCAATTTCTTCCACTCCCTGTCCTTCTTCGATTTTAAATTCAACTGGAATATTTGAATCGCTAACCGTGGAATTTAAAGCCAGATATTCAAAAGTTTTGAACCCACCAAGCGCCAAAACAAAAATAACCACCAAAAGAATGAGCGTCTTTTTTATCATAAAAAGTAAAATATTTCTTATTAAAACTATTCAAAAAAATTATATTTTTCTTAAAAATCTTTTCACCAGCTATTTCGTCTTTTCGGAAATAACAACTTTCTCTCCTTCTCTCAATCCATTTTTTATCTCAACAATTCCACTATCCCCTTCCAACCCAACCTGAATCTGTCTTTCTTCAATATTTCCAATTTCATCAATCACTTCAACGAAAGGTTTTGAATTATCATACTCAATAGCACTTTGCGAAACGGCAATGACATTTTTCCTGTTGTCAATAAGGATATCTACGTCTGCGCTCATCCCTTCTTTCAAACGAGAATCAATCTTACTAAGCTTCAATTTGGTTTTGTAATAGACAACATCCTGAACAATCGTGGCGGCTGGCTCAATCTCGATCACAACAGCTTCTACTTTTTCATCAAATGACAACGCATCGAATGATAGCTCCGCGATTTGACCAATCTGGATTTTTGAAATATCAGACTCTGAAATCATTGCCTCGAGAATAAAATCCTCGGAAATTATTTTCCCAAAATTTGTCAAACCAGCCGAAGAGGAACCAAGCACTTCGCCTCGCTCATAATTTATTTCAACTATTTTTCCATTTACCGGAGACTTCAAGGAAGATTTATCAAGATTAGCAAGTGCAATATCATAATCAGCCTGAGCAGACTCAACCACCGCGTCCCGGCTTCTCACGGCATATTGAGATTTCGCTGTTTTCAATTTTTTCTCAGCAGAATTCAAAGAATTTTCCGCGGAAACCATTGTTAAATCTTTTGATTTCCTGATAGTCTCAACTGCTTGTTCAGCATTATGCTTATTCGTTTCAGCATTTTTCATGGTCAGTTTGGCGCTCTGGGCATTCACACTGTCATCGCCATATTCGTCCACACTTCGATTGTAATACTCAACTGCTTCGCCATAATAATCTTCGGCATCATCAAGGGCTTGTTGAGCCGCTGAAATCTTTTGATTCTCCAAATTTTCCGTTTCATCCAAATAGTCTTCGGCATTATCCACCGTCTGCTCCAGCTCTTTTATTGCATCATCATTGGAACCAGCGTCAGCGATCGCCTTGTTAAGGGCAATTTCTGCTTTTTCAAGTTGCTTTAATAATATTTCATTTGAAAGAGTTGCCAATGACTCCCCCTCGCTAACCTCATCTCCAACTTTGACATTTACTGAACCAACTCGACCAGAATTTTCAAAATTCAAGACAATTTCACTTTCTGATTTCAAATCTCCTGTTGCAGAAACAGTCTGAGAAATATTTTCTTTTCGAACATCTTCAATGAGATATTTTTCGTTAAAATCTTCTTTCGATTGAAATTTCCAGATAACAATCACTACTACAATCGCAATAACTATCAAGCCCAAAATAATTTTCTTCTTTTTTGTCATCTTTTTTGTTTCTATAATGATTTTTTTGATTATAACACAATTTTATGTATTTGGTTATTTTATTTTTTTATCTTTGGAATTATCAATTTTCAATTCACAATCAATTTACAATTTTAAAATTTACCAACTGGAAATTCAATGTTGATTAAAATTAAAAATTACTTTTCGTTATAAAGTGCTAAAGTATTTTTCAAAAGCATTGCCACCGTTACTGGTCCAACTCCTCCGGGAACTGGGGTAATGAAACTTGCTTTTTCCTCTACTTCTTTGAAATTAACATCTCCCAAAATATCCTTTCCTTCCTTGGTAATTCCAATATCAATCACCACTGCGCCATCTTTAATTGCATCTTTACCAATAAATTCTGGTCGGCCCACTGCTGTGATTAGCAAGTCCGCTTCAACTGCTTTTTTTGCTAAATCAGAATCACTCGCCTGAATCAAATTGACTATTCCCCCTCGACACTCCAAAACCTTTGCTAAACTTTTTCCGAATATATCGGAATTTGAAATCACGCAAACTTTTTTTTCTTTCAAATCAAAATCTATATCCTTCAACATTTCAATCACGACTTGCAAGACTGGCGGAATAACTTCTTCGTGATTGCATGTCTCCAAAAGTTTTTTCAGATTTTCCGGATGAAATCTGTCAACATCTTTTTCAGGGTCAATTGTCTTGATGATTCGATCTGTGTCAAACTTTTTTGGCAACGGCAACTGCACCAAAATTGCATCCACATCATCGTCTTGATTCAAATGTTCGACAACCTCAATGATATCGTTTTCCGAAGTATCTTGCAGGCATCGATAGACATGAATATCAATCCCCACTCTTTTTGCCTCCCGCTCTTTCAGTCTCACATAAAGCATGGAGTCCTCTCGCTCGCCAACCAAAACAATCGCAAGCCCCGGAACTCTTTCCCCGGCTTCCATCAACTTATCAACTTTGTCTTTCACTTCATCACCAATTCTCTCGGCAATTTTTCGGCCATCAATAATTCGAGCTATTTCTTTTTTATCCATAAAAAATCTTTTTTACTTGAAATTATCTTTTTGAAAAAAAATCTTATTCACAAAATCACCCTTATGTTCAGTATGGCCTTCCGGCGCTACTATATCAACTACCTTGTCGTCTTTTTTGTAGATCTTTATCGCAGAAACAAAATCATGATTTATTTCTTCTTCTTTTATCATATCACGAAAAGCACTGCCAAAAAAATCATGCACAGTTGATCCAATTTCTGGAGTCAGCGAGATAGCAAACTTCCTAAAAGTATCCCGTTGGCTATAGTCATAAAAACATATTTTTTCGGCAAAAGGTTGAACCACTCCACGTAAATTAAATTTTCCATCTTCCAACCCAACTTTTCTAATTCTCAATGAAGCCCCTGAAGCAGTAACATAATAAATTGAATCTTTTTCGGGATTTATAGATATTCCTTCACTAACAGGACCCCCGCCGCTAGAATGATCTGTTGAAAATTTTGATACCCATAAATTCATCCCATCTAATCCGTTTTCCATTTCCAAAAGCTTGCTATGTAATTTTACTTCAGCTTGTTTTTTATACTCCAGACTACTTTCCGTTAAAGTATTCTTCAATAATACTAAATCTTCTTCAAAAGACTCAACGCAATCAGAAAGAAATTTTTGTGCAATACATAACCGTCTTATTTCATCCTTACTGATAGTTTCATTATAAAATGAAACATCTTTTAATTTCTCTTTTCTTTTTTCTTCTTTTTTTACCACATGACGCCAAATTTCTTTAGAATTTACTTCTCCGGCAACAACTCCCTGTTCTCCTTTTTTTATGATTTTCTCCCAAATTTCAGAAGAACCAATTTCATCTAGCAATGGTTTTTTCAGTTTTTCTTGTCTTTTAAGTTGTTCTAAATTTTTCGCAGAACCAATTTCATCTGATACATTCTTTTTTCTTTCTTTTTCCTCTATATGCTTCCAGGTCCTATCGCTCCCAATTTTATCCAAATTATTTTCCATCTTCATTTTTTAATTTCTAAACACTCGGAATTGGAAATCGTTCGCAAAGTTTTTTAATGTCCTCCTTAAAAGATTTCAATTTTTCTTCATCTTCTCGATTCACAATTGCATCGTCGATTAACCCGGCAATTTTTTTAATTTCAGCCTCGCCCATTCCTCTTGTCACAATCGCAGGAGTTCCCAATCTCACTCCAGAAGGATTCATTGGCGGATTTGGATCATTCGGAATTGTTGATCGGCTGACTGAAATTCCAATTTTGTCCAAAATTATTTCCACTTCTTTGCCGGAAACCCCTTTACTGCTCATATCAACAACTATCAAATGATTGTCCGTGCCACCAGAAATAATTCGATACCCTTTGCTTTTCAATTCTTCTGCCAACACTTTGCAGCCAGAAATAACATTTTTGGCATATTCTTTGAATTCCGGTCGCAACGCCTCGCCAAAAGCCACGGCTTTGGCAGCAATAACATGCTCATGTGGACCTCCTTGCATTCCTGGGAAAACCGCTCGATCAATTTGTTTCGCAAATTTTTCTTTGCACATTATCATTGCCCCTCTTGGACCACGCAAAGTTTTGTGAGTAGTGGTGGTCACAACGTCAAAAATTGGAACTGGATTATTCATCAGCCCCGCTGCAATCAAACCGGCTGGATGAGCAATGTCAGCGAAAGTGAACGCTCCCACCTCATCAGCGATGTCTTTGAATTTTTGCCAATCAATTTCTCGAGAATAAGCACTGAACCCCACCACTAACATCTTTGGCTTCTCTTTCAGAGCAATCTCACGAACTTCCTCCGGATCAATCAATTCCGTTTCGGGGTTGACGCCATATTGCACAAAATTATAAAGAGTGCCAGAAAAATTCACCGGATGACCGTGGGAGAGATGCCCACCATGATCAAGTTTGAGCCCCAAAACTTTGTCTCCTGGTTTCAAAAATGACATATAGACCGCAGCATTTGCCGGAGATCCGGAAAGTGGTTGCACATTCACATGCTCAGCATTAAAAAGTTTTTTCGCCCTCTCAATCGCCAAATTTTCAATTTCATCAACATATTCTTGCCCCCCATAATATCTGTGACCTGGATATCCTTCAGAATATTTGTTATTCAACACGGTCGCCATCGCTTCCAAAACAGCCTTGGAAACATAATTTTCCGAAGCAATCATTTCAATTCCCTCCATCTGTCTTTTTGTTTCTCTTTCTATGATAGCCAAAACATCCGGGTCTTCTTGTGATAAATTCTTATAATCCAACATGATATTTAAATTAATTTTTAGATATTTTTGCTTCGAAATTGCGTCGTCTTGTCTAT
>DCVH01000070.1 GCA_002327335.1 Patescibacteria group bacterium UBA2193
CATTTATTTCCACTGAATCAATTTCGGCATCAATTTCAATTAATTTGATAATTTCTTCCGGCAAAATCGCCGAGACCTCTTCGTTCATTATTTTTTTAAATTCTTCAAATCTTTCTTTTTTAATTGAAAGTCCTGCTGCCTGATCATGCCCACCATATTTCTCAAACAAATCTTTGTGCTTTTCAAGCGCCTCGATAATGCTGAATTTTGGAATCGAACGACAGGAACCAGTCAGAATTCCATCATCTTTTTCTTTCAACAAAATGCTGGGCCGGTTATATTTATCAGTAATCTTCCCTGCGGCCAATCCAACAACACCAAGCTCCCAATGAGGCGAACTTGCAATAATAATCTTGTCAGCTTCTTCTATTGCTCCAATTTCTTTTTCAACTTCATCAATGATTTGTTTGGTAACTTTTTGACGATGCTGATTTTGGTCTTCAATTTCAAGTGCCAAAACTCTTGCTTCCGGTTCCTCTCCATTTTTACAGGCCAAGAGATTGAAAGCAGTATTGGCGTGATCCATTCTGCCCGCGGCATTGATTCTTGGAGCGATTTGAAAAGCAACCTGCTGACTGGAAGGAAAATTATTTTCATCAATCGCCACTCTTCCAACATTGAAAATTTGCTTCAGACCAACTCTTTTTGTTTTTGCCAGAACGACGAGCCCGTATTTGACCAAAACTCGATTTTCTCCAAGCAAAGGAACGCAATCGGCAATTGTTCCAATCGCCACTAGATCCAAAAACCATTTGAGCTTTTGCTCATCAAATTCATCAATTTTAGAAGCGACAGCTTGAATGAATTTGAAAGCCACCCCGACTCCTGCCAAATCCTTGAAAGGATATTTCTCCCCATCTTTTTTTGGGTCAACCACCGCCACCGCATTGGGAATTTTTTCAGGAACATGATGATGATCCAAAATGACAATATCAAGCTTGTCGAGATTAGCACCTTCAACTTCAGAAAAATTTGAAATTCCACAATCAACACTCACCACCAGTTTTGCTTTTTGATTTTTTATATAATTAATCGCATTTTCATTAAATCCATAACCCTCCCTGTTGCGGTCAGGAATATAGCAAAAAGATTCGATTCCAATTTGATTAAAAAAATCTTTTAACAAGGTTGCGGAAGTAACACCATCTGCGTCATAGTCTCCATAGATGCAAACTTTTTCTTTTTTTTCTCTCGCCGAGAGAATCCGTGCAACCGCCTCTTCCATCCCGCTGAGAAGAAACGGGTCGTGCAAATCTTGATCATAATCAGAATCAAAAAAAACACGTTTTGTTTCTTCATCACAAATTCCCCGATTAATGAGAATTTTTGCAATAACCGGCTCTAAATCAGAAAACATTCCTTCGGAATGCTTCTCTGATTGGCTATTTTGTTTTATCTTCCAATTTTTTTTCATCTAACTAAACATCTTAATGACTCAACTGCAATTATTCGGTGAACTAGAATCTCTTGTGGCAACTTGGACAAAGCAATCTTGCATGAAAATAATTCTCACCGCGAGAATCGAGTTGAACTGCCAAATTCGCTCCGCAATTATCACAAACCAGATCATCCGGTAAACTGAAATCTTGAATTAATTGCTGGCCGTCCATTTCGAAAGGGTCAACTTTGAGCACATAACTTTTTTCTCCAAGCTCATGAAGAATTTTCGTCACAACTTCATTTGGCGGAATTATTCCCTTGATGATGAAATCCTTTGCTCCCAGCGCCAAAGCTTTTCCTCTGTCATCTTCCCTCCCCAAGTGAGAATTCATAAAAATTGGAATGTTCGAGGTTACCGTATTTTTTTTCAAGGCCTCCATCATCTGAAAACCGTCCATTCTTGGCATTATGATTCCAGTGAAAATGACGTCAATGCCTTCTTCGGAGGTCGCCTTATCCAAGCCTTCGATTCCATCGTTGGCTTCAACTACCACAAAACCATTCTTGCTAAAAACACTGGCGTATGTCGTCCTCGTATCCTCATCGTCATCAACAATAAGTATTTTTTTTATATTTTCTTCCGCCATATTTTTATTTTAAATTTATTAAATCAGTTGCTTATTTTTCTTCCATTCCTATCACCTTGACGTCAACGCTAATCGACTCCTTGTCTTTGTAAAAAATTATCGGATTCACATCAAGCTCTTTTATCCATTCATTTTCAAAACCAAGCAAAGCTATCCTCTCCGCCTCTTTGGCAACTTGCTCAATATCAATTCTTTGTTTTTCCAGAACTTTTCCGATTTTTGAATTTTTCAAATCCCGAACAATTTTTTCTGTTGAAACCGGCAAAAACCAAATCATTTTCTCATTAAATATTTCGGTTAAAATTCCACCCAGTCCGCACATGAAAACCGATCCGAAGTTTGGATCTTTTTTTATTCCGAAAATAACTTCCAGCCCACTTTCGACTTGAGATTGAAGAATTATTTTTTCTCCAGGAAAATCATTTTGCAATCTCACTATTGCTTTTTGTGCAATTTCCTTGTTGGCGATCCCAAGCTCCAGCCCATTTTTTGAATTTTTATGCAACAATTTCGGACTGTCAATTTTTGCAACAATTGGATATTGCATCTCGTCCAAACAATCCTTGGCGGTTGCATCACAAAAAGGAACTGCTTTGAAACCATAAAGATTAACCAATTTCAAAGCTTCTTCGTAATAAAAAACATTACGCTCTCCGTCAGATGAAACTTGTTCAAAAATTTCTCTCGAAAGCTTTGCTCTTTTTTCATCTTTTGAAATCACATCAGCTTTAACGCCTTGATTATCGAGTTGTTTTTTGTGAAAACAAGCCAGCTCAATCGCCCGAACAGCATCGGAAGGAAATATGAAATTGGAAATACCGGATTCCTCGAAAACTTTTTGTGCAATTTTATTCGCTTCATGCCCCATCACGAGTGGAATTATTGGGAAAGAAAAATCTTTATTTGCTTTCACAAAAATCTGAGAAATTTTTTCAACATCAGTTTGAGCCTGCGGAGTAACAATCGCCAAAACCGCTCCAGTATTTTTAAAATCTTTTATCACGTTTAAAGTAGTTTCATAGCGGTCCCCCTGAGCGTCCCCTAGAATATCAACTGGGTTCTCAACGGATGATGCATTTGGTAGAACTTTTTTCAGTGCTTCTTTTTGAGATACGCCAAGCTCTGCCATTTTCAAATTTTCACTTCCCTCAATAAGATCCGTGGCAACCACCCCCGGGCCACCGGCATTGGAAAGAATGATAATTTCGTTGCAACTTGGTAGACTGAAACTTTCAAAATATTTTATAGCAGAAAAAAGGTCTCGTGCATTTTCAAAATAAATTCCCCCTGATTCTTCAATTGCCCGTCGCACTACATCAGCCTCTCCTGCCATCGAACCAGTGTGTGACATGATCGCTGATTTGACCTTCTCGGAATTTCCTGCCTTTAGAATCAAAACTGGCTTCTTCTTTGAAACTCTTTTGAGCACTTCTCTGAATCTTTCTCCATCAGAGATACTCTCCAGATAAAGTGCAATAATTTCACTTTCCTCATCTTCCAAAAAATATTCAAGAAAATCCGCCTCATCCAAATTCATTTTATTTCCAAGCGTTGCAACTTTTGAAAAGCCAAAGTTTTCTCCCCACACCAAATCAAAAAACGCAGTCGTAAACGCCCCTGATTGCATGATAAGTGCCGTCGTTCCCTTTTTAACTTCTGTTTTTGCGAAAGAAGCATTTAAATTTAAAAAGGTATTCACGGTGCCCAAGCAATTTGGTCCCAAAATTTTCAATTGATTTTCTTCGGCAAGTTGAGAGATTTCCTTTTCCAAAGCTTTTCCCTCTTCCCCACTTTCGCTGAATCCAGCTGAAATAATAATGATATTATTAATTGGAATTTGTTTCTCGGCACATTCTCTGACTATTTGAGGAATGAAATTAGCCGGGATAGCAATAATCGCCAAATCAACATTTTCCTTGATATCAAGAACAGTTGAATATGTCTTCAAACCATTGATTTCTTGGTGTTTTGGATTTATTGGATAAAGTTCTCCTTCAAAACCATAATCAACTAAATTTTTCAAAATAATATTGCCAACTTTTCCTTCGGTTGGGGAGGCTCCAATAATAGCGATTGATTTCGGTTTAAAAAATTTTTCCATACGTTTATAATTTTTAAAATCTTGTCTTTTTTTCGAAGCTACAAAGTTTCTATTTTTTCAATTAATTTTTCCCCTGCATATTTCAACTCTTTTCCGGACAAAAGACCATTTGTTGCTCCGGTTGAAGAAATAACGGAACTGCTATTGGCCATGCCCCAACTCAATGCTTTTTTAATATCACCGTCTTCAATAAAGCTTGCCAAAAACCCGCTTGAAAAAGCATCTCCGGCACCAACCGTGTCAGCTTTTTTTTCAACCAAAATTTTCAGATGATAAATCCCCTTTTTATCTCCCGCATGAGCACCATTCTCTCCATCCGTGATGACAACTAACTGATTGTCCCCTGAAATTAATTCTTTCATGAGCCAAGGAATATTGTCATTAACCGCCCCTCTTGATTTTTGCATAAGTTCCAACGCCTCATCTCGATTCAAAAAAACAACATCCGCATCTTTAATCGCCCACAAAAGTTCTTTCGGGTTATTGCTGATCTGATAACCACTTGGGTTGATGGCAATTTTTGCCTTCTTTTTTTGAGCAAAAATTTTAAGCTGTTCCCAATTTTCCTGCCAATTGCTTTTTTGAGAAGCAATGAAAACCCAGTCAGTTTTCTCTCTGAATTTTTCAATCGCTTTCATGAGGTCAAATTGAACAATCGAATCACCCGTTCGCAAAATGACATGGTCCATGTTCTTTTTATCAGAAACAATCACTGATATTTCGCTGTCCTCCTTGCTTCGTTGTTGCATATAGTTTTTTTTGATTTTCAATTTGCCGATCTTTTTCAAAATCCATTTGCCAACTTCCCCCTTCGAGGTTCGAGAGAAAACAAAAGAACGATATCCGGATTTAACCAGTCCAGCCGCAACGTTCACTGCACTTCCTCCAACTTCTTCTCGAAATGAATCTGCATATTCTTTCGCACCAAATTCAAACGCCATTAATTTTTTTGCCGTAACATCGCCATGATTATCGATAATTTTTGTCTCGGGCAAAGCAACAAAAATATCTCTCGTAGCAGAACCAATGCAAATAATTTTTTTCATTTTTTTCACACCTCGTTGAGCTTGATTCTAGTCATCACTCAATTGAGGCCATTTTATTATTTTTAGGAATTACTCATCGAAAACAATTATACCGCACCTCCTCCCCAAGAAATATTTTTTCTCCGGCCTTTCGTTTCACACGGCAGCTGCGAAAAAACATTTCTTAGCGAGGATAATATGCTTGTTTTATTTGAAAACGTGAATCACGATTTTCTAGACTCTATCAACTTTCATTCTATCAAAACCAAACTATTCTGTCTAAATATTATTCTGCATCAAAATTATTCCAGAGCTTTTATCCCAGGAAGATTCTCGCCACCTAAAAATTCAAGCATCGCTCCGCCACTCATCGAAACATAACCAAAGCCTTTCAGTTCCCTCAAGTCTTCAATCGCCTCAATTGTCTCCCCGCCACCCACGACAGTATAGGCATTTTTATTATTCAAAATCATATCAATCACCATTCCTGTTCCAACGGAATATTTTCTTTCTTCAAACATTCCCACTGGACCGTTATACAAAATGAATTTAGCTTCTGCTATTTTTTCTCCAAATTTTTCCAGAGTCTTTGGACCAATATCAAAACGTTCATGTTGCTCATCTTCTGGAGAAAAATCAACCGGTAAAATCACTTTTTCGCTCAACTTTAGTCCTTTATCCAAGGCTTCATTGGCCACCATTCCTCCCACCAGAATCCAATCATAGTTTTCTAGAAGTTTTTCAATGACCGGCAACTTCGTAGCAATTTTTGCCCCTCCAATAATCGCCACCGATGGTCTTTGCGGATTATTTTTCGCCTTTGTTAATTCATTAAGTTCTTCTTCAAATAAAAATCCCATGCATTTTTCACTGGCAAATTTTGGAAATTTTGTAATGGATGAATGATCTCGATGACTCGCTGAAAAAGCATCGTTTACATAGACATCGACTCCCGCCATCACTTCTTCGGCAAATTCCTCATCGGATGCTTCTTCTTCCGGCCAAAAACGAATGTTTTCCAAAAAATAGACTCGTCGAAATTCCCCTTGTTTTCCTTGAATCAATTTCATCTCCTTGATGTTTTTCACATTCACAATTTCTTCTCCTGTTAACTCTTTCAACTCCTTGTAAACCGGTTCCAACGAAAATTCCGGAACATTCTTACCATCCGGTCGACCCAAATGAGAAACCAACAAAAGCATCTTTGGATTCTGGTCAAGAATATAATCAATCGTCAAAAGTGCTTCCTTGATTCTTTTATTTTCAACTACTTTTCCATCTTCAATTGGAACATTGAAATCACACCTCAACACGACTTTTTTGTCCTTGAATGACACTTCTTTTAACGTTTTCATTTTTTATTTAATTTATTTATATTATAGGACTTATGCGTTTCAAGTGATATGGTGCACCCCCCAAGAAACATTTTTTCTCCGGCCTTTCGTTATCACACGGCAGCTGCGAAAAAACATTTCTTGGGGGGGGGAATATGATTTTTATTTAAACGCGTAAGTCATATACTATTTACTTTTTTCAAAATTATCATATTCTCGCTCGACTATTTCTTTAATTTTTTCTTGAAAATTTTCTTTGCTGAATTTCAAAGCGGTTGAACGAATGAAGCTTGGATCAAAATCAATTTCTTTAAATTTTCTAACGGCGTTCATAACGCTTTCTTTGGTCTGATCATCAAAAAATATTCCGTTTTTTTCATGCTCAATGTGCTCAACAATGTCACCGGAGCGAAAAGCAATCACCGGACGACCACTCGCCAAAGCTTCAATTGCAACAATTCCAAAATCTTCTTCTTGCGGAAATAAAAAGGCTTGTGCTTTTGAATATACTTCACGGAGCTCTTCGTCAGAAATTCTCCCTAAAAACTCAATGTTGTCGTTGGCAATTTTTTTTAAATTTTTAAATTCCGGACCTCGGCTAACTATTTTCAAAGGAATTTTCATCTCATTGAAAGCCTCGATAACAACATCCATTTTCTTATATTTCATCATCCTGCCCACCATCAGAAAATAATCCCCCAATTTTTCCTTGGGAGTCAAATAAAAATTATTAATTTCAACCGGGGGATTAACTGTTTCAGCCTTACGATGATAATATTTTTTTATTCGACTCCTAACAAAATTTGAATTGGAAATAAACTTGTCCACGCCGTTCGTTGCGGAATAGTCCCAATTCCTGATGTAATTCATAAAAAAAGGAACCATTTTTTTCAACCATTCCGGGAAACTGAATTCTTGAGTATAATATTGACAATCATCCCAAGCATATCGCATTGGAGTGTGACAATAGGAGATATGCAGAGTGCTTGGACTGGTTATGATGTTTTTTGCAAAACTCGATGAATCCGAAATCACGACATCATAATAATCAAAATTAAACTGCTCAATTGCTAACATCATAAATGGAGGGAAAATTCTGTGATTTTTTTTGGTAAATGGAATTTTCTGCAAAAAAGACGTCCTGATTCGCTTGTCATCAAAACGCCCATGAACTTTTTCTGAATCATGGATCAGGGTATAAATCGGAGCATGTGGCCAAATCTCACACAAAGCCTCAAGGACTCTCTCTGCCCCACCATATTGGATAAGATAATCGTGAACAATAGCAATTTTCATTATTCTGTCCCCTCTATTTTGTTGTTATTTTTAATTTCAACCCTGCATTCAAACACAAAATTATTCTACTGATCCTTCTTCCAAATATCCACCACCAACGAACTTGCAACAAAAATTGAAGAATAAGTTCCGAATAAAACTCCAATTGCAAGCGCAAGTGCAAAATATTTAATATCCCCACCGCCGAAAAATATGATTGCCAACAAAACCAAAATCACAGTCATGGAAGTATTAATAGATCGTCCCAATGTCTCATTGATAGAATTATTGACTGTTTCTTCAAATTCTTTTGCTCCTCCGGCCCTCAGAAGATTCTCTCTGATACGATCATAAACCACAATTGTGTCATTTATACTGTAACCCAAAATTGTTAATAAAGCGGCCACAAAAGAAATTCCGACTTCCAGCCCATAGAATCTTCCCAGCACCGAAAAAATTCCAACTGTAATCAGAATATCATGAACAAGAGCAACTACCGCGCAAACTCCATATTTCCAACTTTTGATTGGGTAGGATATTTTTTTAAAAGCCCAGGCGATATAGCCCGCGATCCCTATAATTGCGATAATAACTGCATATATTGCTCCGCTTTTCAATTCCGAAGAAATCACGGAACTAATAAACTCAACTCTCACCACTTCGACTGAAGGAAACGACTGTTTCAGAACATCAGAAACTTCTTCGCTTTTGCTATCGCTATCGGAAGAAAAACGAACAAGCCCTCCATTTTCGTCGACAGGCTGAACCTGGATACTTCCAATCCCCCCAACACTCTCAATTGATTGTTGAATTTCATTTTTATTTGGAGACTGCTGGTGAAAATCAACTTCCATCAGCACGCCACCAGTAAAATCAATTCCCAATTTAAGCCCCCAAACAGAAAGAGCCAGAATACTCGCCAAAACCAACGCTCCCGAGAAAAAATAGAGAAATTTTCTTTTTTGAATAATCTTCATTCAAGTGTAAGTTCAAAATTATTTAATGCAACGAATAAAATGATTATAGCCAATATTGCGACAATAATCAAATGATGCTAATTGTGACGCATGATTAACGGCTAGCAAGAAAATTTTTTTCAACAAGTCATTCCCACAAGCGACTAAAAATCAATACTGGCATTGACACTGTCGCCACTCTTCCTGTCTTGATCGTCATAGGCTTTTACTTCAATTTTCACAGTCTTGTTGTTTCCATCATCTGGAATTTTGTATTCCAAATCATAAGGGCTGTTTTTTCTTGAACCAATTGCTTTTCCATCAAAAAAGAATTCAACTTTGTCAATATCAACATCACCAGAAATATCAGTTTTTATTGAGAACGTTTGACTGTTAACAGTACTCCCATCCCCCGGGCTTTTAATGTCTATCGAAAAAGAATTGTCCTTGAAATCATCCGATTTACATTCTCTATCCGGTATTTCACGTCGCTCTTTTCGATCCTCTTTTTCTTCTGCCCATTTTCTCACCGCCTTTTCCCAATTCTTATATTGAGGATCCTTTTTCGGATCTTCCGGATAATCTTCATTTAAAGGATCTTCAACGTCAACGTAATGAAGAATGGAATGGGCATTAAAAAATGTCTTTTTATCTTTTTTGTTATCTGGGCAATTGCTATTAGCAAGACAGAATTTTCCTTTGTCATATTCACAAACTTCAATTTCAGTTTCGACTTCAAGGTCACCATCCAAAACAGGTTTCCCAGTTTCTTCTTTCTCCGGTTTTTCAAACACTTCTTTCTGTCTATTTTTCAAGGCCTCTGTCATAAATTTATTCCAGATCGGACCAGCCACATAAGAACCATCTGCTCCTTGAGCCATTGCGCTGTTGTCATTATTTCCAGCCCAAACACCCGCCGCCAAAGAAGGCGTCGCACCAATCAACCAACCATCTCGCCACTCATTCGTTGTCCCGGTCTTAGCAGCTACTTGTCGATCAG
>DCVH01000005.1 GCA_002327335.1 Patescibacteria group bacterium UBA2193
TAATTTAAAAAAATCTTTCAAGCAAATCCCAAAGGGTTTGTTCGCGTTTCTTTTCTGGTAGAAAATTGATTAGAATTTCTCTGATTTTTCTTGGGTCAGCTTCGCCGAGGGGGATTTGTGTGAAGGGCAGAATATGCTTTTTATTTTTCAATGACAATTCTTTTATGCCACTCGGTTCATAGAAAATCCAAAAATTTTCAATGGAAGAAAAAAGATAAAGAGCATCTTGAGCGAAAACTCCTTCCTTGGTTATGCCAAAAGAATAAATTCTTGGGTTGCGTCTTTCTAGAAAATAGAAAATTAACCCAAACAAAATGATTAAAATCGAAAGCAACAGATTATTGACAAAAAGGGCATAAATACAAAAAGCGAAAAGAATGATGTAGAAATAAAGATACCATTTGGGATGACGATGTATTTTTTCAAATTCCCTGGCTTTCCAGGAATAAATCGCTTCTAGCTCCGCTCGACTTTTTTTCTCTGGGATAATTTCAGAAACCTTTTTTTCAATTATTTCCTTTGGCTTGAAAAGATTTGTGATTTTTTCATTCTTCTCTTTTCTTCTTTCGTTTACGCGGTTTTGATAGAAATTTTTGTTTTGCATAGACGCTTAATTGACTTTTTAAGGAAATGATATAATATTGAGAAAGTGTTTGCGGGGCATCGTATAATGGTAGTACGTGCGCTTTGGGAGCGTATAGTCTGAGTTCGATTCTCAGTGCCCCGACCATTAACAATTTTTAATTTTTAATTTCCAATTTTTAAATAAAACTTAATGTAATAATTTTAAAACATTAAGAAATTTGAATTTATTTCAAAAATTTAAAAATTATTAAAATTAAAAATTTTTTACTTCGCTCTCTCCGTGTATTCTCCTGTTTCGGTATTGATTTTAATTGAGTCTCCAGTGTTGATAAAAAGGGGAACATTTACCTTCAGTCCATTCTCAAGGGTAACTTGTTTTGATCCTCCATCGGCAGTATTTCCTTTGACTGCTGGAGGTGCTTCGGTTACTTCAAAATTCATTTTTATCGGAAGTTTGATGTTGATGGGATTTTCTCGGAAATAAAAAATTCCTATTTCAATTTCTTCTTTCAGGAATTTCACTTGTTCTCCAATAACTTCAGCTGGAATTTCAAACTGTTCATATGTTTCGTTGTCCATGAAGAAAAAATTTGAACCATCACTGTAAAGATATTGTCCTTTTCGTTCTTCGATTTCTGCTTCTTCCACTTTTTCTGCTCCTTGAAATGTTTTGTTGAGAATACTGCCTGTTTTCAGGTTCTTGATTTTTGTTCGTAGCACAGCGCCAGCTCTTCCTGTTTTGGAATGTTGATCGGCTAAGACAATATAGGGGTCCCCATTAAGAACAATGTGTGACCCGGTTTTGATTTCGGTTATTGATAGCATAGATTTTTATTTATCGGGCTGATTTATCGGGCTGCAAAAGGAAGAAGCGCAATGATTCTGGCTCTTTTGATTGCTTTGGAAACCATTCTTTGGTGTTTCGAGCAAGTGCTGTTTCGTTTTTTTGGAATAATTTTTCCAGCAGTGTTTATAAATTTTCTTAGCAAAATAACATCTTTATAATCAATAATTTCAATGTTATTTGAACAAAAATAACAAGTTTTTTGCTGAGGAGCTTGTTGTTGATTGTGTTGTGTGTGATTTTGTCTCATAGGTTTTTTCATGTTAGTTGTAATTTTTCAGGATTAAAATGGGATATCTTCGATTCTGATTTCTTCTTTGTCTTCATCAATATCGATGGTTGGGATTTGTTCTGCAGAAGGAATATTCATTTCATTTTGGTTTTGAGCTGGTCTTGGTCTTTGCGGTGCGTTGCTTTGAGGATTGAATGAACTTCCTCCTTCTGGCGAACCTGCTCCACTTTTTGAATCAAGCATAATAATGTTTTCGGCAACAATCTCAGTTCGGTATTTTTTTTGTCCGGTTTGAGGATCATCCCAAGAACGATTTTGGATTCTTCCTTCAACAAGAATTCTTGTTCCTTTTCGCATGTATTGAGAGCAGATGTCTCCAAGTTTTCCCCAGGCGACAATGTTGTGAAATTGAACTTCTTCTTTCATTTCTCCGTTGTTTCGGTCTTTCCATCGTCGGTTGGTTGCGATGCTGAAAGATGCAACATTTTGACCGGAAGCCGTTGAGCGACTTTGAGGATCTTGGGTCATTCGTCCGAGAAGCATTACTTTGTTTAAATCCATTTTTTTTTAAAATTTACTTATTAAGATATTCGTTTGAAATTTTTTAAAGATTCAAGATTTCATCCAATTTCTTATCAAGTTCATCCAATGAAACTTTTTCGTCTCGATCTTCCTTTTTCTCTTTTTCATTCTCCTCGATTTCCTTGGAAGTGGTTTCTTCTTCTTTTTCTTCCTCGGCAACAGCTTCTTCTTTTTCGGTTTCTTCTGAAACTATTTCTTTCTCGACTTCTTTCTTCGGAGCAGTTTCAATTACTTCCGGTTCAAGAGAAGCGGTTTTTTTAGCTTCTTCCGCAAGCGCTTTTTCCACCTCGTCTTGTTTCAAGGTGTCTTTTCTTTGGATGTCAGCTTCTTTTTGGACATGTTCTTCCAAAGAGGGGAGTTCATCGGCTCGAACGATGATATATCGCGAAACGTCTTTATTGATATTGAGATTCTTTTTTAATTCTTGAATTTGTCCATTATCTTTGATTTCAAATCGAAGAACGGTGAAAAATCCATAGCGTTCGTGAGTGATTTCGTAGGAAAGTTTTCTTTTGAGATACGTTTTTTCTGCGGTGACTTTTGCATCGAAAGATTCGATGATTTTTTTCATTTCTTCTCGAATTTTTTCAATCTCAGATGTTTTTGATTGAAGCACAAGATAGTTGATTTCGTACAACATTTGGTTTCTTTAATTATTATTATGATTATAGCTTAAACTTCCATAAACAACAAACAAATCCACCGATTGGGTGGGAATGTGGTTTGGCTACTCCTTTTTCAGGCGGCGAAACCTCGGACTTTGTGTTGTTAACTTAGGTTGATGGTAGTATATTTTTTTGAAGATGTCAATATTTTTGTAATTAAAAAGCCCGATGCTGATGTTTTAGCAGGGGCTTTTTTTGCGGGTTGGCTGTTGGTTTTTTACCAG
>DCVH01000078.1 GCA_002327335.1 Patescibacteria group bacterium UBA2193
CCTTTTGATTTTCTGATTAAATCTTGAAGATCAGTTCCTTGCTTGAATCCTGCAAAAACAACTCTGTTTTCAAGAATTCCCAAATTTCTCGCAAAATCTTTGAGGTCGTCTTGTTGCGGGCCCTTTCCTGCAATCAAAAGCTTTGTTTGAATTTCCGGATTTTCATCGACAATCTCCTTGAATGCCATGATCAAATAATCCAGTCCTTTTTCCTCAGAAATTCTTCCATAGCTCAAAACATAATCCTCCTCAATAAAATTTTGCTCCAAATCAAAATTTTCAACATTAATCACATTTCGCAATATTTTTATTCGATCATCTTCAACTCCAAAATCAACACACTTTTTTTTCATGAATTCGCTTGGAGCAAAAAAGTAATCAATTTTTTTGTATGACCCCAAAAACCAATGCACATAAGACTCAATCATCCCAACAAAGCTTGCTGAAAAACCATTTTTAATGCATTTATTAAAAAAACAATTATAATATTTGTGTTTCTTGCACTTTTCGCAAACATCTCCATTGGCAAACAATTTGTAATTGGGACAAATTGCTTTGTAGTCAGAAAGTTTGAAAACTACTGGGATTTTGTGCTTTTTCAGAGTATGGATAATCGCCGGCGTCAGATAGTGATAGATGTTGTGCAAATGAGCAACATCGGGCTTTTCTTTTTCCAAAAGCATTTCCAGTTTCCTTTGCGCTTCACGATTATAGATAATTTTGGGAAGCAATTTTAGTTTTTCCCAAAATCCGCTCGCCTCATTAATATCAAAATGTTGTGCAAAAAATTCGCTTGTTTCGCTCGGCTCGTTTGTTTCATCTTCCATGGAAAAAATAATCACTTCGTGACCTCGCTTTTTCAAAAGTTGAATCGTCTCAAAAAAAGCCGTGACCGAACCACCGCCTCTTTCTTTGGAAAAATATTTGTGAATTTGGAGAATTTTCATATTTTAATTTTGAATTAAGAATCTTGAATCTTGAGTTGGAATATTGAATCAAGAATCTGGAAAATTCGAACTATTCTAATTTCTAAATTCTAAATTCCATATTCCATGCTCATTAACAAATCATTTTACAAAACCCCTTTTATCTCCTACAATTATGAATATATTAATAAATCAAACACGTGCAACTAATTTCAAAACAATTGGCTGGAATTTTAATCGCAACGGGGCTTGTGATAATTCTAGCATTAAATATCATTTTAATCCAACCTATTTCATTCAGCTTGATATTGGCAGCCGGTTTGATTTTGACTATTCTTTATTTATACAACCCATTATTCGGACTTTTTCTGTTTATTGCAATTCGTCCGTCCATTGATCAATTCAGCGAAAAACTCTCCATAAATATCGGGGCAAACTTGATTCTAAGCGGAGCTTCTTTTTTGGGGATTCTTCTCATTCTTCTCACCTCCGGACTTCTCTTGAAATCAATAAAAAAAATTTCCCTTCGCCCTCTTTTGATAATTTGGGCGCTTTATCTGCTATCAATATTAATCAGCATTATTTTTTCAATTAATAAAATCGCTTCCGCATATGAATTCATTCGAGTTTTGAGTATTTTCATGATTTTCATTAACGCCTTGATTCTTATTCAAAACAAAAAAGATTTTCTTTATTCAATTTTTGCAGTTCTTCTATCGGCGATTTTTCCTTTTGTTCTGGCAATCTATCAATCCCTTACCGGCTCCGGACTTGGCGGAACCAGCGGCATTGAAAGTCGTCTTTTTGGAACATTCACTCACCCAAACGCCTTCGCTTCATTTGTTGTCATTATTATTTCCTTAATAATCTTCATAATCGCTCAAAACAAAGACGACAAAAAAACAGGCACAAAAAATTGGTTTTGGTATTTTGCCCTGCTTCTTTCCGTCACAATTTTACTGGCAACTTTCAGCCGTGGTGCCCTACTTGCCTTTCTTGTTTTTGTTTTTATTCTCAGTCTTCTGAAATCACCAAAATACATTCTCTTCGTTGCGATTCTTTTTATGATCGTCTTTTCTGTTTCCCAGGCGTTTCGAGATCGAATTGAAGATATCTATAATCCTCCAGCTGACAGCTCAATCCGTTGGAGATTTGAACAATGGGGAAAAATGTACGGCCTCTATATTCAAAATCCAATTAAAGGCTTCGGGGCTGGAACAGAAACAATTGTCCACGTAAATGAATTCGGATTTTACGCCGGAAATCCCTATACTCACAATGACGTCCTTCGAAGCGCCCTTGAAACTGGAGTTTTTGGATTGATTACTTTTTCCCTCCTTTGGATAGTCGCCATCGCAACTTTAATAATTCAATTTCTAAAAGCAAACAAGGGAGATGAAAAACTTTTTTTACTTCTGATTTTCGCATTGGTTATCGCAGAAGTCGTCTTCTCATTGAGCAGTAACATTTTCCGAGGAACCGCCGCCCAATGGACCCTCTGGTTTTTGATTGGAGTCGCACTTGCAATTCCTAGAAAATTGAAAAAATAATTTTATAATAATAACCACCTCCGCCTTGTGTCACCGCTGAAGCTTAGGCAACACGCAATCACGAGCATAAAATCTGACAGAGATTTTATTATTTAATTTTCAATTTAAAATTAGAAATTTGAATTGAATTTGAAATATTTTAACCTGCCGGCAGGCAGGTTTAAAATTTTGTCATTTAGCATGTCATCCTCGCGAATGCGAGGATCCATTCGTCTTCGAACTTGTTGTCAACTAAAACTGAGAAATAAATTTCCATGTTAATCTTCTCCTGCATGCTGGAGCGGGCTTGCAGCCCGGTTCATTAGTTTTTTTCCAGCTTATTAGTTTTAGAAAAATTCCAAAGCTTTTAAATAATTCTCATTGAAAAGTTTAAAATCATAACGCACGATATTTTTTGCAGATTGATCCGATTGCAAGAATAAGCTGACGTTTGTCATATCATTCAAAAATAAATTTCCATCCCTGATAATTCTTTTCAATTGTTCAAATCGCTCTTCACTCTCCATTGAAGTCGGCTGAAAAAATTCCAAAGAATAATCAAATCTTCGATCAAGATAATATCTTTCAACGTCATTCAATTCCCCCGAAAGACTTCTG
>DCVH01000066.1 GCA_002327335.1 Patescibacteria group bacterium UBA2193
GACTGCATTTTGTCATTAACGGTAATGGTTTTTAGTTTCATATTTTTCAGTGTTTTAAATTTGTATTATTTATATATTACAATGTTTTTGATAATAAAAAAACAAACACCTTGAGAAGTGTTTGCTAAAAAAATATTTTTTAAATCTATCTTCTATAAAACTGCGGCGGCGGCGAGGCGTTCGTCTCCTTTGAGTTTCATGATTCGGACTCCCTGGGTGGCTCTTCCGAGGACGGAGATCGCCGTGACGGGGGTTCGAATAATTTGTCCTTTGTTGGAGCTGACAATCAAATCTCGTTCTTCTTCTCCGGTTTCAACAATGTGAGATGAAATCAATTTGCCGGTTTTGCTGGTGAGTTTTGCTGTTTTTATTCCAGATCCACCTCGACTTTGACTCTTGTATTTTGCTATGGCGGTTTTCTTCCCATAGCCTTTTTCTGAAATAATCAGAAGCTGAAGAGTCTTGTTGTTTTTATCTGCTATGTTCATTCCGATAACCTTGTCATCTTTCTTGAGTTTTATTGAGCGAACTCCGGCAGCGGTTCTTCCCATCGCTCGGACATTGGATTCAGGGAATCGGATAGATTGTCCTTCAGAGGTAACAACCATAACATGATCTTTTTCGCTACAAGTTTGAACCCAGCCAAGGGAATCATCTTTGTCGAGACTGATGGCAATTAAACCACTTCTTCGAACATTTTCAAAATCTTTTAACAAAGATTTTTTAATCCTTCCGTTGGTTGTTTGCATGACAAGATATTTTGCCTCGTTGTCTTTTGGAATCGCAATCATTGAAGTTATTTTTTCGCCTTGTCCAATTTGCAAGAAGTTCACAATGGCATTTCCTTTGGCAGTTCTTGATGAAACAGGAAGTTCAAATGCTTGCATTCGGAAAACCTTTCCGGTATTTGTGAAAAACATGATGTTGTCGTGGGTCATAGCCGAAAGAACTTTATCAACTTCATCGCCTTCCTTGATGGCCGCGCCAATTACTCCTTTTCCTCCTCGTTTTTGGCTTCGGAATGAATCTGGGGAAATTCTTTTGATATTCCCATCTTCCGTGATGCTGATGAGCGTTTCTTCATTTGCTACGAGATCTTCTTGCGAAAATTCATCAACTTTTCCTTTGATTACTTTGGTTTTTCTTTCGTCTCCGAATTTTTCGTTCAGCTCTTGCAGTTCATCCTTGACGATTTTTAGAATTTTTTTAGGATCACCCAAAATTGCTTCAAGCTCTTTGATAATTCTCAATTTTTCTGCTAATTCGTCTTCAATTTTTTTCTTTTCAAGCCCAGCCAATGTCTGAAGTCTCATTTCCAAGATGGCGGCAGCTTGTTTGTCAGAGAATTTGAATTTTTTCATCAAATTCACATGAGCTTCTTCTTTGGTAGGTGATTTTTTGATAAGTTGAATGATTTCGTCGATATGATCGAGGGCTTTTTTCAATCCTTCAAGAATGTGAGCTCGGTCTTTGGCTTTTTGAAGTTCAAATTGAGTCCGTCGGGTAACGATGTTGTTTCGGTGCGTGATGTATTGTTCAAGCAGAGATTTTAAATTAAGAACTTTTGGATCTATCCCGTCAATAAGTGCAAGCATATTAAAGTTGAAATTCTTTTGCAGTTCAGTTGTTTTGTATAATTTATTCAAAACCTTTTTTGGAAAAGCATCCTTTTTTAGTTCAATAACAATTCTTACACCATCTTTGTCGGACTCATCTCGAAGATCTCTGATTCCCAAAACTTTTCCAGTTTTGACTAGCTCGGCAATTTTTTGAATCAAGGTGGATTTATTCGTTTGATAGGTCATTTCAGAAATGATGATCTGAAATTTTCCAGCTTCCGGTTCTATGATGTCTGCCTTGGCTCGAGTCACTACTCCCCCTCGTCCTGAGGAATAGGCTTCGATAACATCTTTTTTGTTATAGATAATTCCTCCAGTTGGGAAGTCCGGCCCCTTGATGAATTCTACTAAATCTTCAACTGTCGCATCGGGATTGTCGATGAGGTGACAAATTCCTTCGGTTAACTCTGAGAGATTGTGCGGAGGAATATTTGTTGCCATTCCGACGGCAATTCCCATTGTTCCATTGGCAAGAAGTTGAGGAAATTTACCTGGAACAAAAGTTGGTTCTTTTCGTGTGCCATCATAGTTGTCTCGCCAATCAACTGTTTCTTTTTCAATGTCGAGAAGCATCTCTTCGCAAATTCTAGAAAGTTTTGCTTCAGTATAACGCATTGCCGCTGGCTTGTCTCCGTCCATTGAACCAAAATTTCCTTGACCATGAACCAATGGGTATCTTAATGAAAAGTCTTGTGCCATTCGAGCCATAGTTTCATATACAGCAGTGTCGCCGTGCGGGTGGTATTTACCAAGTACCTCTCCTACTACGGTGGCGGATTTTCTGAATTTTGCATTATATCTGAGTCCCAAGTTCCACATTGAATAAAGAATTCTTCTTTGCACTGGTTTCAGACCGTCTCTGACGTCAGGAAGGGCACGGGAGACGATAACACTCATGGCGTAGGAAAGATAGGACTCCTCCATCTCTTGAGTGATTGATCTCGCTTTTATTTCCCCTATATTGTTGATCAGTTTTTCTTGTTTACTCATGGCTTTTCTTTTTTCTATTGCTTACTTATGAATTATATTTATAAATCCCCATCATTTTATGAGAGAGGGTTTTTTTGATTGATTTGTGGTTCCTTCCAAATTTTCTGTTTCTTTCTCAAAAGAAGGTTGTTCAAGTTCTTTTGAAATTGAATCCGTTAAATTTTCGACACCATCTTCGGAATTAAAAGCTTCTTTCATGGAAAGGGTTGTCATTACTAACCAAATTGCAAAAATCAAAATTCCCAAAAGAGCAGTGATTGCATAGGATAATCTTCGGCGATAGGATTTTGGTTTTTTCAGAATTTGTTCGTAAAGAGTTGGCATTGGGTTATTTGTTTATTTCCATTACGACAACTTTGCTTTCTGTTTCAATTAATTCTTTTTTCTTTAGATTTAGCTTTGCAATACCTGTTTCTGTTTTTCCGCCGTACTCTTTGCAAAATTTTTCAGCATCGTCTATGTCCAAATTTAATTCTTTTACTTTGAAATGCATCGGGATTATTATTTTTGGTTCAAGCTGCCCAACAACATTTTCAGCTTCTTTTGAATCCAGCGTGAATTTTCCTCCAACTGGAATCATCAAGACATCGACTTCGCCAATTGTTTCTACTTGATCTTCTTCAAGAATGTGCCCCAAATCACCCAAATGGCAAATACGCATTCCTTCACTGTCAATTGTGAAAATTGTATTTCTTCCTTTCTCTTCTCCGTTAACTTTGTCATGGAAAGATTCAATTCCTTCAATTTGAATTCCTTCAATTGAATATTCTCCGGGGGAGTCAATGATAAACGGTTCTCCTTTTATTACCGAAACGTTGTTGTGGTCGTCGTGTTGGGTGTGGCTTACTAAAACAATTTCTGCATTTCCCTGTGGTGGACGAAGTCCTAGGGATTTATCAAAAGGGTCAGTGATAATGGTTATTTCTTCGCTTCCTCTTTGTGACTTTGTTTGAATTTTGAAACAAGATTGACCATACCAAGAAATGTTCATAGTGGGATATTTATTTTTAAAAAGCCATTAAAAAAGTCTTTTGCATTACAATAGACCTTTTCAATGGACTCTAGTATATTATCACTTTGGGCGCTATTTGTCCAATAGGATTTACTTTTATTGTCTTCTGGACTAGAATTGGTTTAAGCTTTCAGAGGAGGAGGATTTAATGCTTTTTAATGGATATTTATGGCTTTCGAGAAGGTTAAAATTTTTAAAGGAGAGAAGAATAGTGGTATTATTCTGATTCATGGCTGGACGGCAAATCCCCGGCAGTTTTATAGTTTGGCAAAAATGTTAAATAAGGCGGGTTATTGGGTTTTTCTTCCTTTGCTTTCCGGTCATGGCACAAAACCGGAAGATTTAGAGAGAATGAGGTGGCAAGTATGGCTGAATGACGTGATTGAAAATATTGATTTTGTTAATAATGGCTATAATTTTGATCAAGTTTTCTTGGGAGGTATTTCTTTGGGAGGTAATTTGTCATTATTGGCGAGCCTTGAGAGAAAAATTGATGGTATTTTCTTGTTGGGAACCCCAGTTCATCTGAAGAACCATTTTTGGCTTTGGATTGGATCCAAAATTCTACTTCTGTTTAAAAAATATGTAATTAAAAAATATCCCAAAAATACTGCTTCTTCTATTCCAGGAAATCATTCTTATGCGAAATTTTCAATAAGAAGCGGAAGAGAATGTCTCAGGGCAATCAGAAGATCAGCGTTAAAGTTGCATAAAGTCACGGCACCTGTGTTGATTATTCAGACTAATACTGATTATCTGGTAGCAAAATATTCTCCATGGGTTATCTACAACCGAATAAAATCAAAAATTAAAAAATTGCAATGGATTCAATCAAAGCACAGCAGTCACACTTTGATAAGGAGTGAAACCAAAGACTTTTTTTCAGTAATTTATAATTTCATTTTGGAACTTGAGCATAAACAAGAAGATAAAATAAAATGAGAATAGCTTTTTTTGTCAACACCTATTTGCCAAATACCTTCGGTTCATCGGTGTCTGTGGAGTATTTTCGCAAAGGACTTGAAGAACTTGGGCACGAAGTCTATATTTTTACGCCAAAATTTCATGGATTTGATTTGAAAAATGACAAAGCTTTTTTCTATCCAAGCATTATGTATGGTTACAAAATACAATATCCGCTGGCCATTCCCTTTTCTCCTAAAATAAACAATAAAATTGCCGAGCTTGATTTTGATATTATTCATACACATCAACCTTTTACTATTGGTTATCAGGCACTAAAGAATGGAAGAAAAAATAATGTTCCAATTTTTTTCACCTATCATTGTCGTTATGAGGATTATAGCCACTACATTCCTTTTATTCAGTCTTTCGTGAAAAAATATGTTTCAGGTGCAGTCAAAAAATTTGCTAATCTTGTTGATTGTGTAATTGCGCCAACCAGCGATATTAAGAAAATTTTGGAAGAGAAAGGAGTGATTTCTCCGATTGAAATTATTTCAACCGGCATAGATTGGGAAAAATTCCAAAAGGGAAGAAGAGAGGAAATGAGAAAAGAATTTAAAATTAAATCTGATGAGGTTTGTTTCTGGTGGCTTGGAAGAATGGAGCAGGAAAAAAATATTGAATTTCTTTTGAAAGTTATTAAGTTATTTTCTCGGGAATTCATGAAATCAAAGTTTATGTTAGTGGGAAGTGGAAGCGAAATGGAAAACAT
Source organism: Patescibacteria group bacterium UBA2193 (assembly GCA_002327335.1). Taxonomy (GTDB): domain Bacteria; phylum Patescibacteriota; class Minisyncoccia; order Moranbacterales; family DUUL01; genus UBA2193. The sequence continues at coordinate 5,300 of DCVH01000066.1, forward strand.
CAAAGAATTTGTTGAAACAGAAAACCTTCAGGACCGAGTAATCATAACAGGGCTGGTTCCTCAAGAAGAAGTGCAAAATTATTATTCTGCCGGAGATATTTTGATCCAGCCATCTAAGTCGGAAACGCAAGGGTTGGTGGCACTTGAGGCAATGGCCTCAGGAATGCCAGTTCTAGCGATTCGGGCAACTGGAACAGTTGATATTGTTAAAGATGGCGAGACAGGATTTTTGTTGGATGAAAATCTTGATGATTTTTGTCAAAAAGCAAAAGAACTTTTGGCAAACAAAGAGCTTTTTGAAAAAATTTCAAGACAAGCCCGCGAAGAAGCTTTCAAATATGACTATAAGAATAAAGCAAGAGAGCTGGTTGAGGTTTATAAAAAAGTGATTGAAAATAGTAAGAAAAAATAGCTATTCAAAATGAATTTTTCCTTCAATTTTTTCCACTTCCTCTTTCAAAAGAGGAAGTTTTTTAAATTTCGGATCAAAATCAAGGATTCTTTGGGCTTCGATTCGAGCTGATTGGATAAGTTTCATATCAGAAAGAGATTCCATAGTGACATCAGGAAGACCGGATTGAAGAGTCCCAAGGAATTGTCCGGGACCGCGAAGTTTCAAATCGGCTTCGGCGATTTTGAATCCGTCATTAGTTTTTTCCATCGATCGAAGCCGGCTGGTTGACCCTTGAATATTTTGGGAAGTGAAAAGGAAACAATAAGACTGGTCTTTTCCTCGCCCGACGCGTCCTCGGAATTGATGGAGTTGGGCAAGACCAAACCTTTCGGCTCCCTCAATGAGCATGACGGTTGCATTCGGAATATCGATGCCGACTTCAATTACTGAAGTTGAAACCAAAATATCATATTTTTTTTCTTTGAAGTCAGACATTATCTGATTTTTTTCTTTGGGTTTCATTTTTCCGTGGAGAAGTCCAATTCTGAATGTCGGAAAAACTTTTTCTTGAAGATTTTTGTATTCCTCTGTGGCTGATTTTACTTCTGATATTTTTGATGATTCTTCTACGAGTGGGCAGATTACGAAAACTTGTCGTCCAGATTGAATTTCTTTTTTAATAAAATCATAGACCTGTTCACGTTCGTTTGGGAGAATGACTTTGGTGATTATTTTTTTCTTGCCTTTGGGGTATTCGTTGATGATTGAAAGGTCGAGATTGCCAAAAATCGCGAGAGACAATGTTCGGGGAATCGGGGTGGCTGTCATGGTGAGGAGATGGGGGATTGTCTTTTTTGAACCATCTGAAATTTCGAGAGTTTGTTTTTGGAGAAAGGAACGTTGATTGACCCCAAAGCGATGCTGTTCATCAATGATTACTAGTCCGAGTTTATCGAATTTTATTTCATCCCGCAAAATAGCATGTGTTCCAATTAAGATAGAGATTTTGTTATTGGCAAGTTTTTCAAGCAATGTTTTTCGAGAAACTTCCTCGTCATTTATTTTGCATTGAGAAGCCGTCAAGATGGCGGTTTTTGTGTTTGGATAATTTTCAAAAAACTTTTGAATCCCCTGGTGGTGTTGAATCGCCAACACTTCCGTTGGAGCAAGAATGGCTGATTGTTTTTGATTGAGTGCCACGGAAAAACAAGCCATCGCGGCAACGACGGTCTTGCCACTTCCCACATCTCCTTCAAGAAGACGATTCATGGGTTGATTCTTTTCAAGATCTTGGATGATTTGCCAAGCTGATTTTTTTTGAGCACTTGTTAATTCAAAGGGAAGACTTGAAACAAAATCTTTTACTTCTTTTTCTTTGAATTTAATTTTTATTGCTTTTTCATTTTCCCAATTTTTTTTGATTTGAAGTGCTTTGATTTGAATCAAAAATATTTTTTCAAACGCGAATCTTCTGCGAGCTTCTTCACTGTCGCTTATGCCTTGAGGGAAATGAATTTTTTCTAATGATTCTTCAAGTCCTCCAAGCCCTTGTGACCTCAGAATATCTTTAGGAATAAAATCAACAAACTGGACATCATTAAGTGTTTCACGAATTATTTTTCGAAACCAATAGCTCGTGATGCCTTGGGTCTCCGGATAGACTGGTGCAAGAATCCCGGTGCTGAGATTTTTTGTTTCGGGAATTGAAATTACAGACTCTTCTTTTTCAAAAACCGTTTTGTTTATCAATTCAAAATTAGGATGCTGAAAATAGGGGACTCCTTTTTTGTCAGCAGAAATTTTTCCACTGAGACGAACATATTTTCCTTCTGCCAAGAAGCGAAGCGGGGCAGGATAGTTGAACCAAGTTGCCTTGATTTCTCCCGTGCCATCTTCGATAAAAGCTTCAGTGATAGACATTCTTTTTTTCCAACTCCTGATACTTTTTATTTTTGAAATTTTCCCGGCAATGGTGACGGTTTCCCCTGAAATTGTTTCAACTATTTTTTTATTCAGAGAAAAATCATCATAGCGAAAAGGGAAGTGATAGAGCAGGTCACCAATAGTCTCAATTCCTAGATTTTTCAATTTTGGCAAAAACCTTTTAGGAATTTTTGTAAGAATGGAAATGGGGTCTTCGAA
>DCVH01000099.1 GCA_002327335.1 Patescibacteria group bacterium UBA2193
GTTTTGATAACAATTCTTGCTGGAATGGAATTGTATGATTTTTTCAATCCTCTTTTTGCCCTGGTTATTATGTTCATCGTAGTGGTTTTTCTGGCTTTGATCGCTTTGTATCAGAAAAATAAAGCTTTGGCGGTCGTTGTTTTGGTTTTGGGAAGTATGGTGCCACTGTTTGTTTTTGAAGAAGCGGGAGAAGCAATGATAATGGTTTATTTGTTCATTCTGTCTGCCGGAACGATTTGGTTGGTGCGAAGCACGGAATGGAAAGTGCTCACGCTTATCGCATTGTTGGTGGTGGCTTTTTATTCAATAACTTTTCAACTAATCAACGGATTTGATGAGACTTGGCAAAATATTTTGTTTGCTTTTGTTTTCACTGGATTGTTTTATCTCGCAAATATGGTGGCTGTAATCAAAGATCGAATCGCTGATAAAATCGACTTGATTATTGCGGGAATCATCGGAATTCTTTTTCTTTTGTGGATGATTAGTATTGTTCCTGATTCTCTAGAAGTTTTCATTATCTTGCTTGGTGCGGTGATTTTTGCATTAAGTTCGTTCGCTATTTTCAAATTAACTCAACTGAAGCAACCGGTTTTAATTTATGCCGGCGTTTCTTTGATGTTGATTGTTGCCGCAACAGCATTGCAATTTGAGGGAAGTGTTTTGACTGCTGCTTATTTATTGGAGGCTGGTATTTTTGCAATTGTTTCGCTTTATTTATTCAGAAACCAAGCGAGCAAAAAATCTCTCTATATGTGGCTGGTGGTTTTATTCGCGGTGCCAGTTATCATGTCACTTGAAAACGTCGCCAGACTTTTGTCAGTCAGAAGTGGATCTTTTGGTGACGAAGAAATCGCTGATTTATTTATTTTGATTTTAGTTATATTGATATCTTTTATTATCGCAATGACGTCGAGACTGTTTGTTAACAAGGATGATGAGGGAGATGAAAGTGCTAGCAGCCAATTGGCCAACTCTTTGTTTGGCGTCACCGGAGCTTATTTGGTGATTATTATTTGGTCTATCTTGCATCTTGCTATGAGTCATGATTATTTTGCAAGCATGACTTCTTTGATAATTTATACTATCGCTGGAATGATTTTTTATGTGAAAGGGAAGCGGGACGGACATGTTGCATTCAGGATCGTTGGAGGTTTGCTTTTCGGGTTGGTTATAGCAAGATTGCTATTAGTGGAATTCTGGCAAATGGACATGGTGGCAAAAATCATAACATTTTTTGTTATCGGGGCTTTGTTTGTAAGCACTTCTTTTATTAAAAAAGATGAGGAGCAATTAAAATAAATAAAAGAAATCGTAAATTTATGAAAAAAATAGTTTTCTTAATTGTTGTTGGTTTAATTTTTAATGGGTTGATTGCCAAGGGAGAGGAACCTTCTGCCTATCGCTATGATAATAGTGCTTTCAGGTCAATTAGCGATATTTCCGGACTAAACATTGCAACCCCCGTTATTATTGATGCTCTCATTTCATTTGATGCCAATTCAAACAGGGAAGTGGTTGTTGTGGAAAAACCGGGAGGGAAAGTCATTCCTTCTTTGTTGCTATCCAGCCAAAGAGAAGTCAAGGTCTCCACTTCGGATTCTCTTGGCAGTGGGAATGCAAATTATTTAACAGATGGCAAAAAAGATAATTATGTTGAGTATCCAATCTTTGAAAATGGACTAGCAGAAGAAGTTGAAATTCATTTTGATTTTGGCGGTCCAATTTCTTTGTCGGCTCTTTCTTTCCAGCTTGATGGTCATGTTGCATTGCCAAAGGCAATTGAAATAACTGTCGGCAGAGAGAATGATAGGAGGATAGTTTTAGCAAGGAAAAATATAGGATCGCACACTATTTTTTTCCCTGAAACCATCGGATCTGAATTTTTTGTTAAATTGAGTTATATTCAACCGCTTCGAATCAGGGAGATAGATTTTGGTTTTAGTGAAAATGATTTCAAATCAATTGATCATTTGCGTTTTTTGGCTCAACCCGGAAAAGATTATTCTGTTTATTATAACGCGGATAGATATGTGGAAGTTAATCCTGGAGAATATCCAAATCTAACCGGGGATGACGGAGTAAGATTTTTGCCAGAATTGAATCCGATTTTGAATTCCGCTTTTGTTAAGGCGGATGTGGACGGTGATGGGGTAGTTGATGAGGATGATAACTGTGTGTCTGTTGGAAATGCTAATCAAGAGGACCTTGATGAAAATGGGAGAGGAGATGCATGTGACGATTTCGATCATGACGGAATTATCAATAGCAGGGATAATTGTCTCAATGATCCAAATAATTCCCAAAAAGATGTTGATCTTGATGGAGAAGGTGACGTTTGTGATGGAAAAGAAAGTCGTCTATTGCAAAATCAAGCTTGGCTTCCAACGGTGGCGATTTTGGTTGTATTGATTTTGGTTGGTGGGCTTATTATAATTACAATTAGAAAGAAATAATTGACGTTTGACGTTTTGTGATCATGTTGCTAGAATTTTATTGTTTTTAAAATTATTAATTAAGAAATTAACTATGTCAGTACTAAATATTTT
>DCVH01000065.1 GCA_002327335.1 Patescibacteria group bacterium UBA2193
TAAAAATCAAAAATTAAAATATATAAAAAGACCAAGCAAAGCTTGGATAGTTGCTTTTATGGTTGCTGTTTCGCTAGAACAAAAAGTGAGTTAATAATCTTTGTGTCTAAATTTTTTCAGGTCTCTTTTTGCATTTTTGATAAATTTTCCAAATTGGCGTTCCTTCTTTTTCTTTTCTGATTGGGTCATCTCATAATGCCCGGTTTCCTTTTTGAGATTGATGTAGTTAGTGTATTTATCCTTGTCTATTTTTCCGGTTTCCAAGGCGAACAAAACTGCGCACCCTGGTTCGTGGATGTGCGTGCAATCAAAATATTTGCAACCTTTTGCCAGTGCGGTTATTTCGTTAAAAGAATTGTTAATGCCCGTGCTTGCATCTGTCATTCCAACTTCTCGCACTCCAGGGTTATCAATCACAATTCCTCCATTTGCCAGAAAGTACATTTCTCGAACAGTTGTTGCATGTTTTCCTCTTCCGGAACGCGCTCCAATTTTTTCAGTTTTAATAATCTCTTCTCCTAGCAACTTGTTGATGAGTGATGACTTTCCTACGCCTGATGATCCCAAGAAACAATAAGTCTTATTTTTAGTAATATATTTTTGAAGTCTTTCCAGCCCTTCTTCGGTTGAATTGCTGGTCGGGATAATTTCCACATCGCCCAGTCTATTTTTCATTTCCGTTATTTTCAAGTCCAATTCTTCCTGTGAAATCAAATCTATTTTATTAAGAATGACAACAGGGGAAATATTGCTATCTTTGGCAATGGCGAAATATCTTTCAATACGATTTAGGTTATAATCTCTGTCGACTGCTTCAATCACGAAAGCCACATCGATGTTAGTAGCAATAATTTGAGTTTCATTTTTACCGCTGTTCTTTCTTTTCATTACTGTTTTTCTCGGTAATATTTTTTTAATTACTGCTTGTTCTTGTTCGGCTTCAGCAATAACAACCCAGTCGCCGACTGCTGGATAATCTTCCCTGGACATTGCTTCAAACATTTGTTTGCCAGTTATTTTTGCTAAATACTCACCTTGGATATTTTTAACTTTATAAGCCCCTTTGTGTTCAGCAATTACTCTTGCAACCGCAAAAACATCCAATCCGAGTTTCACCCGATTGGATTCAAAAAATTCATCCCACCCTAAGTCTTCAATTTTTGTTATTTTCGTGTCCATGAAAAAGCTATTCAATTGAATTTATCTTCTGAGTATATCACAGATTCAAATTATGTCTCAATTCAATCTGAATAAAATATTGCAGAAATAGAAAGTATTAGTTTAAAATTAGATTAAATAAATATCCCATAAGGATTATTCCAAAAATAGTTATTCCGAAAAATATCGCCAAAAGTTGCCAACGCATGACCTTTTTGAGAATCAAAGCCTCAGGGAGAGAGAGGGCCACAACTGCTGTCATAAAAGCTAGAACTGTTCCTATGGGGGCACCCTTTCCTGTCATTGCTTCCATCACGGGGAGCACGCTGACCGAATTGGCATAGAGAGGCACGCCTAACACAACGGCCAACGGAACGGTCCAAAGGGATTCGGCGGATAGATAATTTTCAACCAAACTCCTCGGCACGAAGCCGTGAATAATTGCTCCTGCTCCGACACCCAAAATTATATAAGGAAAAATTTGTTTTGTGATCTTCATTCCATCTTTCCAGAAATATGAAATAAGCTGAGGGAAAGAAAGTTTGCTTCCCCCGTTATCCAGTTCTATTTGAGAGCGTGATTTGAATTTCAGAAGCTCTGGTATAACATATTTTTCAACTTTCAATTTTTGAATCAGCATGCCTCCCATTACTGCGATTGCCAGCCCAAACAAATTGTATAGAATGGTGACTTTCATCCCGAATATAGCAGGAAATAAATATAGCGAAGATTCATTGATGAGAGGGGAGCTTATTAAAAAGGCAAAAGTTATTCCAATTGGGATCCCTGCTCCAAGAAAACCTATAAAAAGTGGGATAGATGAGCAAGAACAGAATGGTGTGACAATCCCGAGCAGTGCGGCCAAAAGATAGTTCAATCCATTCCAGCGTTTTTTGGTGAGAATGTCTCTTGCTTTTTCCATCGGGAAATAATAGCGCGTTATTGCCATTACATAATTAACAACAAGCAAGAGTAACCCGATTTTAATCGTGTCATAAATAAAAAAATTCACAACCTCAGAAAATCTAGTGTGTTCCGCCAGCCCAAAAATATTATAGGTGAGCCAATCGGCAAATAACTCGATAGGGAAGAAGATATTCATTTTTTTATAAATTAATCAAATACTTAATTAAAAACTGCAGATAATAAATTCCCGCTAGAAGAAAAATTGTTGCTACACCATATCGCATCACCTTTTCGATTTTGCTCATGGCATTGTATATTTTACCTACTTTTTCAACGCCAAAGGCCAAAATAAAAGAAAAAAGAACTACTGGCAATCCTGTTCCTATTGCAAATAGCGGAGGCAATAACAATCCTTCAGTCGAAGTTAAGACTAGCGGGATCAGTATTCCAAAAAATAGCACCCCGCTATAAGGGCAAAACGCCAAGGCGAAAATCATCCCAAGGAACAACGCTCCAACAAAGCCTTTTCTTGCCAGCCATTCTTTTATTTTATCCACATTTTCATTCTTTGAAATCAGATTAATTTTGATGATGCCAAACATCGTAAGGCTGATTAAAATCAAAATTATTCCCAAGAATTTGTCTCCCCAGCCCTGAAAAATATTGGCAATCGTAAAAGTGGAAAGTCCAAAATAAATCAATGTTGCCAAGAGGGTATAGCTGATTGCTCGACCCAACGTATAAGCCAGTCCATTAAGCAAGGTATGTTTGGTGGTCTTAATGTCTTTAGAAATATAGGCGATAGCGGTGATATTAGTCGCCAAAGGGCAGGGGCTGATGGAAGTCATCACGCCCAGAACAAAAGCGGAAAACAGGGGAAAATTATATTGGTCAATTAAAATGTTTAGGAATTCCATTTTAGAGTAATTTTTTAATTTCACCGGATAAATAATTTATAAATTTTTGCTCGTCGGAAACCAGTCTCCAGACCTGAGTATTTTGTTTTATATTGTCTTCACCATCAATGACGGCGTTAATAAAAAGAGCCGAGCCGGTTGCTTCGAACTTATTTGTCAGCGTTCTGTTTTCGGGTAGATCGATATTAATTTCTTTGAATTCAATTTTTCCAGAACTTAGTTCATCTGGAAATTTTTGTTCAATTGTTTTTTTGGAAAATTTTCCGATGGTGACACAGGAAAAACAACGATTAGTGGAGTGAAAAACATATACTTGAACTTTCTCTGCTGGCTTGACTTGCTCATTTTTCGCAGTCTCGGGGCTGATTGCTTGCGGTCTTGTCTCGGCATTATTTGACTCAGCTTTCTCTTCCGGGTTCATGCTTATGAAGACGAGAGCGATGGCAAAAAATAATGCTCCCCCATAAAGTAAATACGTTCCCAGCTTTTTCATAGGATGTTTTTTGTTTTAATAATTTATTTAGAAATAATGGATTTAATTTCTTCCACGTCGAGAATTCTTCCTGACGATACTACTTTTTCATCAATAACCAGTGCTGGCAGTCCCATCACACCATAACTCATAATGTCTTGAATATCAGTGATTTTTTCTAACTGAGCTTCTATTCCCAATTCTTCTAGTGTTTGTTTTGTGTTGGCTTCCAGTTTTTGACAATTAGGGCAACCTGTTCCCAGAATTTTGATGTTCATTTTTTTATTTTAATTTAATTGGATTGCAAAGATTTTCTTTTTCGTTTGCCAGTCTGCCACAACAGCGACAAAGATATTTTGGGCTATCTACCAGTGGAATAATCTTATCAATATCAAATTCATTATGAGGCTTGGTGAGTTCACAAAGCTTGTTTTCTATTTTGCCGTTGCAATTGCAACTGCAAGAATTTTCTGTGTCACAACAGTTTTTTGACATATTTTTTTATTAGTTAATTACTTGATTCAAAAACTTCTTGTATTCCCGGATAATTTTTTTGTCGAGGGAATAACGAATGAAGTTGCCTTCACGTTTTTCGATTAAAAGCCCGATTTTTTTGAGTTGTTTGAGGTGGTGAGAGGCGAGCTTGTCCGAAATCCCCAGGGCAGGGATTATCTCGCACACACATTTTGATCCACCTCGAAGAACACAAATAATTTTGAGTCTGTTCTGATCGGCAACAGCACGGAGGAATTCATAGGTTTTGCTGACCA
>DCVH01000083.1 GCA_002327335.1 Patescibacteria group bacterium UBA2193
CTGGAATTTCTTTTTTAGCAATTTTGCAAAAAATACAGTCTTCCATAAAAATAAAATTAAGAATTATTCTTTAATTTTTTTCTCACTTGATCAACAACTTTTCTGAAAGCAACCACTTCCTGACTTCCACATTTCATGTCTTTAATAATCACAGTTTCATCAAGTGCTTCTCTTTGCCCGATTATCAAAACTAAATCCATATCAAGTTGATTGGCTTGATTGAGTTGAGAACGAAGATTTCCTCGCCCAAAACTTTCCGCCACACCAATTCCCGCCTTTTCCAGTTCCTCAAAAATTCTCAAACTTTTCTTTTTTGCCATATCTCCAAGTTGTGCTAGATAGACTTTGGGAATAGCCGGATAAAAGGCTTTCACGCCAGTTTCTTTCATCTTTTCAACCACTCGGTCAATTCCCGCTGCAAATCCAACCGCTGGAGTTCTTTTCCCGCCAAGTGTTTCAAAAAGTTCATCATAACGGCCACCTCCCCCAAGCGCTTTTCTTGCCCCGTTTTCATCATTTGTCGCCCATATTTCAAAAACTGTTTTAGTGTAATAATCCAATCCTCTCACGAGCCGTGAATTGATTTCATAAGAAACATCTAGTTCATCAAGACATTCAAGAAGAAAAGTGAAGTGGTCTTTGCACTCTTTGCAAAGATGATCAATTGCCTGAGGAGCTTGTGAAACAATTTGGGTGCATTTCTCTTCTTTGCAATCCAATACTCTCAATGGATTGTTTTTAAGTCTTTTTTTGCAATCCATGCAAAGAGATTTTTTCCTGTTATTCAAATAACTAACAAGTAAAGAGTTATAACTTGGACGACATTCACTGCATCCGATGCTGTTGATTTGCAATGACATTTTTTTGAATCCGATTGTCTTGAAAACTCGAAGTGCCATTTGAATTACTTGTGCATCCAAAATCGCATCTTTTTCCCCAATTGCCTCAAACCCAAATTGATAGAATTCTCGATAACGTCCTTCTTGCGGGCGATCATATCGATACATCGGCCCAATATATGAAAGTTTCACTGGTTTTGACCAAGACTGCATTCCGTTTTGAAGATAGGCTCTCACAATACCAGGAGTTCCTTCTGGACGCAAAGCGACATCATCGCCTCCTTGGGTTTTGAATTTAAACATTTCCTTTTCAACAATATCTGTTCCCTTCCCGGTTCCACGCTCATAAAGCTCTCTGAATTCAACCAATGGCAGATCGATTCGATTATAGCTATAGTCATTCGCGATTTTTTCAACTGCCTTTCTAACTTTTTGCCAATATGGTTGAACATCAGGCAAGATATCGCGCATACCTCGAACAGTTTGGAACTGTTTTGGTTTCAACTTTCTTGTTCTTTTTTTTGCAACTGCCTCCTTAACTGGTTGAACCTTTTTTTTACGTGGCATTTTTAGTTAAACTAAATATTAAAAAATATCAAAATCATTTATCGGCCAAGCCCTCAAGAGAACTTTCCCGACAACAAATTTCTGGTTAAGTTTTCCCCAACTTCTTGAATCACTGCTATGGTTTCGATTATCACCAAGCACAAAATATTCATCATCGCTCAATTCATAGACACATCTTCCTTCACAACCGGTTAACTGGGAATTTCCTGATAGATATTGAGACTCGTCCAAAATAAAACCATCCGGGAATTCATCGTTATAAATCATCACCCGATTGCTTTTGATTACAACTTTTTCCCCTGGCAAACCAATAATTCGCTTGATAAAAAATTCCTTGGGATCGTTGGGATAATGGAAAACTGTCACCGCCCCTCGTTCAAATTCTCTGAAATTTTTCACAGTAAACAAATTTTTGCTTCCAATTGAGATGCTGGTCTGTTTGAAGCCCAATTCATTCACAATCAGATATTCTCCATCATGGAAATTCGGCTCCATTGAAACCCCTTTAACAAAAAAAGGCTGGAAAAGAAATGCTCTGATTGGAATAATGATTATCAGCGACCAAATTACAACTTTAACCAACTCAAAAATATATGAAACTTTTGTCTCACCTTCTTCTTCACGAACTTCATCTTTTTCGATTTCCTCCTTTTCTTCTTTTTCTGTCATTATATTCTCTAAAAAAGACACAACAAAAGCCTAAAAAAGGCCCTTTTTACTTAATTTCAAGCTAATTATACTTTATTTTAAAGGAAAAGTCAAATGTTGTTAGTTTATAGTTTTTAGTTGGTAATTGTTAGTTTTTGGAGAGAAATTTAAAAGGTGACCGCGCATTGAGCTTGGTCACCTTTTTTGTTTTTCCGCCGTCTTAACGGCAACCGTGGCAGCTGGAACACTGCCGACACAGTTGTCTGAATTTTTTCAGCGCGTCGAACATGAAATTCATGTTCACGACCAGTTCATAAGTTGGCGGAACATATTGTTTTTTCAATTTTCACCACCTCCTTTCCTCTCCTCCGTAACGCTTATTCGTTTTTTTGACCCATTCGGCAGTCCTGTCGAATGCTGTCAGAATCCTAGCAGTAAAAATTCGAAGAACTGCTCTTTTCCGAATATCCATTTTCCCCATCTCTCGAATTGGTTCTCCGAGAATAATTGATAACTCCCGAAGACGGATTCTTGTTGTCTCGTTCATACCGCCTCCTTTCTTGCCCACAACAGACATGAATCTCCTGGAAAAACATACCAAGGCTCTCCACTGACGACGACAAGCCAATAGAGAAAATCTTCTCCGGCATCATCCCGAAAACGAATTTCTTCCGAAGAATCTGCCGTCAAAAT
>DCVH01000032.1 GCA_002327335.1 Patescibacteria group bacterium UBA2193
AAACCTTATTATTATTTCGACATCAAGGGTTACCGAATTATTGTTTTGGACGGTAATAATAAGCTAGGAGCAGAAGGAGCTATTGTCGATACCACTGGAGATAACCAGTCTTATCCAGGTCTTATTGACCACAACCAAATGAGTTGGCTTAGATCCCTCCTGGAAGAGTCGAGGGGTTATCAAAAAATTGTCTTTGTTCATCAGCCCTTGATAACAGAAGAAAGTAAAAATCAAGAGCAGTTATTTTTGGGAGGAAAAGAGTTGAGAAAATTATTTTCAGAAAATAAAGTAAAGGCTGTTTTTTCAGGTCATACTGAAAGATTTTGTTATTTAAATGAGGATGGAGTTGATTATTATGTCTTACAGGGATTTTGGAAAGCTAATGGAGGGCTGAAAAAAGAACATCAATTTAAAGATGAAGGAATTTTTAGTGAAATTTTGATTGACGGAGAGGTTGTGAGAGTTTCTGTTTTTCATAATCCAACAGCTAACGAAAAAGAATTGGACAACGGATATATGACCTTTGATTTAACTTCTGAAAATTCAAATTGTCTTGACGGAGAGAAGTTGTTTCATAAAGAAGATAAGGTTGAGGAAATTGAAGAAGAAAAAAGTATCGAAGTTATTGAATAAAAAAAGAACTAAGTTAATATATTAATTTAAATGAATAAAATAAAAGTTCATTTTAAGAAACACTGGCATCCCTATGTTTTAGCGATAATTATTTTGGTGTCATCCCTTATCCATTTTTGGAAATTCGATGCGAATCTTCTTTTCCGAGCGGATCAATCAAGGGATGCTTATTATGCTAAGGAGGTTTTTGATAATGGCTTTAAATCTCTTCGGTTGCTGGGGCCTAAAGTGGATCTTGCTTATATTGATGGAGATTTGAATCCTCGAGGAGAAACTTTGCATTTAGGGCCATTTTATTATTACTTACAAACATTTTTTGTTTTTCTTTTTAATGATGTTCAGCCATGGGTGATTGCTTTGCCGGATGCCCTGTTGTTTATTTTCGCAATTCCCTTATTTTATTATTTTAATATTCAATTTTTTTCCAAGAATAATAGTCTTTTGATAACAGCGCTTTTTTCTTTTTCTTTTTTTAACCTGATGTATTCAAAATTTAATTGGAATCCTAATCAACTATTTTTTTGGGAAATATTATTGGTTCTGAGTCTATTTAAGCTTATTAATTTGAAAGATGAAAAAAAAGGGAAGTGGATGATCTTTTTTGTTTTAAGCCTGCTTGTTATTTCCCAACTGCATTTTGTTGCATTCACTGGATTCGCAATTCTTTCTTTTTGTTTTTTGTTTTTTCTCCCTTTTTCTAAAATTTCTTTCAAGTTTTGGATGGCTTCGTTGTTGTTGATATTGGTTTTTAATCTGCCAATGATCATTAGCGAAGTGAAAAATGACGGGGATAACTCAAAGCGCTTTCTGTCTGCAATAACGAGGGAGCAAAAAGAAGCAAAGTCGTTCTCCAAGAAAGTCTCAAAGACTTATGATAAATTTGGAGAATTTTTTGCATTCAACCTAACCTCTTTTAATGAAAAAGAAATTTCTTTTGTAGAAAAAGCGGGTGGGCTTTTCTTTGTTATCTCGATTATTTTTATCTTTTTTCTCCTTTTAAAAAATAAAACGCTAGTTTTTATTGAAAATCAGAAAATTTTTTCCTGGATTGTTTTGCTTTGGGCAGCATGTTTCTTTCTTACTTTTTTTAGAATTTATAATAAATTGAATAACGAGCGATATTTTGTGGCAATTTCACCTTTGGTTTTTTTGATGCTTGGAGGTTGGTTTTCTTTATTAGAAAAAATAAAAATAAAGAGTTTGGGGACTTTTTTGATGGTTATTTTTACTGCTTTTCTTTTATTCTTTAATTTTCAAGCAACTTATTCTTGGTATGCTGCGTTGCATAGTAATAATCAAGAGAAAGAAATTAAGTATAGTCGCAATCTAAAGCTTGGACCACATGATGAATTAATAACTTTTGGTCAAATGAGTGATGCATTTGATTATATTGCCAGACAAGCCGAAGTTCAAAATAAAAAAGTATGTTTGCGGAATTCAAACTATCAATATAATTTAGGATTTGAATTTATTCGAGATACAAATTACCCGGATATTATTTTTAGTCGTTTCAGTTCGACAGACAACTATTCGGATTGCTTGTATTTTATTGTCGGCAGGACATTGAAAGGAGAAAAAGATATTGAGGAAGAGTTTTTGGTTAATTTTAAAATTAAAGATTCAAAGCGTTTTAATGCTTTAACAGTTTGGGAGTTAAGCCCAATAAATGAATCAGCTGGAAAAAATAAAGGAGTGGAAATTGAAGAGAAAGAGACAGTGTTAAGAGCTGAAACATGGGGAGATCTCTTTGGAAATCCTCCCTATAATAAATAAAAATGATTAAATGAAAAAAAACTGGCATTTTTTGGTTTTATTGGCAATTATAATTATTGCAATTTTTGTTAGAACCTATAATTATCATAATTGGTTATATTTTGAAGCTGATCAAGCAAGGAATGCAAAAAATTCAATAGAGGCAATAGAGGAAGGAGTCCAAAAAATTCCATTGTTGGGTCCAAAGGCGGGCGGGACTGATTTCCACCTAGGCCCCATTTCTTATTATTTTGAGTATGCATCCGGACTAATTTTTGGTATTGATTCCCCAGAAGTTTTCGCTTTTTCTAACTTATTTTTTATTTTATTGGCCATTCCGCTTAGTTATTATTTTCTAAATTTATTTTTTGTAAAAGAGCAGAGTCTTTTGATTACAGCAATTTTTGCTTCTTCTTATTTGATAACGCAATATTCTCGTTTTTCTTGGAACCCAAATTCGATTATATTTTGGGGGTTACTTTTTATTGTGAGTGTTTACAAGACAGTTTCCGATAAGAATAAAAAACATATTGGATGGTGGCTTCTTTTGGTGAGTTTGAGCTATGGGATTGTCAGTCAACTTCATGTAATGGCTCTTTTGGGCTTTCCTTTGGTGGCACTATTTTTTTGGTTTTTTTATCATCCGTTAAATATAAATTGGAAATTTTGGGCCGGAGCTGTTTTAATTTTTCTTGTTTTATATTCACCATTAATTGTTTATGACGTGAAGACAAATGGTGATAACACAAGAGAGTTCATAAAAGCATTTAGCGTTAAGTCAGAAAAAAGAAGTTTTTTTGAAAAAATAGGAAAAACAACAGAACAGTATGGCAAGTATTATTCATTAAGTATTTTTTCTATTAACGAAAAAGAACTGAAGGATGTGCGATGGCTTGGCTATTTGTTGATAAGTTTTTCTTTTGGTGCGAGTTTTGTTTTGGTGCGAAGAAATAAAAAAGAAAGAAATAATGTTAACTCGTTACCCAATGAATTTTTTGTTTTAATTGGAGGGTGGTTTTTGGTATTTCTTCTTTTGAATTACAAATTGGCTTTTGAAATTGACCAGCCAAGATTTTGGTTCTCATCTTTTTTTATTCCATATATTTTACTAGCCATTCTGATTAAAAGTGTTTGGAGTAATAAAATAGGAAAAATAATTTCAATTTTTATTTGTATTTTTATTGTTACAATAAATTTAAGTGCTGTATTGAATTGGTATGAGGGGATGAAAAATCAAGATGAGAAAAACAGGTTTAGCAGAAAAATTTCAAGTACTTCTTTAATTCAAAGCGATTTTATTGCTTACGGTAAAATGGAAGAGTCGGTCGATTGGATAAGAGAAGAATCAAGAAGTAGTAAGAATGTTGCTTGTTTTAATAGTCCATCGACTTATTTGGCTTCTTATAAGTTTATTTTCGACAGAAACTATCCTGATTTTGAGGCAAAGCGCATTAACAAAACAATAGAAATGAACTTAGCTGATAATTGTGATATTTTTGTCATCGACCATGGCAATAATTCAGCGGATGAGATAACTAATAGATTTTTTCAAAAAGGAGTAAAAATAAGCCTTAAAAAGGGCTACCAAACAGGATTAATAACTATTTGGAAAGCCTCTTTTGAGAAATAGGTTGAAAAGAGAAAAATATTGATAAAAGTCTTCATTTCTGTAATAATGAGGAATATCTATTTTTATTTAAGATAAAAAATGTTAAAAAATATTTACAATGAAATAAACAAAAGTAAGAAGACAACAGCAGGATTGTTTTTGATAATTTTCTTGATCGGAATTTTCTTAAGAGTTTATCAATATCATGATTGGCTTTTCTTTAAGTGGGACCAGGCTCGAGATGCGATGATTATTTCTGAGGCGATTGAAAATGGACCGAACTATCTTCCCCTTCTAGGTCCTCGCGCTACAAAAGTTGGAGATGACTATCTTCGCCTTGGACCAGCCTTTTATTATTCTCAATATGTTTTTGGGGCAATGTTTAATTCAACTGCACCAGAAGTATTCGCTCTCCCCGATACATTTTTTGCAATTTTGACCATCCCTTTACTTTTCTTGTTTTTAAGATTGTATTTTAATAGAGTTAATTCTCTTTTAGGAACAACTCTTTATGCATTTTCCTTTTTGGTTGTGCAATATTCTCGTTTTGCTTGGAATCCTAACTCCGTGCCTTTTTTTATGTTGCTTACTTTTTATGGAATGTTGATGACATTGCGTTCTAGTGAATGTAGAAAGAAACTTCTTTGGCTTTTGGTGTGGATGTCATCAGTGGCAATTGTTACGCAATATCACTTCTTCGCCTTTTTCGGACTTATTGCTATTATGGCAGCCTATTTTTTCTTTTATCTGGAGCCTTGGAAGATAAGAGGGTTTTTAATTAAGCTTAAAGGAATTTTTAATAAAAAAACTATCGGATATGTTTTAGTTTCTTTGTTCGTTTTTTTGTTTATTTATACTCCAGTGATAATAAGTGACATGAAAACTGACGGGAGCAATGTGAAAAACTTTGTTGGAGCTTTCGTTGAAAAGCCAAGAGACGACAAGAATTTTGGGGAGAAGCTTATAAGAAATTTCAGAGAGCAAGGGAAGAATTACAATTTAATAGCAACGTCTTTTTGGACGAGAGAGGGGAAAAAGGCTGATCCTTATCCGGTTGGGTTTGGATTGTTTTTGATGATCAGTGGCATAGTTCTCTCTTTATGGCAGAGAAATAAAACTAACAACGAAAATAAAAGAGACTTTTTATTGTTAATGCCAGTTTGGATTATTATGTTTTTTTTAATTACTATTTCTGTTTCATATCAACTTCGTCCGAGATATTTTGTGCCGGTTTTTCCAGTGCCATTCATTGTTTTGGTTTTATGGTTTAGTTTTTTGAGAAAAAAAATTGCAAAAGGAGGCTTAGCTTTTGTGTTAGTGATATTTTCTGCTTTTCTTTTAATGAATTTCTATGGAATAGCGGCTTGGTTTAAAGATCAACATATTTCACAGCAGAGAAGTTTTTCTGTTGATAGGGATTTTATTCTTAAAAAACAGGACGGTGTTACTTTGGGACAATTAGAAAGGGCTGTTGACTATATTCATAAAAATTTTGAAGGAACAAGGGTTGCTTTTTATTCAAAGGCAGAATATAAACAGCCCATTATCTACTTAGTGAGTCAAATAAAGCCGAACAGGTTAAAAGAAGAAGCAGATCACATCGGCAGTGCCAGAGATTTAGTTGGTTATAGTGAACTTTTTGTTGTTGGAACCGTGAAAGGAGGGGTTAAATCTATTCCGAAAGATATTGAGGCATGTGTCGAAATTGTTTTATCTGAAGAATTTGGCCAAGTAATGGTCTTCAAGATGAAAATTGATCAAAATAAGGTTTCTGAGTTTATTAAAAATTCTGAAAACAAGGGAGGAAAGGAAGATTTAAAGGAAAACAATGAAGCATCTTCAGAAGAGGAGGACGAGGTGGAAGTGGAAGACGGAAAGACAGAGAGATTGCTCTGGAAGGATGTTTTTTAATCTAAAATTAAATTTATGGATAAAAATGCTTTAACCATTATCTTGCCGACATTTAATGAAAAAGATAATGTTGGTCCGATTTTGCAAGGAATTAAAAATGCTATGAATGGGAAAGGGATTTCTTTTGATATTTTGTTTGTGGATGATAGCAGTGATGAGACACCGGAAGAAATCAATAAGCAGATTCAGATTAATTCAGACATCAATATTCAGATGATTCATAGACCCAAAGAGGAAAGAACTGGTTTGGCAACTGCTTTTATTGAAGGATTTAAAAAGGCTCAAGGAGATTATATTTGCTGCTTGGACAGTGATTTGCAACATCCTCCAAGCGTTATTCCAGCTCTTTTTGAAAAAATAGTTGAAAAAAAAGCGGACATATCAGTCGCAACTCGATATACAAAAGGAGGAAGTGCCGAAGGGCTGGGGAGTTTAAAGACTTTCTATGGGGTTTATCGTCGAGCAGTTTCTTTGGGTTTCAAATATTTCACTCAAATAATTTTTATTCCAACTAGGAAAACATCAGATCCGCTTGGAGGTTTTTTTCTTTTTAAGAAAAGTATTCTAGATGGAGTCGAATTATATCCAAAAGGATTCAAGATTCTTGTTGAGGTTTTGATGCGAGCCAATTTCGATAAGGTGGTTGAAGTTCCCTATACATTTCTTGCAAGGGAAAATGACGAAAGCAAGGCGACGCTTAAACAGGGATTGGAATTTTTCAAACATCTTTGGAATATTTTTTTTACTGTGCCGGAAGCAGGAAGATTTGTGAAATTCTGCATTGTTGGTGGAAGCGGAGTAGTGGTTAATATCGGAATTTTGTATTTTCTGGTTGAATTTTATGATCTTAACAAAAATGTTGCTTGGGCAATTGCGGTGATTCTTTCGATTTTAACCAATTATATCCTGAACACCCTTTTCACTTATGGTGATAAAAAATCTCCGACCAGAAAAGAGAGCTTGAGGAGAGTGACTCTTTATTATTTAATTTCTTTCTTTTCAATGATATTTAACTGGGCGGTATTTACCGGAGTTATGTATTTTGGCATTCATTATGTATTGGCCGCTTTCTTGGGAATTCTTGTGGCAACGGCAGTAAATTTTATTTTAGTCACCAAGTTGGTTTGGCGACTTTGATAATTGGTATAATTATCACTTAATGTAAAAGTTGTACGAGCTATGATCGGATCCCACACAAGTAAGTTATTTTGCCAAACGTTCCTAAGGTGTCAAAATAACTTACTTGTGTGGGATTCCTGTGGTTATTAGCTGGGAGCATATAGCAATATATTGTATTAAGTTGATAGGAGTAGATTATGGTTAAACATAAAAATAGATGGATAAAATTATTGATTTTATAAAAAAACATTGGCTTATTTTGGCTTTTGTTTTTGTCATCATCGGAGCATTTGCCATAAGAAGCTATAATTTCAGTGATTGGCTTTATTTCAAGTCTGATCAAGTTCGAGATGCAAAATTGGCGGCAATGGCTTTTGAAAATGGTCCAGGAGAGCTTCCTTTGTTGGGGCCAAGAGCGGCTGGAACATTTTTGAGACTCGGACCGATTTTCTATTATGAAGAATATTTATCAGCTAAAATTTTTAACAGTATTGAACCACATGTTTTTGCTTTTCCTGATTTGCTGTTTTCTCTTTTAACAATTCCGCTTTTTTTTATTTTTCTTAGAATCTTTTTTTCTCAAAAAATTTCTTTTTTGACAACAACTCTGTATGCTTTTTCCTTTATCATCATTCAGTATTCTCGTTTTGCTTGGAATCCAAATCAACTGCCTTTTTGGGGGTTATTTTTCTTGCTCTCTCTTTTAAAATCGCACAGTGAAGTGGACAGAAAAAAAGCGGGGTGGTGGTTGGTTCTTGCAGGGCTTAGTTATGGGATTGTCAGTCAACTTCATTTTATTGCTTTTGTTGGATTTCCTGTTGTTGCTTTTTTGTTTTGGATTTTTTATTTTCCAAGAAAAATTAACTGGAAGTATTGGCTTGGCGCAATTGCCGTTGGTGCTTTTTTGTATATCCCTGTTATTTTAAGTGATATTAGCACGGGAGGAGACAGTTTGCGACAATTCATTTATGCAGTTACTTCAAAAACAGAAGGACGGGCGTTGGGATTGTTTGAAAATTGCAGAATTATTGTCATTTCCCTCTTTATGTTTTTAACCTCTTTCGGTCACAAAGAAGGAATTGTTTCTGCTTTAGCCGGCATTTTCCTTGTTGTTTTTGGAGTCGGGGCGCTTGTTTATTTTTGGAAAAAAGAAAAAGAGGCTCGACCGTTTATTTATCTAACTCTAGTTTGGTTTTTTGTTTTTATTCTTTTACAAATAAAAACGAATATTAGTTTAAAGCCAAGATTTTTCTTGCCGATTGCTTTCTTGCCGTTCATTTTTTGGGGAGCAATTTTAAAAGCAGTAGAAAGTTTTGGCTATAAGGCAATTACCCTTGTTGCATATTGTTCTTTTGTTGTTCTTTTGTTGATGAATTTTAATGGGATAAAGATCTGGATTTCGTTTTTATCTAGCCAAGACCCTTCTCAAATTAGTCGAAATATTTTTTTACAACAAGATGACGGAAAAACTTTTGGAAAGATAAAAGAAGCGACTGAATTTATGGCAAAGAAAGGACGGGAATCGAAAAAAACAGTTTGTTTTTATGCCGGGGAGGATTACAAACGTTCCTACGAATATATTTTTGATGTCTATTATCCGGATGTGAAATATGACAGAATTAGTAAGGCAATAAAAGACAAGAGTGATTGTATTTATTTCTCAATCGCAACTGCAAAAGAGGAATCCAAACTGATTTCAAGCCGTTACGTTGATTATTTTGATTTTGGAAATTCTCATGAGTTTGGGACAATCGCGGTTTGGGAGATTTATCCGAGAGAAGCTTTTATAAATTATGATAAAGACGAGGATGAAAGCAGGGAGGAAAAACTTCAGGAAGAAGATGATGTTTTGGAGGAAGAGTTGGGTGTTATTGAGCAGGAAATAGAGGAGGGTGGCAACAAAGAAAACAAGCCTCCGCGAAGAAAGGAGCGAGTTTTTTGGAAAGACGTTTTTGTTCCAACGGATGCAGAATAAAATTATTGTTTTGTTTTTTTTCTTGATTGAGAAAGAAGATCTTTGAGAAAAAAAAGAATAATTCCACCAGTTATCATTATGTCGGCAATATTGAAAGTAGGGAATGAATAAAGATTTATATAATCAACTACGCACCCTTTTGTTATCCGGTCAATAATATTTGAAATTGCTCCAAAAAGAACAATTAGTAAAAATAAGTCAAAAGATTTTAGAAGAGAATAGAGGATGGTCAGGATAATTCCTGTCCAGATAGTCCAGAAAAGTATTTCATTTATCGGAATGCTCCAAGCAATGTTGAAGTTACAGGAATTAATCAAAAACCCTTCCGTTTCCGGAAAGGGTTTTTTTATCGAAAGGTATTTAACTATTTGATCAATCAATAATAAACTGGTAGCTATTAAAAGATAAAACCAATTTTTCATTTTTTGAAGTTATTTTTGGCATTTTAAACAAGTACTTGCTGATGGGTAGGCCCGCAATCTTTCTAGGGGGATTTCTTCGTTTTCACAATTTTCGCAAATTCCATATGTTCCATTTTGCATTCGGTTAAGGGCTCCATTAACTTCCTTAAGTTTGTTTTCGAGAGTTTCTGTTATGCCAAGATTGTTTGAATATTCTTCAACTTCTTCAGCATTGTCTTCTTCGTCTCTTCCGATGTTTTCAAATTTTGCTTCATATTCATCTTTTCCTTCATCTTCTTTTTTTGCGATTAGGCCAAGTTCTTTTTCTAGTTTATCTTTTTCTTCCAAAAGAAGATTCTTAAGTTCCCCAAGAGTTTTTTCATTAATCATTTTTTTTCATTATTTTTTACTTCAAACAAATCCCTTTAGACTGTGTTTCTGCTGGGCTTCTGTTTATACAACTATTCTAGCAGTTTTATTTGTTTCTTGCAATTTTATTACTTTCTTGTAATATGGAGGGTGTGAGAGGTAATAAAAAGGCGAAGATGGAACAATCATTCCGGAGCTGCAAGAAGAACTTCTTAATTAAAGAAAAATAGACCTTGCCGGGCAGGCCCGTAATAGCTTTAATGAGAGTTGCTAGCTTTTATCTTATAGCTTCTAGAATTTTTCTAAAAGCTAATAACTAAAAACTAGAAGCTAAATTAAGGTGGTACCACGATTTATTCGTCCTTAAGTCTTTTCGACTTTGGGATTTTTTTATTGTTTCATAGAGAAGAATTAGAACCTTTATTTTTTTCACTGAATTTGCTTCTAGTAGTTTCAGATTCTTCTCATTGATATCATTACGTTCAAAAAATAAAGTTTCTAATTCTTTAGGGTATTTTAATTTTTAAAATAATAAAAATATGTTTAAAACAGTTGATGCGAAAAGGAAATATTCAGAAATGGAAGGGGATGTTTTGAAGTTTTGGAAAGAGAATAAGATTTTTGAGAAGTCTGTTGAACAAAGGGGTGAGGACAAGCTTTATAGCTTTTATGACGGCCCACCATTTGCCACAGGAGAGCCTCATTACGGTCATATAGTTGGAAGTACCATGAAGGACGTTGTGCCTCGCTATTGGGCAATGAAGGGCTTCAGAGTGGAACGTCGTTGGGGCTGGGACTGTCATGGTTTGCCAATCGAAAATATCGCTGAAAAAGACCTTGGTATTCATCATAAAAAAGAAATAGAAGAGCTGGGCGTGGAAAAATTCAATGAAACCTGTCGAACAAAGGTTTTGAGTTATGTTGAAGAATGGGAAAAAGTGATTGATAAATTGGGGCGTTGGGCTGACATGAAAAATGGTTACAAAACGATGGATCTTGATTATATGGAATCAGTTTGGTGGGTCTTCAAACAACTTTATGACAAAGGATTGATTTATGAAGGTTATCGGTCTATGCATATTTGTCCTCGATGTGAAACCACTCTTTCTCAGACAGAAGTTTCCGAAGGATATAAGGATATTAAAGATTTATCTGTAATTGCAGAATTTCGACTTATTGATGATGAAAAAACTTCCATTCTTGCTTGGACGACAACTCCTTGGACATTAATTGGAAATGTGGCATTAGCAGTGGGATCTGACATTGATTATGTTAAAATTGAAAAAAAAGACGAAGGTACTGGGGGCTTAGTCTGTTTTATCTTAGCAAAAGAAAAATTGGAGAATCTTTTTGAAGGGCAGGATTATAAAATTATTGAAGAATTCAAGGGAGCGGAATTGGTGGGGAAGGCCTATCGGCCATTATTTGGTTATTATTCCAATCAAGAAAATCTGGAAAATCGAGAAAATGGTTGGAAAGTTTGTGCAGGTAATTTTGTGACTACTGAGGATGGGACCGGGATTGTGCATATCGCGCCAGCTTTTGGTGAAGATGACATGAATCTCGGGAAAGAAAACAATCTTCCTTTTGTGCAACATGTTGGCATGGATGGAATTATCAAGAAGGAAGCAATGGATTTTGTGGGACTTTCTGTGAAACCGCTTGGCGATCATCAAAAAACGGATGTGGAAATTATTAAATATTTAGCTCACAATAATCTGCTTTTCTCAAAAGAAAAGTTTGAGCATAGTTATCCGCATTGTTGGAGATGTGATACTCCGCTGATAAATTATGCAACTTCTTCTTGGTTTGTGGCGATTACAAAAATTAAAGAAAAAATGCTGGAGAACGCCAAGATTCTTAATTGGGAGCCATCATATATTAAAGAGGGACGATGGGGAAATTGGCTTGAAGGCGCGAGAGATTGGTCAATCAGCCGACAGCGTTATTGGGCATCTGTAATGCCGATTTGGAAGTGTGAATGTGGTGAAATAAAGGTAATTGGTTCTGTTAAGGAATTAGAAGAGCAGAAGGATCTTGGAATTTTTTATGTGATGCGACATGGAGAAGCGGGGAATAATGTTGAAAGAGTGTTGTCTTGTAAGGTTGGAGATGGTAAATTCTTAACAGAAAAGGGCGTTTCTGATGTAAATAATACTGCGGAAAAATTAGTTGATAAAAAAATAGACCTTATTATCTCTTCTGATATTGATCGAACCAAGCAAACCAGTGAAATTGTTGCCAAAAAACTGGGGGTTGAAATCATTTATGATTCTAGATTAAGAGAAACTGATACAGGTGATTATAATGGAGTAAAAATTGATGATATTAAGGATTTTGTTGATAATTGGGAGAATGGATGCAAAGAGAGTTTTCCAAATGGTGACAGCTGGGAAAATCTGGGAGAAAGAATGGAAAATTTCTATAATGATATTTTTTCTAAATATCGAGGTAAGAAAATATTAGTAGTTTCTCACGGTGATTTAATTAATGCATTAGAAGCGAAATTTGTAGATGGTAATTATCTAGATAATGTCAAAGCAGTTTATCAAAATAATTACATTAATAAAGCTGAGCTTAGGGAGAAAAAATACAAAATAATTGATCTTCATAAACACATTGTCGATAAAATAACTTTTCCTTGCGAAAAATGCGGGAAAGAAATGAAAAGGATTCCGGATGTTCTGGATACCTGGTTTGATAGTGGTTCAATGCCATATGCCCAGGCGCATTATCCGTTTGAAAATAAGGAAAAATTTGAAAAAAGTTTTCCGGCTGAATTTATTGCGGAAGGAATTGACCAAACTCGAGCCTGGTTCTATTATTTGCACGCGATTGCTACCGGAATTTTTGACAAAGAAGCTTTTCGAAATGTGATTGTAAACGGAATTGTTTTGGCGGAAGATGGGAAAAAAATGTCCAAAAGACTCAAAAACTATCCAGATCCAACTGAAATGATTGAAAAATATGGAGCGGATGTTTTGAGATTTTATCTTCTTTATTCTCCGGTAGTTCGTGCCCAGAATCTTAATTTTTCGGAAAAAGATCTAGCCGAATTTTCCCGGGGAATGTTTCGAATGATTCAGAATTCTTATTCATTCTTTGTTTTATATGCAAATATTGATAAATGGAGCCCTGCTGAAAAAACAGAACCTAAAAATTTATTGGACAAGTGGCTTTTATCTGAATTGAATATGTTGATTCGAGATGTTGATTTAGCGATGGAAAATTATGAATTAAACAAAGCAGTTCGTCTTTTCCCGCAATTTGTTGATAATCTTTCCAATTGGTATATCAGGAGATCTCGAAGAAGATTTTGGAAAAGCGAGAGCGACGAAGACAAGAATAATGCCTATCAAACACTCTGGACAGTTTTGACAGAATTTTCAAAGGTTTTGGCACCATTTTGTCCTTTTATTTCCGAGGAAATTTATCGGAATTTAACAGGCGAAGAATCGGTGCATCTTTGTGATTTTCCGGTTGCTGATGAGAAATTAATTGATGAGAAGCTGAATGCAAACATGGGTGATCTTCGAGAGATTATAACATTGGGATTGCAAGATAGGGCTAAAAATAAAATCAAAGTTCGTCAACCATTGAAGCGCGTTTTTCTTGGGCAAAAATATATGAGAGTGTTCGAAGAGCTGATTAATGAAACAGAATGGAGCAACATTTTGACGGAAGAGCTTAATGTAAAAGGAGCAGAGCTTGGGACTGAAATTGAAACAATAACAGTTGATATTGAAGTTACTCCAGAACTTAGACTTGAAGGCCAAATGCGGGAGCTTATTCGTCACATTCAACAAGCCAGAAAAGAGGCTGATTTCCAAATTGATGATCGGATAGATGTCTTCTATGAAGGTGGGGCAGAAATTTTTGGAAAAACAGAATTATATGAAGAAATCAAAAAGGAAGTTCTGGCAAAAAAACTTGAAAAAGTTGGAAACGAGAAACCAGAAGCAGATATTGAAAAAGAAGCAAGAATTGATGATTTGATAATTAGATTTTGGTTGAAAAAATAAAAATCTCCTTATTGGGAATAAAAAACGACGGAAGAAAAATCCGTCGTTTTTGTTTTTCGAATATTTTTTTGAACTATTCTTTTCCTAATTCTTTTTTAATCTTTTCGATAATTTCTTCGGTGTTGAAATGGGCTTTTACGAGATAGTCGTTGGCGCCGATTTTGATAGCTTTTTCGATATCATCTTTCTGTCCAAGATTTGAAAGCATAATGATTGGAACTTTTTGCACCTCTGGGTTAGAAAGTCCTCTGATTTTTTCTAGTACTTCAAACCCATCGATAGCAGGGAGGATAATGTCTAATAGTACGATGTCAGGGTTGATTTTTTCAACGTTTTTCAAAGCTTCTTCTCCGTCAATTGCTTCATAAACCTCAAATCCTTCCTTGCTTAATTTCTTAGCGCAAATATCTCTCAAAAAAGAATCATCTTCAACCAACATTACTTTTATTCCAACACTTTCTTTCGCGCCTTCTTCCTTTCGAGGTTGGATAACTTCTTCGTCCGTAGCTGTTTCTGAGGCTGTTTCTCCTGTTGCGGTTTCGTTTGAAGAATTAAGGTATTTTTGAACTTTTTCAATTACTTCCTTCGGATCAAATTGAGTTTTGATTAGATGATCAATTGCTCCTAATTTTTTTGTTTTTTCGATTTCAACTGGTTGACCGGAGTTTGAAATGATAATTACTGGGGTTTTGACTCCTTCCTCGTTCATCTTTTCTAAAACCTCATAGCCGTCCATTTTTGGCATTACAATATCAAGAAGAATTAAATCTGGTCCCCAACTTTTGATATTGTTGTAGCCATCTTCACCATCAAAAGAAACTTTTACTTCATGTCCTTCTTTGATGAGTTTTGCCTCAAGAACGTCTGCTAGCGCTTCCTCGTCTTCTATCAGCAATATTTTAGCGGTTTTATTTTCCATAATTTTATTTATTATTTTTTTATTAAATTATTTAAAGCAAAGACAGAAATGGTGCTTTTGGAAGCACAAAATGTCTTTTGCTGTTTTTAAAATGCTTTTCTACAGTTTACTATTTTTCAACGGTAATGTAAAACTAATTTTGGTTCCTTTGCCTTCTTCGCTTTCAATGCTGATTCTTCCTTTGTGTTCTTCTACAATATTTTTAGCAATAAACAAGCCCAATCCGCTTCCTTCTGTTTGCATTCTCATTACATTAGTAGCTCGGAAGAACTTTGTGAATAATTTAACTTTATCTTCTTCTGGAACACCAACTCCATTGTCTTTGACAGCAACTTCAAGAAAATCTTCTCCTTTCTTTTCAAGGATAATCTCAATCTTCCCAAACTCTGGTGTATATTTTATAGCATTATCTACGAGATTTTGCAAAACCAAAAGGATTCTTTCTTTGTCTATATACACTTTCGGCAGAGAAGGTGGTTTTGTAATTATCAATTTTTGATTATTTTTCTTTATGAGATTTTTAACATTATCATCAACAATGTCTATTACTTCCTGAAAATCGCACATATTAAAATCATAGCCAAATCTTCCTTCCTCGATTCGGGAAACACTGAGCAGATCATTTACAAGTTCAATAATTCTTTCATTACTTCGGTATCCTTTGTCCAGAAGCTCTTTTTGTTCGTCGTTTAATGTTCCACAGTCTTCATCGAGAATCATTTTAATTACCCATTTAATTGCAGAAAGAGGGGTTCTTAGTTGATGGGCGGCAATTGAAATAAACTCAGATTTCATTCGATCAATCGCTTTTTCTCTGGTGAGATCATGGAATATTTTCATTGTTCCAAGATAAGAGTCTTTGTCAAAAACCTTGGCTGTAATCACTTTGTAAATAATTTCTTTATCGCCATTTTTTATGGTTACTTCCTCCGTTATCTCCTCTTCTGATTCAGAGCCTATTTCTTTAACCTCAAAATCTTTTCGAGCTATTTTATGAAAATTGTTCATGGAAAAATTTTCATTTTCGAAAGCTTTTTGCCCAAGAGCGTCATCTCTTAAGCCAAAAACTTCTTTGGCCGCTGGATTGAGAAGACTAATAACCCCATTTTTATCAGCTACGATAATCGGGTCAACAAGATTGGAAAGAATGGCAGAGGTTTTGTTTTTTTCTTCTTCAACTTTTTTTCTAGCATCTTCTGTGTCCTCAAGCATGTTAATTAAGGACTTTTTTGTTCTTTCAAGCTCCTCAGTTCTTTCTGCGACCTTTTCCTCAAGCCCTTCTTGCAATTTTTTTATTTCCGTTATATCAGAAATAGCTAAAAAGAAGCCAATGAAATTCTTTTCTCGGTCTGTTCTTTTCGCAACAGAAACGTTGACGGACATTTTTTTGCCCTCCTTGGTAACCAGAATCATTTCTTGATTTTCGATGATTTCTTCGTTAGCTGATTTTTTTAGAAAATCATCGAGGAGGGTTTGATTTTCAAAAAGCTTGTTTGCATATTCTCCGATGAGATCAATTTCGCTGAATCCTGTCATTTTTTTAGCAGATTCATTGATGTCAACGATAACATTTCTTGGATTTATGGTGCAAACCGAAAGAGGAAGAAAAAAAGAAAACTCTTCAATATATTTTTCCAAACTTTCTATGTCCTCATAGATTTGTTGGGAAAGTTTGTCTTGTTGATTCTCCATGTTGTTTGTTTTTTTTATTTATTCCCAGCGAAAAATGAATTCATAGCAATCTTTTTTCTGAACTCCATCTCCTTTAATATTTTCTATTCCAAGGGCAATTTCTCCCATTTTTTCGAAAGAGCCGACAATGAAAAGATAGTCTACTGGATGGGTTTTAAAATTTTTGAGGCGAAGGATCACTTCTTTCTCATTTTCATCATATTTTAAAAACTCTAAATCTCCCCGGGTGTAATGTTTTCTCCAATTTCTTGTGCCTGCCTCGATTGTTTTTTGAGGAGATATAAAATATTTTACAAATATTTTGAGTAGAGGGGAAAATGTTACGAAATTTCTTCCCATCTCAATAATGTCTTGTCTTTTCCATTTAAAAAATTTGGCGCTTGCTATAACGAAAAATACTGGAATTTTCATTGGAATCCAACTCATTTTTTCAAAGGCTTCAATTTTTGGCAAAACAAATCCAATTGATTGAAGATTGTTTAGGAGAAGATTATATTTTCCTTCCCCTTCTTTTTTTTTGACATATTCCGTGACATACCTCAGGTCAAGCGCTCGTTCCTCTCCCTCGATTTTATTTATATCAGCAAGTTCTTCCTCAAGGCTTTTAAATTTTAATTCCTCCATTTTTTTCTACCAGGTTACTTTAAATTCGTGATATTCATCGCCCTTAAACATGCATTTTGTTTCTTTCATGACCATATTTTCCGCTTTAACTATCATTCTGCAAATAGAAAGAAAATATCCTTTGTAATATTCACATAAAATCGGGTGAACCTCAAAATCTTTTAGGGGGAAAACGAGATAATTGTCATTTACAACACTTGGATCAGGAACAACAAGTTCCCCGACGGAATAATGTTCTTTCCAGTATTTCGAGGCTTCCGAGAAAGTTTTTTCAAAGGAGATAAAATATCTCAGCAGAGTCCTTACAATAAAAGAGTATTTAGGGGCGGCTTCTCCCATTTCTATTATTTTTTCATTATCCCACTCAAAAACATCTTGAATAAGGAGAATGGAAAGAACCCGCAGACTCAAGGGATACCATTTTGTAGCGTTTGCTTCTCCGTTGTAGTCTATGGGGATGTTTAATTGATTTGCCATGTTTTGAAGTTTCTCGAGGCCCTCTTCACCCATTTTTTCTTTTATGAACTCCGCATCAGTCTTGAAAACAACTCCTCGCGTTTCTCCTTTAACATTATCAAGGATATTCTTAATTATTTTTTCATCAAGCATGGTTTTGGTCTAAATATTTATGTGAAAATTTAAGGGAAAAGTTAATTATTTTTAATTAATTCAATCTCTTCTCGAAGTTTTTTGTTTTCTTCTTTCAATTCCATCATGCGAAACTCTCTATTGACAGTTAGCTTTTGAATTTTTTCTAGTTCTTTTATTTTTGTTTCAAGCTCCCAGGCTCTTTTTTGCAATTGTTCTTCTGTTTTTTTGAGTTGAGTGATGTCCTTGGCGATGCAAATAATTCCTACAATATGATTGTCTTTGTTTTTGAGAAGAGAGTCAGAGAAGATTACTGGGATGTTTTCTCCTTCTTTGGTCACCAGTAATAAATTATAATTATTAATTGTGAGACCGCTGAAAGCTTTGCTGATAACCATTTCCTTGAAATTGTCTTCCATGAAAAGTCCATTCAATCCAAGCTCTTTTATTTCTTTTTCGCTATATTTGGAAAGAGAGAGCGTGGCCTTGTTGATGGTGTTTATTTTTCCTTGAAGATCAATGAGGATAAGGGCATCTGACATTGTTTCTATAATATTTTCAGCGGCAGTCGAAGGAGTAATTCCAAGGAATCTATATCTAACCATAGCATAAATAATTCCGAAAGACCAAATGAGAGAGAAGAGGTCGGCAGTGGAAGGAATTTTATGAATACCAAATTCTTGGAGAATAACATTAGTAAGAGTCCCGAGTGTCAGGGGGACAAGAGACGCAATAATAATAATTTTTGCCTGCTTTCTTTTTAATACGGAGGTAGATTTTCTGTAAAAATCAATTAATAGATAGATTGGGAACAATGAAAAGAGGGTGTAATAGAAATAGAAAGAATAAGTCAGTAAAGAGTCAGACCAAACATGCGACCAGCCATAGGAGGTTTCTATGAAGGTATAGATCAGTTTTCCTTGCCATTGTTGCGAGATAAAAAATAAAGCAGGGAGAAAGAGTAAGATTAAATAATATTTTTTATTTAAAAAACTTTTTTTATCAGTAAAAACCAAAACAAACCAAAAGAAGAAGGCAGAAAAAGAAATCCAACCGATGGAGTCAATTTTATTTGCCAAAACTGCTCCTTCATAGGGGGTGTTTGGATTGTTAATAAAAAACATTCCAGCGCTCCAGATCACAAAACAAGCAAGATAAGCCGCGATTATCCGGTTGAGAGTTTTTTTAGGATCTTTATAGAGAATAAAGACAATAAAAAATAAAAAGATTAATAAACTCAGAAGGTTAGCAAGGGATAATAGCGAAATCTCCATTTTTTCTTATTTTTGTATTATTTATTTGCTTCTTTTTGCTTTATTTTACTATTTTTCAACGGTAATGTAAAACTAATTTTGGTTCCTTTGCCTTCTTCGCTTTCAATGCTGATTCTTCCTTTGTGTTCTTCTACAATATTTTTAGCAATAAACAAGCCCAATCCGCTTCCTTCTGTTTGCATTCTCATTACATTAGTAGCTCGGAAGAACTTTGTGAATAATTTAACTTTATCTTCTTCTGGAACTCCAACTCCATTGTCTTTGACAGCAACTTCAAGAAAATCTTCTCCTTTCTTTTCAAGGATAATCTCAATCTTCCCAAACTCTGGTGTATATTTTATAGCATTATCTACGAGATTTTGCAGAGCGAGAAGAATGCGATCTTTGTCCATATAGACTTCTGGCAGGATATCTGGTTTAGTGATGACTAATTTTTGATGGCTCTTGGCAACAGCCCTTTCCACGTTTTCTGTGATGGTGATAAGAATTTCCTTGAAATCATATGTGCCGAAGTTATAGCCAAATTTTCCTTCTTCAATTGTGGAGGCGTTCAACAAATCATTTACAAGTTCAATGATTCTTTCGTTGCTTTTATAGCCTTTTTCGAGAAGTTCTGCTTGTTCCTTGTTGAGTTTTCCGACGTCTTCATCCAAAATCATTTTAATTACCCACTTAATTGCGGAAAGGGGAGTTCTTAGTTGATGAGCGGCAACAGTGATAAATTCTGATTTCATTTTGTCTATTTGTTTTTCTCGGGTCAGGTCATAGAAAATCTTCAAAAATCCATAGCAAGCAGTTTTATCATTGCCTCGGCACACAGAAGTAGTGATCACTTTAAAAGTTTTTTGTTGACCTTTGTGTTCAATTTCAATTTCTTCAATAGGATTGTTATTTTCATCAAGCTCACTTACTTTTTCGTTTATTTTAAAATTATTTTTGATTAGTTTTTTGAAGTTAGCAAAACTATAGTGATTATCAGAAGAAATTTTTGTTCCATAGTTATTTTCGTTTATGCCGAGAATTTCTTTTGTAGAAGCATTAACAAGGCTGATTTCCTTTCTGCTGTTGACGAAGATGATTGGACCGGTGAAATTGGCGACAATTGCACCTATTTTATTTTTTTCTTCTGTCAATTCGGCATTTATTTTTGATAGAGATTTTTCTTTCCTGGAGAGAAGGCTTGTTTTTTTGCTGAGTTGTTTTGTCTGGGATTCGAGAAGGTCTTCTCTTTTGAAAAGAAGGCTTGCTCCGTAACCACTATAAATTCCAATAATAATATAGAAAATCGAAGTGGTAATTGTTTTTGTTAAAATAATTGGAAGACTGTTTAATTCAGGAGACAGCACTTCATATCTTGAAATGTGAGGAATGATGCCAAAAAATTCAAGGGTTACCAAGGTATTTATGAGCAAGGCAGCGAAAAGAGCGGTGATAATTGAGCCTTTGGTCCCTAGTAAATAAGAAGCAGAGACTATTGGCATAAAGAAAAAAGTTATAGCAACACTTTCTATTCCTCCGGCATAGTGCATTATCAAAGTCAGGATTCCTAGCTCGACAAAAACCTGTCCAATACTCAAAATATGAAGACCCTTAGCGGAGCGACTTCTGTTGATTCGGCGGAAAGCTAGTTCAAAAACAATATTAATCAATGCAAAAATCATCAACAATAAAAGCATGTTGAGAATGGAAAAGTTGACATTGGAATGGCTCAGAACTTTTGAAACAGCACCAATTGCAAAAACACCCATTCCATAGAACCAGCGGGCATTGATCAGC
The DNA here is from genome assembly GCA_002327335.1 of Patescibacteria group bacterium UBA2193. Taxonomy (GTDB): domain Bacteria; phylum Patescibacteriota; class Minisyncoccia; order Moranbacterales; family DUUL01; genus UBA2193. Next base: position 20,665 of record DCVH01000032.1, read on the forward strand.
CAACGATTAACTTCTATTTTTCTTTCTATATGTATATTTAACATGTTTTGATTATAGCATTAAATTGAAAATATTAAAAATTTTATATAAAAAAACGGCCTCACGGGAGTCGTCTTGTCTAAAAACTAAATATGTAAATTTGTCCGGTGTTTTGGTAAGGATACCGGGGCGCTGTAAGCCCCTAAAATTATTTATGTGGCTCAGCGCCACCGGAACCAATCTCGACTTAGGAGAGTTGCATTTCATCCGAAGATAAAAGACAACATCAAAAGTTTAAACCAAGATTGGGAGACATTGCTTTATTAAAGCAATAAAATTCATCTAACCGTTCCATGATTTTTTAAATCTTTTTTATTTTTGTTTTGGGCGATCTTTTTTATTTTTGTTTTTTAAAGATGGATGGAATAGCAAGATGAGTTCCAGTCACGAATAGGGGGAAATCGTGGCTGGAGTTCATCTCACTAAAATACATCTTTGTTTGTTGGAACGTCAGACTATGAGAAAGAACTAACTTACAAATCAATTATAGCATTTTTTGACACAACGGTCAATTCTTTGATTATTATTTCTTGAAAATCCTTTTCAGCAGGGGGTTGCCGGGTTCTTTGTGAAAAAAAATCTAGTAGAAATAGTGAAAAAATAGCTAAAAGTTATCCACAAGTTATCAACAGTTGCCTTAAAAAGCCGAAGATGACAGCAATTTCTTTATTTCCTTGGCCATTTCTTTGGATGTGGCAAAAACGAGAAGTTTGTCATCAGCAACCATTCCCCAATCAAGAGATTTTAGACTGGATGGATTTGGGTTGATGTTATAATAACGAAATCCGACATTATCAACGCTGTCTTTGAAGATAATGTTTTCAGTTAATTGTTCTGTTCCTGGGGTAGAATAAAGACCAGACATCATAGTCGGCAATTTTTGCTCCGAACTTAAAATCGCTTGCTCTATTTCATTAGCTTTTGTGGGATCAATGTTGACGACAAGTCCAATTTTTGGTGTTGCTGAAGATTCGTAATAAATCCAAGTTTTTGAAGAAGGGGTGTTGATTGTTTGAGGAATTTCGATTTCAAGTAGTGCGGAAATTTTTTCAAGATTCAATATTCCGTTTTCATCTTTAATGGAATAGAATCCAGAAATTAAACTGTTGGGATTCTGGGGATTAAATAATTTTGTTTTGAGATTTTCACCGGTAACCAGATTAATTTCCTTGGTTTCCGAAAGAATAATTGGCAATATTTCTTCGACAGGTGGTTGGATTGGTTCGATTTCTGGTTCAACTGGAAATTCGGCCGGGGCTTCAGGTTTTTCAATAGCAGTTTTTGCATTAAGTACAAAAAAATAATAATAAGCACCTGAGGCGACAGCGACAAGCAAGACGATCGCAAGGATAATTATGAGAATTGAACTTGGTGAGCCGGCTTCTTGTTCGGGCAATGGTTTTTTAATTTTGTCCTTAAAAAAATCATCATAGTTTTTTTGACTGGCCACCGGAGGGGTTGTTGAATTTTTTTTCTGTTCTAGCTTGTGATTATCTTGAAAGAAATTATTCGCCGGGGTTTCTTGTTTTTTGTCCTGGAGTTGCATTTTCATTCTGTTTTCTTCTTCAGCAAAAGTATTTGAAATTTTTTCTGCAATAGGCAAATTAGCCGGGAACCCAGATTCATTCAGCTTTTCAACGGCTGGTTTTCTGTTGATTTCAGGGGTCAAATCTTTCCTGGGCAATAAGGGCTTGATTGGTTTTTCTATAATTTTTTCTTCCACCTTTTCTGTTTTCTGGTCTTTTTTGGGAATAGTTATTTGATCATGAATTAAATTGTCATCAGAGTTTCCTTCGAGGTCGCTTTTCATGGAGCGAGTGGTTAACTGGACGTCATCGCCCGTTGAACTTGTTTTTTTGTTTCCAAACATTTTTTTGAAATATTATTTATTTTTTGTTTACCTCGTTAAATTTTTTCAAAATAAAATATTGAAAAATAATTCCACAAGGTGAATTTTTGTTTTTTAAATGATGATAATATTTTAGCACAAATTTTTTAAAAAAGAAATATCTATTTCAAATTGTTCCACGCAATATCAAAAATTTGTTTTTGAGCGAATGATGACTCGGGACTTTCCATGATAGTCGTGATTCGAGGTCCTGATAATTGATGAGAAAGTATTTTTTGGGGAGTAAAAACCAGGTTTGCATGAATCTGAGTCCCTTTTGGTAATAATTTTACTTGTTCGTTATAATTTTTTTGATGTTTTAGTGAATTTCTTCCGAATTCGTTGTCAACCAACATTAATTTCAAATCCAAGTTCATTTTCGCTCTTTTGCGCATGAATTTTTCAAAAAATATTGGGTCGGTGTTGTACCAAAGGTTTCCATCGCTGACGATATAGTAAAAATCTCCAGATTTGAGGTTTTCTAGCATAGACAAAAAAGCTGATCTCATCCCATTGATTCCTTTAAAATGAAAAATTTCATTGGTTCCAATGTTTTGGCATTTTTCTACTTTTGATTTTAAAGTGTTTATTACCTGATTGGTTTGTTGCTCGACAAGATTTTTAAGGTTTTCGGGTGATTCAGCTGAATAATATTTTTTGAAACCTGTTTCTTTTAATTTAAAAAGTCCCATTTCCATTAAATTATTAATCAGAGCATAGACATTTGTTCGTCCCAGTCCTGTTTTCAGGGAAATCTCTGATATCTTAGTTGGGCCAAGTTCAAGACCGGCAAGATAAACCTGTGCCTCATTTTCTTTCAAGCCTAATTTTTCTAGTTCTTTTAAAAAGTTCATATATTTGTCATTGAATTATTTTGACTTTTTTGATGTTTATTAAATCGATAAAAAGCCTTATTTATAGCAATTATTTCACACATATTTAAAATAGTCAAAAATATTTTGACAGATTTGCGAAAAGAGACCAAGACGCTAGAATGCTATGTCGTGATTCTTTGACAATTTAATCCATAAACGAAAGGAGCTGTTATGAATACTAATCAAGGATATGCTGATTTTTATAAAAAAAATTGGCAAGAGGTTTATGGTTTTTGGCATAAAATCATTAACAGGGGAGAAAAGCAAATAAATTTTTTGGTAACCTGGTTCGAAAAATTTTCCGGTGATAAAATTAGGGTTTTGGATTTGGGTTGTGGATCAGGGGATGAAATACTAGAAGCCATTTCCTTGATTTCGGGAAAGCAATTTGAAATATGTGCCAATGGCACCTCTGCTGAAGCCTTGGATTTGTACGAGGAAAACCTTGGTCGATTTGTGAAGAAAAAGATTTTGGGAAGACTTGAGGATTTGCCGGAAAAAATTGCCGAAGAAAGATTTGATTTAATCCTTTTCTCGCACAGTCTCTATGACACGAAACTAGAGGGACTCTTTGAAAGATATCTCAAATTGCTTTCAGAGGAAGGTCGGATTGTGATTTTTATGGATGCTCTTTTCAATGATTTTAAACAAATCCAGACGTTTTTTTGGGTAGATATTTATGGCAGGCTTTTTGATGAAAACGTTGCAGAGGACATTGAAGAGTGGCTAGTTAAAATATCGATGAACTTCAAGTCTATTTCTTTCGGGTATGTCATTGATATCAAAAAATTATTAAAAATAAATCCAAAAGGAATTGAAGAACTTTTTATTCCTTTCGCAATGAGAAAAAATGATCTGAATAGTGAGATGAAAGATGAAATTGCTCTTTCAATTCAAGTCATGGGTACGCGGAAAAAGGAACTTGAAGGGCAAGCTAAAATTATAACGATAAGGAGAACAAAAAATGAATCATGCTGAATATCTAGTTATTATTTCTGAAACAGAGAGCTACGTAGAAAAGAGAATGCAAGCGATTGAGTTAACAGGGGAGCTATCTGTTTTAATCTCAATCAGCACCGAAAATATGGAATTACTAATTCGTAATCTAATTTATACCAGGGTTAGTAAGCTAAACGAATTGGATGCCGAAATTAGACATCTTGGTGAAAATATTCTCGAAAAAATACGGCTACGGCTCTAGAAACTCATAGGCGGTCTGATGATATAAATCATTGGACCGCTTTTCTGTTTACTTAGAAAAAAAATAAGGCAACCAGAAATTTCTAGTTGCCTTATCGTTTGCCGTAACAAGTTTATTTAAAAAACTGTTTTTTTCGTAGGCAAAACACTTTCCCGAAATCCCAATTTTAATAATTTATCCCAAAGCTTGGGATCTCGATCTCGCAATCGAAATCGAATCAATTTTAATCTTTTTGGCGATGTACTGCAAATCGCCATCAAGAAGGTGACCAGATGATGCTGATTTTGTTTATTGCGTGATCGTATCACTTTCTCCATCTCATCAACGAGCTTTGTTGAGTCTTCTTGGTCGATATACACCAATTGCATTATGAAATCTCGCATTTCCATAAATGCATTAGATTTTTCCATTAAAGGGCCAACTTTTTTCATTTTTCATCCCCCTTTTCTTTTTCTAGTTTTTCAATCTTTTCAAACCATTCCTGAACTGTTTGATCCTTTTCTGGCAGGTGAGCACCTGGAATTTGCCTTAAATAATTCTCCAGCTTATTAAATACCGATATGATATCAAAAGCATTCCACGTTGCTAACCATTCATAATTAGTGAAGTACATATGAGATGGCTCGTCTCTTAAAATAATCAAACATGCTTTCATTAAATCGTGAGAGCTAAGCAGTGTATTATTTATTTTTAAACTGCCCTGGGGGTTTGTTTCGGCGATCTCGAGACATTTAATTATTTCTTCTTTAATTTTTATTATTTCTTTTCTTAAGCTTTGCAGATGTTTTCCCAAATTGCGTATACGAAATATAGACTCCTTGTTATCAATCATAATTCCTCCCTGAATTCATTAATATATTTTATCTTACAGTCTCTCCCACATAAATTCCAAATATGTCTTGATTGTTTCGGCGATTGATTTATCTTCTATTAGTGTCGCCGTTATTTTGTCGTAAGATATAAGTGCAGTTAGATTGCCGGAGACAACAATATCAGCAGAAAGTTTAATTTCGGGCGGAAGAAATTTTGTATGTGTTGCTCCTTTGCCAATTTCAGCAAATTTACGATTGAGTGGCGTATCTTCCAAAATCATTCGATAAAAAACATTTTGTTTTTTTATATTTTCAAAATATTTTTCTTCCATTTTAGCAGGAATTGCCTTAATTGCGGTTTCGTATGATCCGCAATTTATCGCTTCATGGCTTTTCAAAATATACTCATCAAAAATCTTGTTAATTCCATCCACTCCTTCGAAAAACTTTACCTGCGGTTTATTTTCCTGGTTAATATCAATCGCTTTGAGTATTGGCAGAATGGTATTTTGCAACAACGCCTCTTCTTTTTTTACTGCCTCTCGTTTTTTTTCAATAAGTTGATTGATGTTATCAGGGCTTTCCGCAACAAATAATTTCTTCTTACCTTTTCGGCTTTCTGCGATGAGTCCTTTTTGCTTCAATTCATCCAGAGCAGAATAGACGCTCACGCGATTTACTCCAGTTGTTCGAGAAACATCTTGAACAGAAGAAGCGCCGTTTTCCAAAAGTGAAAGATAGGTTAAAATCTCTTTTTCCGTGAAATTAAGTTGTAAAAGAGCTTTTGTCAGATTTTCTGAGATGATTTTCTTTTTCATAATCTAACGATTTAGTATGCACTGGATTTGGTGTTTAGTCAAAGCAATATATACAAATTATGATTAAAAATTAAATTAATACCAAAATATGCTTTATCTATAGGATTATTTAGTTATTCAAATGTTGTAAATCTATTATTTACAAATATAGCATATTCGTTAAAAAAATCAATAAAAAACGCCTCAGATTTCCCGAGGCATTTTTGTGTTTATGAGATTAGAAATACCTCGTCTGGGCATCTCTACAAAATTTATATCTTCAAATCCGAATATTCCCGCAAAGTTTTCAGTGTCGCTTGTACTGTTTCATTTTCAGTGTTTGTTAGTTTCACATTTTTGAATTTTTCAGCAATTTTTGTGATTACTTCATCCGCCCAAGACGGCGCTATGACTTTCACACCAGAAAAATCAATTTCAATTTCCTCATCTTCTTTAAGATCTTTCAAATTATAAGCTGAAATTGTCAAAAATGCCTCTCGACCGGCAGGACGAGAAACTAGGACATCACCAATTTTTTGCAGTTCAATACGCATAAAATTATAAGGTTATTATTGCTAAACATCCTCCAATATCCTCCAAGTTTTCTTCTATTTTCATTTGATCATTTAGTTCCGCTTTAGCAGCTCCGCTATAAAAAGTTAGATGCATTTTTTTGCTTTGCACATTTTCTCTCACAAATTTTAAACCATTGCCACGTTTTTCCGGAGCCCGCCCAGAAATTCTTTCAGTAAAGGCCGTCATCAATGCCTCTTGGTCGTTTTTGATTTCCGATTTAACTCTTTTAAGCGTGTTGAAAATTCCGCGTCCTCTATCGGCTAAAACTATCTCTATTTTGTTTTCAGAAAAAGAATATCCAAAAAATATTCCTGGGACATCCTTCCAGTTCCCAACATTATGGTCAAAAGAATTATTAGCGATTTCACCAACTACTGCAGAAACAATTGAGGCATCCTTTTCTCTTTTTTCAAAAAGCTCCCTGACCATTCTCCCAAATCTCGCCTCAAAAACATCTCTCGTCGCACAGTAAAAATCACTGGCAATATCAACATTGCTAGCTTTCGCCATAATCCACTCATAAGCTAATTTTCTTTGGGAATTTTCCATGTTTTTATTATAGTTTATTTTAAGGTTAAAAGTCAAAAATCAAAATAGTTTTAATTTTCTGAATTTCCCGCCCCTCTCCACGCCAACTCAAAAATCGCCTTTTGCGAACGGGCGATTTCGGCTGATTCTATAATCATGCCAAACATTTCCGTTCCATAGCTGGCGATGGCGATTTTGTTTTTGTAGATATTGGTTTCGTTGGAAATTGGAAAATCTTTTTCGTTTAGAATTATCACTTCACGAAGTTGCTGTGCGTTATTTTCCATGTATTTTCTGATCGCAGGAGAATCTTTATAGATCCCTCGAAGTCTGATGCTTTTTGACACTCTTCTTTTTATGTAATTATCCGAATATTTTTGAAGATTTTTCAGTGTATCTTCCCCCACGTAAGCCAGAATTTCATCACCTTTTTTTAAACTTTTAAGACTGTCTTCCCACATTTCTTTGATTCCTTCCTTGCCTTCAAAATATCTAATAAGCGGTTTTTCTTTTGGTGAATTGTAGAGATTCTGAAGAGAAGGCATTATGGAATTTATCCTTTCCTCTTTTTCTTTGATTTTTTTGATTAAAATTTCCGGATCAGCCGGAGAAAAATATTTCACATTGCCTTTGATTGATTTGTAGATCAAACCTTCTTTCATCAATTGATTAACAATATCATAGACAGTCGGACGTTTCAGCCCGACTTTTTTTGCTAATGAATAGGCGGTTACCCCTCCCATTTCCAAGGTTGCCAGATAGACTTCCGCTTTTTTATCTTCCATTCCAAATTGTCTCAAAATTTCTTTTATTTCCATCTCATTGTCATCCCCGTGAAAACGGGAATCTAGTTCAATAAATTATTCTATTCGTAATTTTCCGACTACTGAATATAGCCTAGCATAATTGCCAAATAAGTCAATTAATAAAGGCTTTGTAAGATAATTTAGAAACGCAATTAATAAATTATGACGGTAAACATTGAATATATTATTTAGAAGAGTATAATAAACAGTTCCAGTTCGTTGACAATTACATAATATTCAAAGAAGGAGCTAGCCAATGTTTACTCAAAATGTTGTTGAAGGTTTTGTTTGTTTTTCATTTGCTTCACCCTTTTTAGCAATTCTGATTACGGCTTTTATTGTAAATAGGCAAGATAAAAAAATGCTCAAGTTATTAGTTATCAAACTGATGGAGGGTGCTCTTATTATTCGCCTCATTTATTTTCTTAGTTTTAAGGTAATACATTAAAAAAAATCGGGGGGGGATAAAAATGAAGAAAATAGAACAAGAAATAAAATTCCACAAGGAAAAACTTTGGGCTTATTGGCGGAAGAATCTTGGCGAAAAATTTGCCAAACATCCATTAGAAATAATTCAATGGGAGGCGACGAGAAGATGTGATTTACAATGTAAACATTGCGGATCGCCAAGGGAAAACGTAAATCTTCAAAGCGAATTATCAACTAAAGAAGTCATTTCTGCTTTTACTCAAATAAAAAACGGCATTGATCTCAGCGGATTCAAATTTATCACTATTACCGGTGGCGAGCCATTTTTAAGAGCTGATTTATTTAAGGTTTTGGCTTTATTTAAATCATTCGGCTGGATAACAACAATTCAGACTAATGGAAATTTTTTGGCACAAAATCCGGAAAGAATTCCAGAACTTTTGAATTTGGGGGTGGCTGGGATTGGTCTTGATCTTGATGGCGCTGAAGAATTGCATGATGATCTGCGTTGTCGTTTGGGGCATTGGCGACAAACCAGAGAGCTTGTTAAAAAACTTCTTAAGTACAGTGACGTTTTGCACACAACCGTTACTACGGTTGTGTCAAAACAAAACATTTCAAGTCTTCCGAATCTTTGGAAGGAAATCGAGATATTGGATTCTCATCGCTGGAGACTTTTGCCGATTGAAAATATTGGTCGTGCAAAAAATAAAAATTTAGCGTTAGATAGAGCAGACTATTTAAACCTTTTGAGTTTTGTGACCGAAAAAAGATTACTGAAATTAAATGAGCAATCAGTGCAAACTGAGTTGGGTTGCGTCGGCTGGTTTGGAAAAAATCTGGAAGGCGCAATTCGTCCTTATGTTTGGTCTTGTATTGCCGGGCGGACATGTCTTGGAATTATGTATGATGGAGGAATCAGTGCTTGTGCTCACATTGATCGGGCATTTTTGCAAGGCAATGTGCGTAAGGATAATATTTATGATGTTTGGGAGAATAGTTTCGAAATTTTTCGTGATCGCCCCAAACAAAAGATTTGTCTGTGCTGTCCGGAAAAAGATTTCTGCACTTTGTCGATGCATAAACTTGATGCATTCGGCAGAATACGTGAATGCGTATTTAATAATCTAACGGAAGGGAGGTGAGATTAATGATGGTGATTATTGATGGGAAAAGTATACAATTGGCTCCTGAAGCTGTCGAAAGAATAGCAGGGAAAATGAAAGAGCTTAGCGAGACAGTCGCCAAGGCGCTTGATGCTGATCCAACAGCAGGAGTATATTCAATGTATGTTGCCTTTCCTGCTATCGAACAAGTTCGGGCATAATTTCAACAGTTAAATGGAGGCGAGCTTCTGGAGAAGAAGCCCGCCTCAAAGTTAAGAGGTGAAAGATGAATGATGCTGTGGAAAAGGTTAGAAAATTTTACGAAACATTTGATTTCAGCAAAATTATTACTAACTCACCAAAACAAATTCAGGATTTTTTAGACAAAGAAAATGAATGGATTAGGAATCATCTTTGGATCGGGAAAAATGTTTTAGAAATTGGTTGTGGCTATGGGAGGCTTACTGAAAAAATTGCTTCACTCGCAAAAAGTATAGCAGGAATTGATTATAGCTTGCCTCTTATCGAAAAGAGCAGGATTTCATTGGTAGCGTTGTCTAATATTTCGTTGGCTCTTATGGACGCTACTGAATTGGGGTTTGCAAAAAATATTTTTGGTAGCGTTGTTTGTTTTAATGCTTCTTTCTCTAATATGCCGGGGATTGAAATAAAAGTGTTGCGCGAGATGAAACGGGTTTGTAAAAATGGTGGGGAAGTAATATTTTCTGTTTTATCGGAAAAAGCAAAAAAAGCTCAATTGGAAAATTATTTAAGACTGGGATTAAAAATTATTAATCAGGATAAGAATTCAATCACAACCAAAGAAGGATTAGTTTCGTGTCGTTTCTCTCGAAAAGATCTTGAGTTTCTTTTAAATCGAATGAAAATGGAATATGAGATAATAGAGTTTTGTTCAATTGGATATTTGGTAATTGCAAAAAAGCGGAGTGATTATTACATCACATCCGCTTTTTTCTATCTTAAATATGCGGTTTTCTATTGAATGGATCACCGCCTTGCGCCACCGCTAAAGCTTTGGCGACACGCGGTCGCGGGGATGACAAAAGGGCAAGGTTATTTTATGGAATTCCACATAAAATTGAAGAGTTCTTTTTGGAGGCGGATGATGTTTTTGTTTTCGATTGCCATCACCATAACAGGTGGGGTGGTTTGGTGGATGAGGATTTTGTAAGGGGTGATTGTGATTGAGGCAGAAAGCTGGATTTCTTGAGGAAAAATTTTGATTTGCATGTTATAGATCGTTTCATTTTGTTTGTATTTTCTGGCGATTTCAGAATCTTGCAGGAGAAGCCTGTTATTTAGTTTTTTGTTTGCACGTTTTTCGACAAATTTTTCAAAAAACTTTTGATCTTCCGACATCCATTTGGCGGAATCGCTGATAACCCAATAATCTTCACCAAATTTCACCTCATCCAAAAGATCGAGGTGAATATTTTTTATTGCTTCCACTCCTTCGTAATATTTTATTAAACTGCTTCCTCCCTCGGCGCTGTATAGAGTTTTCAAGTCAGGAAGACTTTCTTGCAGTTTTTGTTTTTTGTTTTCTATGATTCTTTCTAGTTTATCGGGATTTTCAGCAGAATAGAAGGTTTTCCAGCCTATTTGTTCAATTTTCATCAAACCCATCTGTTTGAGACTCTCCACCGCTGAATAGACGGTGGTTCTTTTAATTTCTGAAGCTTTGGAAATCTTTAGGATGGTGGTTTTCCCAAGAGAAAGGGCATTGAGATAGACGGTTGCTTCATTCTCGCTGAGCCCCATTTCAATTAGGTTTTTTTGTAGATTATTCATATCACAGAATTATTTTTTTGTATAAAAATTTTCTTGTCATCCCCGCGAATGCGGGGATCCAGTTTGTAGTAGAACTTATTTAACAAGGCAAGATTGTGTTTATCAATCTTCTGGATTCCCATTTTCATGGGAATGACAGTTTTGTGTCTAAAAATATGACAACTAATTATATCTTAAAATAAAGCTTTAAATAAGTCAATAATATTCCGTGTCGACAGATATGACACAAATTTGATTTTGAGGTATTATTCAGTGTTAAACAATGAGGTTTAACAAGTTCATTGAAAACTAAATAAATCGCAAAGGCCCGGTCCGCCCAAGGCGGATGGTCGGGAGCTACACTGGCGAAAAGATTGATAAGGAGAGTAAAAATGGATGAATATAAGTTAAGGGTAAATAGTGTTACAGACTATGGTAAATACATTATATCTAAACAGGGAAGCGAGCTTGTTTTTGACGCTTTGGGATATGATGATTTGGGTAGAAAAGGATTGCTACATAAACATATTGCAAAACACAAAGGACTAGAAGAAGAAGCTGTTTTAGGAGGTGGAAAAGTTTCAATAAATGAAGGAGGACTATGTATTTATGATTATTCAGTTGAATTTGGTTCAATTCCTAAAAAATTGCTTGATGCTTTTGAGTCTTTGTTGAAAAAAGCTTATAGCGATAAGGGCATAGTTATTGGGGAATATTCGGCAGATCAGGGGGATGGACTTATTGGCGCAAGCCACCACCCTAGTGTGATGAATTTTATAGAATCTTTGTAGCTTGTTGTTTTATTTAATCTTCTTGTTCCTGCTTCTCGACAAATGCAGAGCTCAATGAAATTTGTTGGCGAGGAAATGTCTGTTGTTATTTTTATTGGATTTTTGGTTGTAATCAAAGGTTGTGCGAAAGCGGAGCGTGATTATCAAATCACCTCCGCTTCAAAAACAACCTATAAAAAGGAGAAAAAAATGAAAATAATTTTTTTGGGCGAAGAAGTTGAGTTACCGGAAGAAATATTGGTGCCTGAAAACAATAGTTGCATCGCATTTTCTGGTGATGTAATAAATGGCAATGGGTATTTTTCGGATTCATCGGAAAATCTGTGTAATCTATTAGAAGAAATTGGGATTGAAAAATCTTTGGAATTTTTGAAAGAGTTGAAAAATCGCATGGTCATACCAAGTCTTGGGAATTTATTGGCCTTTATTGCCTTCAAGAAGGATGGCGTTGATAAAAGAGAAGAGACAAGAGTTAGAACTGAAAAATTAAATGAAACGACAAAGGCACTGGACTTGTTAATTGAGGTCCTAGAAAAAAATAAGTAAAATCAAAAAGCGGTCTGATGAGAATCATCGACCGCTTTTTTCTATCTCAAGTACCTGGTTTTCTGTCGAATGGATTCCTGCCGGAGTTTATGCTCGCGAAGGCGGGTACAGGAATGACAAACAAAATATTCAGGACAACAAGATAGTAAAATTGGATTTATTCTTTATTCACATTCTTCATCGTTAAGCTGATTTTTCCTTGGGGGTCAACTTCTTTGACTCTTACTGGAACGATTTGACCAACTTTCAAATGATCGCTGACTTTTTCCACGCGTTTGTCGGAAATTTCAGAAATATGAATTAGTCCGTCTTGTCCTGGAAGAAGTTCGGTGAATGCTCCGAAGTCCATGATTTTTACAATCTTTCCTTCGAAGATTTCGCCGGCCTTCACTTCTCGGGTGAGATTTTCTACCCAAGTTTTGGCTTCTTGACCGGATTTTTCATCTTTAGCGGTGATGAAAACGTGTCCGTCGTCTTCAATATCAATTTCGACACCGGTTGCATCAATAATTTCATTGATAACTTTTCCTCCTGGTCCGATGACATCTCGGATTTTGTCAGGGTTGATGGTGATGATGATTATTCTTGGGGCATATTGAGAAAGTTCTTTTCTTGGAGCTTCAAGAGCCTCAGCGATTTTTCCAAGAATAAATACTCGGTTGTCATAGGCTTGTGTGAAAACTTTTTCCACCATATCAGGCGTGATTCCGTCGATTTTCACGTCAAGTTGCATCGCGGTGATCCCGTCTTTGGTTCCGGCGATTTTGAAATCCATATCTCCCCAGTGATCTTCCGGTCCTTGAATATCGGAAAGCACTTTGTATTCTCCGTCTTTTCCGGTCACAATTCCCATCGCAATCCCACTGACTGGTTTTTTGATTGGCACTCCGGCATCCATCAACGCAAGAGTTGATCCACAAGTTGATGCCATTGAAGAAGAACCGTTTGATCCAAGAATTTCACTCATCAATAAAATGGTATAAGGGAATTCTTCTTTGGAAGGAATCATCGGCGCAAGTGCTTTTTCTGCAAGTGCTCCATGCCCAATTTCTCTTCTTCCTGGTCCTCGCAAGAATCGAACTTCTCCAACACTGTAAGGAGGGAAATTATAGTAATGAATATATCGTTTTTTCTCGTCTGTTTCCATTGTGTCAACAATTTGTTCTGCTCCGGGAGCACCAAGAGTTGCCACGGTCAAAGCTTGAGTGTCGCCTCGAGTGAAAAGTCCAGATCCGTGAGTTCTTGGAAGAAGTCCGGTTTGACAGTCGATTGAACGAATTTCATCAAGTTTTCGTCCGTCTGGTCGCTCGTCTTTCTCAAGAATTCTTCGGTGAAGAACTTCGTTAAGATAATTTTCGAAAACAAGATCAGCTTCTGCTTTTCTTTTGGCTAATTCTTCTTTGTCAGTAAATTTGTCTTCCAAATATTCTTTCATTTTTTCCTTGATGGCGTTCATTTTTTCTTCTTGTTCTTTCTTGGTCTTGGTATAAAACGCATCTTCAAGCCCTTCATTATCAAAGAAAGAAAGAATTCCTTTTTTAAAGGCTTCTTCCGGTTCAATGAAGTCGATTTGAGCTTTTTCTTTTCCGATTTCTTTGATGACTTTTTTCTCGAAAACATTGATTTCCTTGATGACATCAAAAGCTTTTTTGATTGCTTCGAACATTTCTGCATCTGGCAATTCTTTTGCTCCAGCCTCCATCATATTGATTCTTTCTTCGGTTCCAGAAACAAGCAAGTCAAGCTGTGAATCAGGGTAAGAACTGATTGGAGGGTTCACAACAAAGCCTTCTGCTCCCTTGCCAATTCGAACTGCAGCCACTGGACCAGCCCATGGAATGTTTGAAATTCCAAGAGCAAGAGATGCGGCAATCAGAGCAATAATATCAGGAGCATTTTCGTGATCAATTGAAAGAACAGTGGTGATTACTTGAACTTCATTTCTCATTCTTTCATCAAAAAGAGGCCGAATTGTTCGGTCGATGAGACGAGATGTCAAAACGGCATCATCAGAAGGACGTCCTTCTCTTTTGATGAAACGGGATCCTTTGATTTTTCCCGCAGCATAATATTTTTCCTCATAATCAACCATCAATGGGAAATAGTCGATCCCAGTGACTTTCCGACTGCTCATGGTGGCAGTTGCGAGCACCATGGTGTCACCATAACGTACGGTTACAGAACCACCTGCTTGTTGAGCCAAAAGACCGGCTTCAACGATAAGCTGTTTTCCAGCAATTTCAGTGGAAAACTTTTTTGCTTCTAGCATTGTTTTTTGTTTTCCTGATCCGCAAACGATAAGACAAGTTGAAACCCTGTTTTATTAGGGATAACTTCGTCGTCTTAGATGTCTGCGGAACAAGAAATAATTAAATTGTTAAATTAGCATATTTAAAACCAATATACTCTAAAAAAGTTAGCATTTAGAAGCGTGATTGTCAATTTTAATTGCTGGCTATTTTTGCTTTTCTTGTTCTTCAAGCTGTTTGTAAATCCGGTAAAACTTTTTATCTCTAAGAGCAAAAGCCAACCCTTTATTTGTTGACTTCAGAACTTTTTTCATTTCCTGAAAGGAAACCGGGGTTTTCTCATCATCGATAAACCACTGTCCTCCTTTAAATTCGATTTTGACATCTTTATAGTCGGAGCGCCAGTCGTTTGGGTCTATTTTTTCATCAGATTCGAAGATCATCGGCTCCAAACTTAGTTCATTTTCCTTGAGTGGTCCAAATCCAGGCAAGTCTAATTGTTTATCATTCAAAGGAACTTTTCTTTTTGGGAATTCTGACATTTTTTTAGCTTATTAATATTATGCATCCATTTTAACATATTTTTGAAAAAATTAGCAATTAGTAGTTTAGGACTTGCGCGTTTCAAGCAATATGGTGCATTTCCCCCAAGAAACATTTTTTCTCCGGCCTTTCGTNNCTGCGAAAAAACATTTCTTGGGGGAAAAAAATATGATTTTTATTTAAACGCGTAAGTCCTGAAATTAAAAATTACAACCTAGTCACGCTCTTTACATTCAAAAAAATAAATGCTAGATTGAAAATCGATATGAAATCAGGTGATTTCTGTCAAATACGCATATTTGGTGGCCGGATTTCCTGTTTTTCGACTTTATAAATATATTTAAAGTAAGTTGGAAAATTTTTCCGGAGTCAAAGCCAAATAGAGGATAATTAATTAAGGAAAATGTAAATGGAACAAGAAGCAGAAAAGGAGCTAGCGGAACAAGTGATTCCACTAAGCCCACAAACAACGCAGTCCTTGGAGCTTAACAAGGACGAATGTGAGTTAAGTTTGGAGAGACTTCTGAAAGCAGGTGTTCACTTTGGACAAAAGAAGTCACGATGGAATCCTAAGATGGGAGTATATCTTTTCGGAGTTCGAAACGGTATTCACATTATCAATCTTGAAAAAACACTTGAAATGTTTGAAAAAGCATTGAAAGAGTTAGAAGAGATTGTTGGAAAAGGCGGAAAAGTAATGATTGTTGGCACAAAAAAACAAGCGAAGGAGCTTGTGGGAAAAGTTGGTGAAGAATTGAGAATGCCATATGTGAACGAACGATGGATCGGTGGAACTTTTACTAATTTTGGAGTTATTTCCAAAAGAATTAAATATCTTGAAGAAAATAGAGATGGTTTGGAAAAGGGAAGATTTTCTTATTTAACAAAACTTGAGAGGCTTAAGCTTACAAAGGAATTAGACGGATTGCAAGAAAAAATCGGTGGTCTTTCAGTAATGAAGAAAATTCCAGAAGCGATTCTTATTCTTGATATCAATAAGGATAAAATTGCTTTGAAAGAAGCACGAAAAGCCGGAGTAAAAATATTTGGAATTGTTGATAGCAATAGCAACCCTGATTTGGTTGACTTTGCAATTCCTGCTAACGATGATGCAATCTCTTCTTTGAAATATATGTTAGAGGTTTTCTTGTGCAGAATGATTAAAGCGGGAAAATCTAGTGTTGAAAAAATAGTTGAAAAAAAAGAAGAACTTAAAAAATAAAAAGTTAATAAATCAACGAACTGTTTTTGAAACAACTCGTTGATTGCAAAATAGTTATGGTAGAAGCAATTAAAAGAATTCGTGAAATTACGGGGGCTGGAGTTGTTGACATCAAAAAAGCTTTTGACGAAGCCGGTGGTGACGAAAAAAAAGCAATTGAAATATTACGAAAAAAGGGCCTGGAAAAAGCTGCGAAAAAAGGAGATCGAGAAGCTCGAGAAGGAGTGGTGATGTCTTATGTGCATGGCAATGGAAAAGTTGCCGGAATCGTGAAGGTTTTTTGTGAGACTGATTTCGTGGCAAAAAATGAAGAATTTCAAGCATTAGCGAAGGATATCGCGATGCAAATTGTTGCGATGAATCCAAAATATTTGAATCCCGAAGATGTTCCCGCAGAAGAGATTGCTAAGCACAAAGAAGAATGGAAAAAGGATTTGATAGCAGAAGGAAAGTCAGAGGAAATTGCTGAAAAAGCTCTTGCCGGAAAAGAAGAAAAATTCAGAAAAGAGAACGCTCTCATGACTCAATCCTTTGTTAAAAATCCTGACATGACAATTGGTGACCACGTGAAGGAAAAAATTGCCAAGGTTGGTGAGAATATCCAAGTTGGTGAATTTTTCCGAATGGAAGTTTAATCTTAACCGATTCAAATGATTATTAGGCTTTTTGATTGGGACCAGCCAAAAAATTTATTTTGTGGTGCGAAGGGAATTCAGAACAATGACTGGGTTGTTATTGATCATGAATGGGGAGGTACTTTTTTAGGAAAGGTTCTTTTCGCGGATAAAAATGTTGAAGGCGAAGAACCGATTGGCAGAGTTGTGAGGAAAGCGACTGCACAGGATCACCAAATGGTTCTTAATAATGGGAAAAAAGAACGAGAATATCTTAACGATATCAAAAAACAAGCTCGAGACTTGGGATTGCCGATGAAAATGGTGGAAGTCTGCTTGAGTCTTGATGGGAGTTCCATTGTGGTTGTTTTTATTGCTGATGGAAGAATTGACTTTCGTGATTTTGTGAAGAAACTTTCCACTCAGTACCATAAATCCGTTCGTTTTCAGCAGATTGGCTCTCGAGATGAGGCAAGAAAAATTGGTGGATGTGGAATTTGCGGAAGAGAAGTTTGTTGCAAAAAGTTTCATGGGAATTTGAAGAGTATTTCCACGGAAATGGCACGATGCCAGTTGATTTCTCATCGTGGGTCAGAAAGAATCTCTGGAATTTGCGGGAGATTGATGTGCTGTTTGGCTTATGAAGCCGAGCAATACGAGGAACTGCTAAAAGGGATGCCAAAAAGAGATGATAAAGTGAAATCGGGGAAGATTGAGGGAAAAGTTATTGAAATAAATCCGATTAGTCAAAAAGTTAAGATTAAAGCCGGAGATGGGAGTATCGTGAGCGTGGATAACAAGGACGTTCGGATTATTGATTCTAAAAGTTAACATCGAAATCAGTGCTTGAGTATATTATGCCATTTTTAATTTTTTTAAGCCTCGGCGTTATTATCTATATCGTCGGGAAACACTTGTCTGAATTCAAAAAAATTCATCAGGATTATCTTCAAAGTGAAAATAACATAAGAGATGAAAAGGCTGTTGAAAAATTTAAGAGAATTTTTTATAAAGGAGGAATTTTGTTGAAAAATGGGTTTTTTTGTTTTATAGAAATTGTTATAAAGAAGATCAAGCAGTTTTTGCATTTGCTTCATTTTTGGGTGTTGAAAAATAAGAAAGGGAATAATGGGAGTGATGAACTTTCTGTTGAAAATGAAGTCAAACAAGAGCTAATCGAGTCCGAAGAAGAGAGTCTTGAAAGAATAATAGAGGATGATCTTGCTGAAGAGGTGAGTGTTGATATCAGCAAGGACTTTTCTTTTCACAAGAATAAGAAGGTTGAAAAAGAAATTGAAATTGAAGAAGAGGAGGAGATTCTTGTGATAGAAGATGAATTTTTGTCTGAACCAGAAGAGGAACTAAGTGAAACTGAGGGGAAGATTAAATCTTTTTTTTCTGAAGAGGCGAGAAAAAATAATGCTATTGATGATAGCAAAAAAAAGTTTTCGTTAGCAGTTATCTTTGGAGTGATTGGAGGATTTGTAGGTAAGTTCAAAAAAGAAAAATCAAAAGAAGAAGACTTGAATGAAAAAGAAGTTGATCATGACGATCTTTTTTCTGACGGAATTGTTGATGTGAGAGAAGTGGATGCGGGGCTGGGCAGTGTTAATGATCATAATCTGATCAAAGAGGTTGTTCCGGTGAGGAAAAAAGAGCCGGTTGATATTGATGATGAAATTGGCGTGGATCGTTCAATTCTTGAAAAAAAACTTATTCAAAAAATTGCCAACAATCCCAAGGACATGGAAAATTATCGTGAATTGGGAGAATTGTATATAAAGATGAAAAGCTTTTCTGATGCCGAGGAATGTTATAAGCAAATTTTAAAAGTTCATCTCCGAGATGTTGATGCAAAGAGAAAAATGGAAAAGATTAAATTGTTGAAGAGAATGGGGTGATTTCTAATTTTTAATTAATAGTTTCTAATTATTAATTAAGAAGGAGGAAATTATTGGTATTTCACTTTTTGCCGTTGTAGCTCAGTTGGTAGAGCACGTCCATGGTAAGGACGGGGTCCGCGGTCCGATTCCGCGCAACGGCTCTGGTTAATGGTTGACATTTGGTCTTTAACAATCTAGTATTTTAGAATTGGTTTTGATTATCGAAACCTATTTGTTGTTATAGTAAGCAACAGAAAAATCAGAAATTTATTGAAAATCTAATTGATTAATTTTTTAATTTTAACATTATTTATAAAATTAAGAATTAAAAATTATTAATTAACTGGGGGTCGGTGGCAGAGTGGTCAATTGCACCTGACTGTAAATCAGGCGACTTACGTCTACGGCGGTTCAAATCCGTCCCGGCCCACAAAACGCCTGGGTAGCTCAGTTGGTAGAGC
>DCVH01000010.1 GCA_002327335.1 Patescibacteria group bacterium UBA2193
TCGCCCAAGCACTCGCATTGCCAGTTGTGATTAAGGCATCTTCGGCCCCGCTTATTGTATTGTTCCCCGTATCAGCAATTGCCTGAACAGAATTAACCACACTTGTTGCATTGTTATAATTGAAAACATCAATGGCATTTCCGTTATCCGGATCTGTATAGACACTTCCCAGATCATATTCATAAACAAGCTGTTGCTCTCTATCTTCGCTCCAATTAATCACTTGCCCCACCCAATTTCCGGCATTATTAATTATTAGAAAAAACCAATTATTGCTAACGATGTTAGTGTTCACTAGATTGAAAGCCTCCGCGGAAGAAGCCGCGTTTCCGGTTTTAATTAATAAAGCATCTACTGCACCCTCTATGATATTTGCTCCAGTGTTTGCCAGTGCCACTACGCTATTTTCAATTCCAATCGCCTCATTAATATTTGTCACTTTGTCAATTTGCATTCCAGAATCAGAAGCAACCAACAGTCCTTCCCCGGGAACAATCAGATCACCTGTCCACTCACCAACAATATTTACCACGACCAAATACCAATTATTACCAACAACATTAGTGTTAATCAAGTTTATTACACCAGCCACTGCTTCAGCATTTCCTGTTTCGATGTTGGCAACTTCTTCAATATTTTTAATAACATTTTCGCCAGTTTCTGCGACGACAACAACTAGATTTTTTACCTCAGTTGCAATGTTGATATTAGTTACATCATTTTCAATCCCACCATCTTCACCATTCTCGTTAGAATTTTCCAAAATATCCTTAAATATTTTTACTAAATTCAAATCTTCAGATGACCCATCTTCAATATTTATTATTTCCTTTTTCCCATTTTCGGTTGTTATATTGGTATTGATTTCATTCAGAATAACCGCCTCGGCGTCCGCATTTCCAGAAGTTATTTCAGCTTCTTCAATGCTACTATTTTCAAGTGGTTCCATGTTTTCAACTGGTGACTGTTTTTCTTCAAGACCCTCTGCTACATCTTCATTGTCTGTAGCCTCCTCACAATTATTTTCATCTGCATCTCCAGCTTCTTCATCATTGCCTTCCTCAGACTCATCCGCCTCAATGCTTTCTTGTAATTCTTCTGCAGTTAAATCTTCTAATTTATTATTGCATTCGTCATTATTCTCAGAACCAGAAACAACGTTTCCCCCTGTGTCAGAAATCACTTCAACAACATTTTCTGTTTTTTCAGCAATATTGACGTTTACTGAATCATCTTCAATCAAATTATTAATCTCTTCCTCAGAAAGAAGTGGCACTTCGGTTGCCTCTTCTTCGGCAAGCTCTTCACTGGTTAGCTCTTCATCTTTTGGAAACGCTTCTTCTTGAGCTTCTGGAACACTTTTTTCTTCATTTTCAACAGACTCTTCTTTTTCTTCAACAATCTCCTCTTTCTCGTCTTTCACAACAACTTCTTCTTCAACTTCTTCCTGCTCTTGTTCCTCTTTTGTTTCTTCCGAAACAACCTCTTCGCTTGCCCAAGAAATTGAAGCCGTCAGAAAATAGTGATAACTCGCCAAATTAAATATCAGAAAAACGGCCATCGATATTTCGATAAATTTTTTAATAATTTTTTTCATGGCCGTATTACTAATAATTAAAATATACAAATTAAATTGTTTAATTATTTGCAGTTGCCCTTATTAACCCATCAAAAAAATCCAAAACATTTTTAATAAACCCATCCGCAGAATTTTCCTGAACTAATTTTTTTTCTGGAGCGATAACAATGTTTTCAGCTTCTGATTCTTTTGTTTCAATTGAAACGGGACAACTATCGCTCTCTTCATTGCATTCTTTTTTTTCTGTTATTATTTCAATCGTCCCCGGATTAACCAATTTAATAGACGCCTCTTGGTTTTTTGATTCTGTCTTAATCTCTGCTTCTATTTTTACCTCCTCCCCATTAACAAATACTTCTGAATCAACTGAAGCGCTGGCATCTCCAGTCTTTATTTTTTCCTGATCACCTGACGCATTCCCTCCAGTGTCGGCAGTGGCACTGACAATATTTTTGATTTCTGACCCAACAGCAATTCCCATTGAAAAAATGACACTAATAAAAAATATTGATAGGGCCATTGCAAGTTCGATTATTTTTTTAGTTTTAAAATATGACATTGTTTTTTATTAAAATTTGTTACCCCACCGCCACTCTCGCCAGGAGAACCAGAGGGAAGTGAACATCACCCCTCTGGTTTCCGGGACCGGAATTATTGATTAAATCCACCACCAATTTGAACATTGGTGTTAATCAGATTCATTCCGGAAGCACTTGATGCTGCATTGCCGGTAATAATTGACGCTCCGTCAATGTCAGCTTTGCCGATTGCATTGTTTCCTGTGCTCGAATAAGACCCGATACCATTTGAAGCATTCATTGCCATATTTTTTTGATAATTCGTTCTGGTCATTCTGACCCAGTTTGAATTAATGGCATTAGTCCCATCCGCCGAGGAAACTGCATTACCAGTGTCAATTGATGCATTCTCATCTATCTCAGCTTTGCCAATTGCATTGTCACCAGTAAAAGAACTTGCTTCAATATAATTCAAAACATCATGGGCATAATTAGTTTGTTGCCCTTGTTGATAGTTGCTATAATGATTATAGCTTCCTCCTCCCCAAGCAAGAACTGAGGCTGCGGTTAACAAGAAAGCAAAAGAGAAAACCGAGGTGCCTATTAATATTTTTTTCATAGTTTTCTTGCCCCGTTAAATTGGTTTTTAAAAATCAATTTAGCTAGGGTGAATTAATTTTTAAAATCTTTGCTTTAAGGCAGCTTCACCTTCGACCTTTTTATGAAAATTAATAATTAAATTAAAAAATCAGCAATAATTGCTGATTTGGTCTAAAAAATCGTTCTTGTTGAGACAATGACGTTCTTCTTGATAATAGAATGAAAAAATTGAGGAATCTTTTTCATCTTTTTATCCTTCTTTTTCTATCGAACTGTTTCCAGTTTTTTAGAAATAGAAATAATTAGAATATAAATAAAAAGTTCATTTGTCTTGATGAAAAATTTTACCTATAAACTATTCTTTCTTTTTTAAAACAACTCCCCAAAAAAGATCACTCTTCAAAACTTGTTTAAAATTCAATTCTCCTCCTTCGAATGAAAGTGTCTCCGGATACTTCCAAAAAATTTCCGAATCCGAAGGAAAAATTATTTTGGAAGACAAATCACTACCGATTGAACCAGATTGTTTTTGAACAAGCAATGAATAAGAATCCATATTGTCTCTATTTTTGGAAAGATCAATCCTGAAAGGTAAAATATACTTATATTCAATTTCAACGGTTTCTTTTGGCGAAACATAAACCCAATTGGCAAAAACCGTTTTATTGTCTTCTTCGTAAATTCTTGTTCCTGTCGCTTCGTCAATTTTCATTGATTGTTCTTCACTCTCGACTTGAGCATCTCGCCTAAATTCCAACTTATCATAATCAAGAGGCGGATTATTAAATTCTCTAGTATGCCCTTCAACAGAAAGAAACTGACTGCCCTTCGGAACATAAACTCGCATATAATCGCTATTCACTTTGTTCCACCACTCATGTTCATAATCTCCTCCCTTATGATGTCTCACTATTTTAACTGTATTAATAATAGTTCCGTCTGATTGAATTTCTGCTTTATGATTAATAGTTTCGTCTATCACTCCATCTGTTTTGTAACCATTAATATTTGTGTTAACAACCATCAAGTAGTCTTTTCCTGTTTGTAGAATTTCTCCTGACCACCCTTGTTCTGAAATAACTTTCTGTGCCTCATAATTGAAAGAATAAATCAATATATGTTTTTCTTTGAGTGATTCTGAAAAAACCCTGAACGCCTTGGACAGTCGACTCATACCTTTATCTACAAATAAATTCTCTAAAACTTTCGGCGCAAGATCAGCCAAGAATTTTTTTGGCTCATTTTCTTCTTTGTCATAATCAACTTCAACTTCATATTGAGTCTTTTCAATAAAATTTTCCGCATCAATAGTTGTCTCATACTCAGGCATTTCGATTGGACCGGTTATCTCGAGAAGTTTTTGCATCACAGTCGGAGTAACAGCAATCACACCGTCCACGGTGGGACCACCAGTTTTTTCATAAAACCAAGCAATTTTTTCTGCTGAAGTTGGAAAATCTGGAAACCAATTAGCATCGTGAGTTGACCAAGCTGCTGAAATTTTTTGGATCGGTTTCGGCGGAACAACTTTTTCCCGAAGCTGACCATCGGGATTATAGATCCCATCAATAAAAAGATTTTTCACTTTTCCATCATTCATTTCCAAAACGCCATAACTTCCAATAAACCCTCCTGTCGCTCTCATCTCTTGATTGTTCTGAAAGACAAATAGATATCTTCGAACTCCACTAAAACCAAAAATCTCCCAAAGTACTTCGTAATTCTTTTCCAAATCATCAAGCAACCCAACAACACTTGGCAATATCTCCTTGATTTGCAAAAATTTTTGACGATATTCTTCCGGTAAATCTTTTTCCTTTACTCGATCAAGTTCAGACTGAGCTTCTTCCAGTGCACTGTGAGCTCGAACAAGACGCTCATTTGATTCCACAAAAACTTCTTTTAATCCATGTGCATCAAATTGATTAGACTTATTATTTTCTCCAACAAAAACAAGGGCCAATGCGCCAAGTTCTTCTGCTGCTTCCGTCATTTTTTCTCCGGCTTTTATAATACTTTTTCCACTGCTCGCCTTTGATAATCCAGGAATAGCCGAAAAAACATTCAACAAGTCTCCTCCTAAATAATCAAGTTGTCCGCTTGCCTCCTGAAAATCATCTCTGGCATTAGAAAATTTTCTAACCGCACCAACAAAATCCTGATTTTCAAGATCGTCTTTGGCAAAAGCCAATTCACCCACAGCATTTTGCCCCTTCACAATCACATCATCTTGAATTTGAATTCCATAGGAAAAAATTTTAATTCCCCAAAAACCACAAAAAAGAATCATCGAAGCCATCACAAAACTGAAAGCTTGTCTTTTTTTATTGAAAATTATATTTTCACTTTCTAAAATATTTTTCAAAGAAAATCCAAAAGGGTTGATCGAGGAAAATAATTTTTTTATTTTTTTATTTCTCAGCACCCGACGTTTTGCAAGA
>DCVH01000058.1 GCA_002327335.1 Patescibacteria group bacterium UBA2193
CTCCGCCGGAATTGGCAGCGGATGTTATGGACAAAGGAATGGTTCTTTCCGGAGGAGGTGCTTTATTGCGAAACCTGGACCAACTCATCACTCGAGTGACAGGCGTTCCTTGCTATGTTGCAGAGGACCCACTTCTTTGTGTTGCAAAAGGAACCGGCGTCGCCCTGGAAAACTTGGAAATTTACAAAAAAACGATTTTGATGAAATAAATAATATTATTTTGTATGAGCAAGGAGATTCAAAATATGGGGGCGGGATCTGAGCGAATATTTTCTGGCAAAGCAGAATCAAAGCCTGTTCAAGAGTTATATAACGAAACCCAGAAATTGTTTTCTGATGAAATCAGAAAACGACTATTGCCAAACAGGGAATATGCTATTGCTGATATTGGTTCATTCAAGGGGGAGCTTTTGAAGCAGGTGTGTGATAAATTGTCAGAATATAGATTAAAAGGAGTTGCGGTTGATATTAATCAAAATGTTTTAGGGGATAATATTTTTGAGGCAAGAATTGTTGGGAAAGCTGAGCAATTGCCTTTTGAAGACGAATCTGTTGATATCGAGATTATGCGTTATGTGTTACAGTGGAATTATCCAGAAAATCAAAAAAATATTCTTAAAGAAATTTCTCGTACCATTAAAGAGTTTGCTTTAATCGAACATGTCGGTGCGGAAAATGAAGAACCTGATGAATGGAGAAGAAGAAATGATAAATTGTTTGATGGTTCAAGTGTTTCAAGGCTTAAGAGAGGGGAACATTTTTTCTCTTCACGGAACGAAATCGAGCAGTGGATGAATGAGGAGGGAATAACTTTTGAGAGAATAGCCGAAAGAATAATTGAAAATGGTTCCGAGGTTTATGTGGAAAGATTTGATATAGATAGGGCCGAGATGGATAAGATTAAAAATATTTTAGGGGATAAGGATTTTTTTACCAAAACAACTTGGATAATTTTCCCAAAAAAACGATTTTGATGAAATAGTCCTTGTCATCCTGACCGAAGCGAGCCCGAAGAATGAGGGTGAGCGAAGTGGAAGGATCTGCAAACAGAAAAGTGTGGGGTTTTAGGATAATGTTTTTGCATAAAAGATCCTTCGACTGCGATTTAATATTTTCAATATTAAATCTTCGCTCAGGATGACAAATAATAAATATGTCAAAAAAATATAATGTTTATGTTTATATAATGGCGAGTATTAGCGGAGTTTTGTATATTGGTATTACAAATAATTTAGAAAGAAGGGTTTATGAACACAAAAAAGAAATATTTTCTGGATTTTCTGAAAAATATAAGTGCAAAAAATTAGTTTATTGCGAAGATTTTAAATACATAAACGATGCAATTTCAAGAGAAAAACAATTAAAAGGCTGGCGAAGAAGCAAAAAAGATGATTTAATAAAAAGTGTTAATCCTGAATGGANNNTGAGCGAAGTGGAAGGATCTGCAGAAAAGATGATGAATTTATATTTACACAATAAAAACAAAAATTAAAGGATCGTGTATGAAAATAAGCCAGATGAATCAAATAAAAAAACGGAAGTTGGAGACCCCGTTTTTTATTTATGACGCAGATATTATTAAAAAGCAGATCAATAAAATAAGAAATGCTTTTAAGAATTATCAAAATTTTCAGTTATATTATCCTGTAAAAGCAAATAATTCTGATGTTGTTTTGGAGGAAATTAGAAAAAAAGAATTAGACGTAGCCGTTTCTTCATTAGAAGAATTAAAGTTGGTGTTAGGTTATGGGTTTGAAAATATTTCCTATGCTGCGCCTTTTGTGCCGAAAGAGGTTATTCAGTTAGTCGCGACAAATAACATCGAAATAAATTATAATGATTTTGATTCGAACAATGTCGGACTGCGGCTTAATCCCGAAATCGGTTGGTCATATTTTAAGGATTATGCTGCTTCTGCTAGGCATAGTCAGTTTGGAGTGCCAGTCGAAGAGATTGATTTTGATTTAAAAAAAATCACAAGATTGCACATGCATACCAGTTCTGATTCTTATCGAATCGACATTTTTTTAAAAGCTTTGAAAAAAATATTAAAAGTAGCAAACTTTTGTCCAAACATTGAAACAATAAATATTGGAGGAGGAATAGCTACACCAATTCAAAAAGACGATAAGGAATTTGACATCGTGAATTTTGGAAAAAGTGTGATAAAAATTGTTGAAAAATTTAATAAGCAAAATAACAAAATAATCAAAATTCAATTTGAGCCTGGCAATTATATTGTTCGACCGGCGGGATATTATGTTTGTTCTGTCATGGCAAAAGCAAAAAAATATGGGAGATATTACTATTATACCAATGGAACAAAACATCACCTTAGGGGATTAAATAATATTGAAAAATATCAATTTTTTAGAAAAAATAAAATAAAAAACTTATCGGTGATAGTTGGTGCTTCATGCCAGCGTTCTGATATGCTAATAAAAGACGCAAGAATCCCAGAGTTGAAAATTGGTGACTTAGTGCTAATCCCTATGGCCGGTGCATATTGTGCTGTTCAAGCAGATAATTTTCATTTAATTCCGAAACCAAGGGAATATAAATTTGCTTAGTTTTAATAGAAAGAAATAATGGGCTGTGGGAACCCTGATGGTTATTGTTTTTATTTTCAAGAGGTTCTATGCTATAATGAAGTATCAACACAGCCTCGAGATAGTTTTTATTTCTTAAGATAAAGTGAAAAACAAATATGAAAATTGGAATTGATGGGTCGAGGGCTTTTTTGGAGAGTAAAACAGGCATTGAGGGCTATGCCTATCAGACAATAAGCTATCTTGCAAAGCGTCTGAAAGATGAGCAGGTTGTTCTTTATGTCAGAAAAGGACAAAAAGAAAAAGCCCTTCAAGATGAAAAACTTTCTTTCCCGGCAAATTGGGAAATCAAAGAAGTTCCGATGAAATATCTTTGGACGCAATTTGGACTTGCTCTTGAAATGTTTTTGAATCCAATTGACGTGCTTTTTGTTCCGGCACATACTGTTCCATTCATTCATCCTCGGAATACCATAGTAACTATTCATGGACTTGAATATGAGCATTGTCCGGAGAGCTATTCGTTTCTGGGGGGCACGTTCCATCGATTTTTTGTTAAAAAAAGTTGCAAGTGGTCGTCAAAAATTATTGCCGTTTCAAAAAACACCAAAAAGGATTTGATGGAACTTTATAAAATAGAAAAAGAAAAAATTGTCGTTATCTATAATGGCTATGACGAAAAAGAATTGTCTTTGAATGAAAAGAAAATGGAAGAAGGAGAAAAATCTTTCAATTGGGCGGACGTTAAAAATTTTTCAATCAGTGAAAAGAAGTCAAGATCCAAATCGGGC
Organism: Patescibacteria group bacterium UBA2193; assembly: GCA_002327335.1. Classification (GTDB taxonomy): domain Bacteria; phylum Patescibacteriota; class Minisyncoccia; order Moranbacterales; family DUUL01; genus UBA2193. Next base: position 3,341 of record DCVH01000058.1, read on the forward strand.
GAATTTCTTTTGTTTGTCGGGCGATTGGAGCAGAGGAAAAATGTTATCGGAATAATTGAGGCTTTTGAAATATTAAAAAAGAAGTATGATTACAGAGGAAAGCTGGTTCTGGCTGGAAAGTATGGACATGGGGGTGGTCTGATCAGGAAGCGAGTTGCGAGCAGTGAATTTCAACATGACATTATTTGTTTGGGGTATATTCGTGATGAACAGCGAAGAGAGCTTTTTCATAGTGCCAGCGTTTTTCTTTTCCCGTCGCTTTGCGAGGGATTTGGAATTCCAATCATCGAAGCACAAAGTTGCGGACTCCCATTGATTACCAGTAATTATGGACCAATGGATGAAGTGGCTGATAACGATGACGTCTTGGTTGATCCGCTGAATTTTGAAGAAATGGCAGAAAAAATCGACAAAATATTGAAAGACAAAACATTTCGAGATCAAATCATTCAGAAGGGCAAAGAAAACATCAAAAGATTTTCCTGGGAAAAAAGCGGGGAAGAAGTGGCGAAGATTTTGGTGAAATAATCAAATACCACGAAAAAGACATTTGCCAATGGTGGGGACTTGACAAAATTTTTGGGTATG
>DCVH01000020.1:0-601 GCA_002327335.1 Patescibacteria group bacterium UBA2193
AACTCAAGGGTATTGTTTTTTTTCAAAAAAATATGCTATAATTCAAATAACTTTTTAAAATTAAAAAATAAATAATCAAAAATGAAAAAAGACTATATCTCCAAAATAATAGGGGGGTTCACCATCACGTTCTCCGTTTTTCTTTTTTTCGCTGCAGCCAAACAACTCACCTATCAAAATGAACAAATTTTGGCAAACGTCACTTCGGGAACGAAGAGTTCCATCTCAACGCCAAAAGAAGTTGCGGTGGTTGACGATGGAATTATTTCGGGAAATTTCAACATCAAATCCGAAGGCAATGTCCGCTTTTCCTATGATGAAAAACAAGATGTTAAATTCTATTATCAATCAATCAAATCCGACAAACTCAAAAACGATGGATTGAACCCAGTCTTGAAACTTGAACAAATTGACGAATCCGGAGAAAAAATTTGGAAAGAAACAAAATGGAGCTGGATTGATTATGACCAAGGAATTCTCTATTTTCACTTTCAAACCGAAGAAAATGGCGTGAAAGAAATGGAAGCTGACTTCACCGGCAAATATCAAGTTCTGCTCGACAACTAAATCACCTCCCTTTTATTCAAAAAATCACACTGGA
>DCVH01000020.1:674-6520 GCA_002327335.1 Patescibacteria group bacterium UBA2193
TTCTCCTAATAGATTCCTGTCGGAGTTTATGCTCGCGAAGGCGGGTGCAGGAATGACAATAAGTAAAGACAACTCTTGAGAATACAAATAACACCATGGCTTCCAGCACTATAGCCCCGCCAAGCAAAATGCTATCTGACTAATGGGTTCCTGCCTTGTGTCACCGCTAAAGCTAAGGCGACACGCGGTCGCAGGAATGACAATAAAAAATAATAAAACTATATTTTCCCCCGCATAATCTCGCCTTCCAATCTTTTTTCCCTGAGAATGGAGTATTTCTGAAGTTGCATGATGATGTCTCGCACTCTGACCGGATTTGACACTTGCTTGAAAACAAATCTGGCCTTTTCTCCAGCAGTTTGAATATAGACATAACCGAATCTGAAAAATGTTGGAATCAACCCTTTCACCTCGGAAGTAACATCTTGAATCTTGCCATGCTCCAATTCACTGATTTGACGGCTGAACAGACCGGACTGATTGACGTCAATGACTCTTTGGGTCGTTACAATCCAAACGTCCAAATAATAGTCAATCCAAACAATGAACAACCCCAGCCAAAAAATCAAGAACAGAAACGATTCAATAAGGCTCATAAAAACTGGATCAACATTCAATTGAAAAAATTCGATCACCCCTGAAGCGAGAACATCCAAAAGCACAATCCCAATCAGCACAAAAACGATTGGAACCAAATGGAAAATAAGCACAATCCAATGTCTCCTCAGAACGAGGATGATTTCTTCGTCTTTTCGCTTGCCCCGAAAACTGTATTCACTGTATTTCGCTTGATAGTCTTGATCTGTTATGATTGACATTTTTTAAAATAAAATATAAAACTCATCCCAAGGAATTTGCAGTGCAATTCCAAAATTAATAACCAATAAAATCAAAGCACCGACCACAAAAAAAACTGACATCAAAAGTCCCGTTTTCCGATTAAGATTAAACGTCCAAAGATGATAGACAATGAAAAGCGAAATGATGAAAAGAATGACAATCGAAATCCAATAAACAATTAGGAAGATATTCACATTTTTTGAATAATTTTTAGCGCCTTTATTGTAACATGTTTTGAGGAGTTACAAAACTTGACAAACGGTGGAGAATGGTGTATAATTGTAAATTAGAGTGATGGATGTTTGAAAAATAACCCAAAAAAGAAGGAGAAAGCATAGTGAAAAAAGGCCTGCTTTTCAAAATCGTCGGCGGAATAACGATGAGCATCGGAGTTATTATCGCCGGGATCGTCGGAGCTGAGAATAGAGGAGGAGTCACTTCACTGTGGCCGTTCCCCATTCCTCCTACATGGACAATCTTTTTTCTTTTTATCGCGGGGTTCCTAGTTTTTTTAATAGGAGGGGTCGGGTCCGACTCCAGTCTCGACCCACCTCGTTTTAAAACCTGTCGGCTCCCTTAACAAAAGAGATCCGACAAAAAAACAAAGTCACCACTTGCACAAAACGCAAACGGTGACTTTTTTTATACATTTTTTGAAAAGAAAAACTTTTTTCATAACACCCTCTCCCAGCCTCTCCCGTCAAGGGAGAGGAGAATAATATTGATGTGATTTACTACTTTAAATAAGCAATTAATTGTCACCTGGCTAATGGATTCCGCACTAAATGCGGAATGACAATAAAAAGGAATCACCAAGAAAAACTTTAAAAAATACGAAGAACGTTAGGAATTCTTGCAAATTAGTCTTTCTTTTCCCCTATAGTTTCAATGCCTCTTGGCATATATTTTTTCAGAACTTTTGGCACGGCAATGCTTCCGTCTGCTTGTTGATAGTTTTCCAGAATCGCAATCAATATTCTTCCAATCGCAAAGGCAGTCGCATCATTCATGTGGACAAATTGTTTTTTTCCTTCTTCATTATTGTATCGAATATTCAATCGTCTTGCCTGAAAATCAGTCATATAGTCCGAGGTGTGAGTTTCTCGATATTTGTCTTGTCCCGGCATCCAACATTCGATGTCTATTTGCCGATAGTCCGGTTTCCCAATGTCCCCGGTGCAAATTGCCATCACTTGATGCGGGATTTCCAATTGTTGCACCAGATATTCCTGAATTGCCACAATCAAATTTTGTTCCGCCAAACCATTCTCGACAGTTGCAAAACTTTCCATTTCGAGTTTATCAAATTGATGTCTTCTCAAAATTCCAACAGTATCTTTTCCATAGGAGCCAGCTTCTCTTCGAAAAGCTGTCGAATATCCGACATATCTGATTGGCAAATCTTTTTCATTAAGAACTTCATCCATGTGAATCGGCCCAAGCGTATGCTCGGCACTTCCAATTAAGAGCGAATCGTCTTCCTCAAGATAGTAGCGGTCTTCGATTGGATCAAATCGATCCATTTTTTTCATTATTTCAGCCTTGGCAATAACTGGTGGAAGAACTGGAACGAAAGGTTTGTCAGATGGATTGCCAACTTTTTTTGCCAATTCTCCAATGATTTTTCGATCTGTCAGAGTTTCAAAAACAAATTGAATAAGAGCAAATTGCAACATTACCGCTTCACCAAAAAGATAGTTGAATCTTGAACCGGAAATCATTGCTGATTTTTCTGTGTCAATAAGCCCATGTATTTCACCGAGTTGAACGTGATCTTTTGGCTCAAAATCAAATTTTTTCGGCTCTCCAAATTTTCTCAAAACTTGATTTTCAGAATCATCTTTCCCCTCCGGAGTGTCGGAAGAAATCACATTAGGAACGTTATAGAGAATTTCCTTCAATTCAACCTCGATCCCCTTCAAGTCATTCTCAATCTCCGTTGCGGATTCCTTGAGTTTTTTTCCTTTTTCAATTTGCTCATCAGAAGGTTTTTGCTTTCCGGATTGTTTTGAAAGTTCGTTTTTTTCAGCTTGAATTTCTTCTAATTTGGACTGGAGTTCTCTTCTTTTTGAATCCAAATCCAAAAGACGCTCAAAATCAACATTCTTTCTTTTGAACTTTGCTGCTTTTTTAACCTCTTCCAGGTTTTCCCTGATGAATTTTATGTCTAACATGGTCTAGTTTTTAGTTGTTAGTTTGTAGTTTATAATTCTAAATATTCTTGTTTATTTTTCATCATACTCTTTTTTCCAAGGAAAATCTCTTTCATCAAATTTCAATTTTATCTTATTCTGCACAAAATCCAACACTGGCTTGAGCTCTGGAAAAAGCTTATAACCTTTTATGCAATAAGTGGCAATAAGATCTGGGTTATTATAATGATTGCTATCGCTCGGTTCAATAAATGTATAAACTCCCTCTATTTTGTCAAGAACATAGACATACCTTGCTTCTTTTGTATCAGCCTCTGAATATTCATTCCAAAGTTTTTTTAATTCTTCTTTTCCTGAAAATGAAAGTATTGAGGATATTTTATCTATGGCGACTATTTCATTGTCGATTTTATCTTTTCTTAATTTGACATTTTTATATAAAAGATGGGCATCTAGATCACCTGTGACAGCTTCAGGGAAATCATGCACGAGCGCCAACTTAACAGCACGCAAAACATTAATATCTAATTTTAATTCTTCGGCAATCAAAAAAACAAGAATTGCTAAACGCCAAGAATGTGCTGCAACTGTATCGCCATCAAAATTCTTAACGGTCTTAAATCTTTTTTCATCTTTTAATCTTGATATCAAGCTAGCAAGTTCAAATATTTTTTCAATGTTTCTATCTTTCATTTATTATTTTCTATTTTTTCTGTCATCCTCGCGCATGCTTATCGACGGGTAGGAATGACTGTTGTTTTATTTCTTTTTCATAAGCGGGAAAATTTGACATTCTCTTCCGGTTTTATTCATTAGAAATGAAAAAACTCGCTCGCTCATTCCGAATCCGCAAACCGGTGGCATTCCATATTCCATCGCTTCAACAAAATCCTCATCGTTCATTTGTGCTTCCTCGTCTCCTTCGTCTCTCAATCGCTGTTGCTCTTTGAATCGCTCTGCTTGATCAATTGGGTCATTCAACTCTGAATAACCATTTCCAAGCTCGCTTCCAGCAATGATGACATGAAATCTTTCAGCCAGCTCCGGTCGATCTTTTTGTCTCTTGGCAAGAGGTGAAAGCATCACCGGTTCATTTATCAAAAACCCCGGTCCAGAAATTTGTTTTCGACAATATTTCCAGAGAGTGTCGATTGCTCGATTCATATTGAAACCATCTTTGTCATATTTGATGCCAAGTTCTTCAATTTTTTCAGTGACAGTATTCAGATTGACCCGATAGATATCAACTCCGGTCATTTCTTTGATTGTTTCTGTGTAATCATATTCTTTCCATTCCGCTCCCAAGTCAACCTCGAAATCACGAATCTTGAATTTCAAAGTTCCAAAAGTTTCTTGGGCGACAAATTTATATAATTCCTCAACCAACTTCATTCCATTTTTGTAATTGGAATAGGCCCAATAAAATTCCATCTGGGCATAGTCTTGAAGATGCTCCGCGTCCATTCCCTCATTTCGAAATTGTCGGCCAATTTCAAAAGTTTTTTCAAATCCAGCAATCATCAATCTTTTTTGCCAAAGCTCTCCCATTGAAATTCGCAAATAAACATCCAAATCCAAAGCGTTGTGATGTGTCGCAAAAGGCTCGGCATCTGCTCCTCCAGCGGTCACTTCAAGCACTGGCGTTTCAACTTCTGTGAATCCTTTGTCTTTCAAAAATTTCCGAATGGAACTCCAAAAAATATCTCGCTTATAGACAAGGTCTTTGACTTCTGGATTAAACATAATGTCCAAATATCTTTTTCGCAATTTCTGCTCATCGTCCTGAAGTGCTTTGTGTTTGTCGGGCAAAGGAAGAATTGATTTTGAAAGAAGAGTGATTTTTTCAGCCAAAACTGATTTTTCTCCTTTTTGGGTATCAAATCTTTTGCCTTCCACTCCAACGAAATCTCCCATATCAAGATTTTTCACCCAAAATTTATAATCCCCGGAAAATTCTTTTTTATTCAACACCACCTGAATCCGACCGCTTTCATCCTGAATGTGCATGAAAGTGATGTTCCCCATATCACGAAAAAGCATGATTCTTCCAGCGATAACCGCCCCTTCTCCAACCGGTTTTTCAAATACATCCTTGGTGTTCTGTTTTTCAAACGGACCGGAAGGATATGGCTCAATTCCGGCTTCAGTAAAGTTGTTAATTTTTTTTATTTTCTCGCCTCGAATATCATCAAGCATGGTTGGTTTTTTAGCAATTTAATTACCTTTCAACTCTAGCAAAAAAAAGCTAAATAGTCTAGCGTGGGTCAATTTTTAATTCTTGTTCTTAGAATCTGGAGTGTTGTTTATATTTTTGCTAGAACTCTCTACTGATTGTCATTCCTGCACCCGCCTTCGCGAGCATAAACTCCGGCAGGAATCTATTAGGAGAATAATATCAATAGCTTTTTTTGCTTTAGGTATGCAATCCATTGTTATCTGACTAATGGATTCCGCACTAAATGCGGAATGACAATGGAAAGGAGTTGCCAAAAAAACTTCAGAAATGAAAAAATGCTCTGGAATTTAAATTTATCACTAGAAATCAATCAGCTTTAATTGCAATTTTTTGTTCCCGTTCCAAGAATCTTCTTCAATATTAAAAACCGCTTCAATTTTATCTCCAATCTTTATTTCTGTATATTTTTCTCCCAAGCCAAAACCGATTGCTTCCAGAATCCCCTTTTCTCTTTTGAACCATAATTTCATGTGAGCCCCGGTCTTCCCGACGAGTTTCTTATCTATAATTTCAAGATTTTTTGCATAAAAAACCGGCGGTTGATTACCCGCACCAAAAGGTTCCAGCATCGACAACTCTCTGGCGATTTTTTCATTTATTTCCACTGAATCAATTTC
>DCVH01000091.1:0-2524 GCA_002327335.1 Patescibacteria group bacterium UBA2193
GAACAGCAATTGGCGGATTTATTTTGGAAATATGGAGAAGAACGCAATTCCAGAAAAGCTGCTCGGGCGATTGTCGAGGCAAGGACAGAAAAGAAAATTGAAACGACAAAAGAGCTGGGAGATATTCTAGCAAAAAGACTTGGTTCATTTTATAGAAAAAGCAGAATTCATCCTGCGACGAAAATTTTTCAAGCGCTTCGGATTGAAGTTAATAATGAATTTGATAATTTGGAAAAATTCCTTGATGGTGCCAAAGAAATTTTGAAACCAGAAGGAAGAATTGCAGTTATCAGTTTTCATTCCTTGGAAGACCGCATTGTTAAATCGTATTTTAGGTCAAACACGGGGGGATGTGTTTGTCCTAAAGGGATTCCGATCTGTGTTTGTGGGGCAAAGGCTGTTTTGAAGATTATTACAAAAAAGCCGATTGTCCCCACGACGCAGGAGCTCGAAGCAAATCCAAGAGCAAGAAGCGCAAAATTGAGAGTCGCGGAAAAAATATAAAAATAAATTCGCTCCTGCGAGTTTCCCTCAAAGTGGGATTTAACAGGGCAAAAAAACAAATAATAAAATAAAAAAAGAGACACAATGTCCTTAGGGGGATATTGAAACAATGACAGGAAATTCTTTGGTATTAAATTCAAGCACTATGGTGTGCAAAAGAAAGCAAAAAACGGATCAACGATCTGTGGTCGGCGGAGAAAAATGTTTCAGCCGCTCAGCTTTTGCTATCATTCTAATCGGTTTGATTTGTTGTGCGGGGGTGATGTATGTTTTTCAGGTCAATCAATTGGCAACGATGGGATATGAAATGAAGAAGAAAGAAAAAAGCATTGATGATTTGTTGAAAAACAATAAGCAACTTGAATTGGAATCAGCACAATTGAAATCAATCTATAATCTTGAAAACCATAAAGAAAGTTTGAATATGGAAAAACCGCAAGAAGTGAGCGTGCTTGAAGTCGAACTTGAAAAACCTGTTGCGATGAGTTTCTAGGAGGATGATAAGTTGATTGATTTATATATATGCCTCCAAAATGTTATAATGGGAAAAGAAATAAAAATAACAATACTGAAATTCAAGAAGTTTCAGTTTTGCCTGTTTGGAGAATGCAATTTGTTTCGCTGGTTGTTTTGATTCTTTGTATTTCAGTCATTGCTCGACTTTTTTTTCTTCAAGTCAAGGCTTATCCACTCTATCGTTCTTTGGCGGAAGAGCAACATCTTGTTAGCGCTGAAATTTTTCCTAGGAGAGGAGAGATTTTTTTTCAAGAGAAAGATTCGTTATTTCCCGTGGCGGTCAATCGTGATTTGGCAACTGCCTATGTTGTTCCACGCGAAATTGATCAATCAAAAATCTTATATCTTTCAGAAAGAATTTCTCAGATTTTGTCTTTGAATAAGAACGAAATTTTTGAAAAGTTATCCAAGCAAGATGATGTTTATGAGCTTCTGAAAAAACGTCTTTCAAAAGACGAAGAACGACAAATGGCTGAAATCGAAGAGAAGGGAGTGTATTTATTGCCGGAGAGCTGGAGATATTATCCGGGAAACAATCTTGCATCTCAAGTGATCGGGTTTGTTGGATACAAAGAAGATGACGTTGAAGGAATATATGGTTTGGAAAAATATTTTGAGAATAAATTAAAAGGTTCAAAAGGTTTGCTCAGGCAAGAACGAGATGCTGGCGGACGCTGGATTTCAATCGGAGAAAAACAGCTTTCTCCGGAGAAAGATGGAAATGATTTGATTTTGACAATTGATCATGTTGTTCAATTCAAAGCGGAGATGGCCCTCCGAAATGCGATCAAAAAACATGATGCCGATGGAGGAAGAGTTATTATTATGAGTCCTTATGACGGAAAGGTTATTGCTATGGCACAAGAACCATCTTTTAATATCAATGAATATTCCAACGTTGAAGATCCTGGATTATTCCGCAATACTTTGATTTCTGACACGTATGAGTGCGGATCAATTTTCAAGACAATCACGATGGCAGCAGGACTTGATAGCGGGAAAGTTGAATATGATGAAACTTTTATTGACACTGGAAAAGTCAAAGAAGCCGGTTATTTAATTCAAAACTCTGACGGCAAAGCCTATGGAGAGCAAACAATGACGGAGATTCTTGAAAAATCATTGAATACCGGGGCAATTTATGTTGAACAAAAGGTTGGGAATGAAAATTTCAAGGAATATTTGAAAAATTTCGGTTTTGGAGAATTAACAAATATTGAATTGCCAGTTGAGGCCAGGGGNNAGCAATTGCTAACGGGGGAGAGCTTCTAAAACCGCAAATAATCGATTATATTAAGAGTTATGGTGATAATGTTGAAAAGAAGGAACGGGAAGTGCTAAGGAAGGTCATCTCAAAAGATGCCGCTAATAAAATAGGTTTGATGCTCGAAAGCAATGTAAAAAATGGCCATGGCAAGCAAGCAGGAGTTCCAGGTTATCGAGTGGCAGGGAAAACAGGGACAGCCCAGGTTGCCAGTAGAGAGGTGAGTGGTTATGAGGAGGG
>DCVH01000091.1:2563-2702 GCA_002327335.1 Patescibacteria group bacterium UBA2193
TTGATGAGACCGAGGAATATTCAGAACAAGATTTGGTGAAATTTAATGATTCCCATAATTATATTAATTACCAGGAGGAGGATGAAAAAGAGCTAAATGAAAAGAAAAATGAAGAAAAAGAGGATAAAAAGAAGGACTA
>DCVH01000091.1:2713-2950 GCA_002327335.1 Patescibacteria group bacterium UBA2193
TATAATTTCTGTAAATAAAAAAAGAATGAAATCAAAAAAAACAATTTTTCTGGAGAGAATTTTGAAATTTTTCACAAAGGCGATTTTGAAAAAATACAACCCTCAAATAGTGGCTATCACTGGAAGTGTTGGAAAAACTACCACCAAGGAAATGATTGGTGGGGTTTTGGAAAATTTCAAAGAAACAAGAAAAAGTAGTAAGAATTTTAATAATGAAATAGGGTTGCCATTGACCGT
>DCVH01000084.1:0-386 GCA_002327335.1 Patescibacteria group bacterium UBA2193
TCTCCAGTAGTGAGAGTTCCTTGACTATCCCCGGTAGAAAATTGATCGGAGGAGGTATGTTCCAGAGAAGTTACTTCAGAGATGATGGAGACACTGTTTCCGGTGGAGACATTGGCATCAACCGCACTGTATTCCACCCATTCTCCCCTGAGAGGAGCATTGCTATCCATTTCATTGGTGTGAGTGTGGGTGTTGCTGGTTTGAGTGGTCCAAGCAGTTTGTGCCCATTCATAGGTAGCAGCTTGAGAGAAATAATAGTTTTTGATTAGGAGAGAACCAGAGAGCAGAAAAATCAAGGAAAGAGTCGCCAGAACATATTGTCTGTGAGTGCGGAAAGGACCACGAAGTCTTTCGGTGGTTTTTTCAAGAATTAGTCTTAATCTCCA
>DCVH01000084.1:409-3192 GCA_002327335.1 Patescibacteria group bacterium UBA2193
TTTTGTTTGGAGCAATTTTTTTAGTAACCCCCCTTTCCATTTATCACTGGTAAATGGAAACCCTTTTTGAAAAGGGGGAACGAAAGAACAATGCCTCCATCACCTGCCTGCCATCTATTGAGCGACATTAAAAAAACAATCCCGATTAAATCGGGATTGTTTGAAAGATATGTGTAATAAAATTATTTTTTTTCTTCAACGGCAACTTCTTTTTTTTCTTCAACTTTTTCTGCTACCGGTGTCTCAGAATTTTCAGTTTTTTCTTCCACAACTACTTCATCTTTTTTAGCATCTTCTGTGATCTTTTCTTCTGCAACAACTGCTTCTTTTGCCTCTTCTGGTTTTTCGGCAACAGCTTTGCCTTCTTCAACCACTTCTTCTTTCACTTCCTTTTCAGGAACTCTCACTTTTCTTTTTTCTCCCTTGATAAGTTCTTTGGCAACGAAAAGATTGAAAACAGAATCAGAACACTGGACACCATTCCCAAGCCAATATTTAATCCGGTCTTCCTTCAAAACGGCTTGCTTTTGATGTGGGTCATAACTTCCAAGAAGTTCAACGAATTTTCCTTTTACCGGAGAGGTTTTTTCTGTTAGAACAATTCTGTATTGAGCATGATTTCTTTTCCCTACTCTGGAAAATCGGATAATAAGCATAATTTTAAATAGATTATTTTAGTAAATTAGTTAATCGACAACTTGTGCCTTATTCTAGGCAAAACCAAGGGAAATGTCAAGCAAAACTAGTTTTCAGTTGACGATCCTTAATTTATAGTCAAAACACCACCAAAAAACAGCTCGCTAGTCTTCACACTTGATGATTTTATCAACAATGCCATATTTCATCGCTTCTTCGGCACTCATGAAATAATCTCTTTCAGCGTCTTTTGTAATTTTAGCCAACTTTTGACCGGTATGTTTTGCCAAAATTTTGTTCAATCTTTCTTTAATTTTCAAAATATGCCGAGCATGAATATCAATATCAGTTGCCTGTCCCTCCACTCCTCCCATCACCTGATGAATCATTATTTCACTGTTTGGCAATACAAATCTCTTTCCTTTTTTCCCAGCAGACAAAAGAATTGTCGCAGCCGATGCCGCCAATCCCACGCAAATTGTTGAAACATCACATTTGACGTATCTCATGGTGTCATAGATTGCAAGTGCCGCTGTCACACTTCCACCGGGAGAATTGATATATATCTTTATGTCGCTTTTGTTGTCCTGTGAAACCAAAAAAAGCAATTGGGCAATCACGGCGTTCGCTACCTGATCATTAATGACAGAACCAATAAAAATAATTCTTTCTTTTAATAATCGAGAATAAATATCATATACTCTTTCACCGTCTTGAGATTTTTCAATGACTGTTGGGATGATCATCTCTTAGTTGTTAATTATTAGTTGATAGTTTTTAGATAAAACCATCAATGCTAAAGTGTCGCCAAATAATCAAGAGCTTTTTCGTTCATCATTTCCGCTTTCAAGCTTTCATAGAATCGCTGAATGTCGATATCTTTTTCAACATCTTTTTTTTGCAATGCTCCATATTGTTGCAAAATAATATTAGCTCGTTCCTCCACTTCTTTCGCGGAAGGTTCAAGTTTTTGATCTGCGGTAACCTTTTTCATAATCAACGCCGCCTTCACTCGGTTTGGTGCTTCTTTTTCTCTCCATTGTTCGATCAGTTTTTCTTCCGTAGTTTTCAATTGTTGAAAATATTGATTCTTATCCAAGCCCATTTTTACCACATCATTTTCCAGCTCTATTTTGATTCGATCAATTTCACTCTCGACTAAAATTTTCGGCAATTCGGCTTCAACATTTTTCACTGCCTCTTCAATAACTTCAATTTTTTGAGCTTGTTGGATTCTTCTTTTTTCTTCTTCCTCCATCCCCTTTTTCAAGTTTTCTTCCAAATCTTTCAAGTTCTTGAAACTTCCAATTCCTGAAGCGAATTCATCATTTATTTCCGGAATTTCTCTTTCCTGAACCAGGTTTACTGTGACTTTGAAATTAGTTATTTTTCCGGCTAAATCTTTTTGGTGATAATCTTTCGGAAAAGCCAAATCAAAATCTTTTTTGTCCCCTGCCTTCATTCCAATTAATTGCTCCTCGAATCCAGGAATGAATCTGCCTTCGCCGATAATCAATTGATGTTTTTTTGCGGTGCCCCCTTCAATCGGAGCATTGTCTTTCCAAGCCTCAAAATCAATTTCAATTTGATCATCTTTTTTCGCTTCTCGGTTCACCGTAATAATTTTTGCTCTTTGATTCGCAAGAAAAGTCAGCTCTCTGTCGATATCTTCTTTTTTGATTTCAACTTTCTGCTTGTTGAATTTTTCATTAATTTTTTTCACTTTTTCTTCCCAACCTTTTTTCATTTCTATCTCTGGAATCACTGCCACAACCGCTTCGATTTCCAAATCATTTCCCATCGCAATTTTTTTGAATTCGATTTGTGGTTGACCAATCGCTTCGATTTTATTGTCTATAACAATATTCACATAATGTTTTCGAATCGCTTTTTCTGCCCCTTCTTTCAAGAGCACTTCTTCTCCAACTTGCTTTTTCACAATGTCAAAAGGAATGCTTCCACTTCTGAAACCGTCAATCTTCAGTTCTTTTGATATATCTTTTGCAGCTTCTTGAATAAATTCAGAAAATTCTTCCGCTGAAACCGAAAAATTTATCTTGACTTCCGAATTTGGAAGTTTCTCAATATTGAATTTTTGATCTTTTTTTACCATTACAACAATTTTAAAAAATTAGTTAAATCTCTCT
>DCVH01000053.1 GCA_002327335.1 Patescibacteria group bacterium UBA2193
TGGACGGTTCCGAAGAATATTATCGAGCTAATAAGAAATGTGTTTTTTGCGATATGGTTGAATGGGAATTGAGTCACAAAAAAAGGGTTGTTTTTGAGAATGAAGATTTTGTTGTAATCACCCCGTTTGCTTCTCGAATAGCTTTTGAAATGTGGGTTCTTCCCAAAAAACACAGTCCATATTTTGAAAGAATTTCCGATGAGCAAAAAGTAACAGGAGGAGAAGCTCTTCATGAAGCAATCAGGAGGATTGGCAAAGTGCTTGATGAACCGGATTTCAATTTCTATCTTCACACCGCTCCATGTGATGGGAATGACTATCCTCATTATCATTGGCATATTGAAATTTTGCCAAAAACTTCAACTTGGGCCGGTTTTGAACTTTCAACCGGAATTGAGGTTTCAGCCATGGAACCAGAGGAGTCGGCGAAATATTTGAGAGAGGCATGATTCTGTTTAGATTTTTTAAAGTTACAATTTTGTGAAAAGTATTATTAATTTCAAAAAACAAATTTCAAATGCCAAATCAAGTCCAAAATCTGAAATCTAAAATATATGATTTAGAAGAAAGAACTGGAAAATTTGGAGAAAACATAATAGATTTTTGTAAAATAATTCCAAAAAATATAATTAATAATCCATTGATAAATCAATTAGTTGGATCAGGGACAAGCATTGGAGCGAATTATATGGAAGCAGACGCTTGTAATTCTAAAAAAGATTTCAAACACAAAATTGTTATCAGCAAAAAAGAAGCAAAAGAATCAATGCATTGGCTAAGAATGATTGCAAGGGCTAATCCAGAATTAGCAGAGCAAAGCAGAGTTTTATGGAAAGAGAGTCATGAATTTGTATTAATATTTTCCAGCATTGTTAATAACACAAAATAGTTGGAATTTAGATTTTGTTATTGATTTGATATTTGGCATTTGACATTTTGAATTACTAGTCGGTTAAAATGTTTTATCAATACCCAATCTTCTCGTTAAGAGGTGCGCGGTTTTTAAAAGTTAAGCTATTTTTAAAATGATTTTGAATATAAATCAATTTGCGGATATCCTTGGGAATATTCCTTCTGAAGTGGTGACAATGATAATTGGCGCTACTCCAATTTTTGAATTGAGAGGAGCGATTCCTTTCGCCGTCGGGGTTTATAATATGAATATTTTCCAGGCCTATTTTTGGGCAGTAGTTGGAAATATTATTCCGGTTATAATAATTCTGTTTTTTCTGGAAATTGTTGTAAAATTTTTATCGAAGAGATTCTATTATTGGAATTTATTTTTCAGATGGCTTTTTGATAGAACCAGAATGCGGGCCCATGATAAAATTGAAAAATATGGTTCGTGGGGCCTTTTTCTTTTGGTCGCGATTCCTCTTCCAATGACAGGCGGATGGACGGGTGCATTGGCAGCATTTCTTTTTGGTCTTGAGAGAAAAAAATCTATTCCAGTTATTGTTCTTGGAATTATGGCAGCCGGAATAATTGTTTCTTTGTTGACAATGGGGGTTGTAAAAATTTAATTTTTTTAAAATAGTGAAACAAAAATGATAAATAATAAAAAAATCATTATTGCAAATTTGAAGATGTATCTTGCTTTGGTGGGAGACGTGGACCGTTGGTTGGATAATTTTTCCAAGGCAGAAAAAGACCTGGCTTTTAAAAACGTGGAACTTGTTATTTGCCCACCGTCAATTTTTATTGAAAAATTTATTAATAAAATTGAATCGAAAACGGTTTCAGTTGGCGCACAAAATTGTTTTTGGGAAAATAAAGGAGCTTTTACTGGAGAGATTTCACCCGCGATGCTTTCAAGCATGGGGGCTAGATATGTAATTTTGGGGCACAGTGAACGCAGAAATTATTTGGGAGAAAATAATGAAATCGTCTCGCATAAAATTTTAACTGCTTTGAAATCCGGTCTTAAGCCAATTGTTTGTGTTGGTGAAGACCGAGAGCAGAGAAAAAGAGGGATGACAATGGAAGTTATCCTAACACAACTTGATGAATGTCTTGGTGGAGTCAGCCAGGGAAGAATGGAAGATGTGGTTATTTGCTATGAACCGGTTTGGGCAATTAGTGCCAATAATCCGGTTGCCCCGCCAACCAGTGATGATGTGATGAGCGCGAGATTATTGATTAAGAAATTTTTGGTTAAAAAATATGGAGAGAAAGTGGCGGAAAGAGTGAGAATTATTTATGGAGGGAGCATTGATAGCAAAAATGTTGGAGATGTTTGCGTTGATTCAGGAATGAAAGGCGGACTGATCGGGCACGCCAGCACCATTCCGCACGAGCTTGTTAAAATTGCAACATTGATGGATAACTAAGACTTATAAAAAAAACCTGTTAAACAATTTGCTTTGCAAATTAAGATTGAAAAATTTTGTTTTACAGGGCAAATAAAAAAAATGAAAACAAAAACAATAAACATTTTAAAAAAGGCAATGGAAGGCGGTTATGCGGTTGGTGCTTTCAATACTTCCAATATGGAAGTTACTCAGGGAATTGTTCGAGCGGCGGCGAAGCTTTCTCGACCTTGTGTTGTTCAGGCATCAATAAGCTCATTGGATTATGATGGAGACAAGATGTTAAAATATATTGTGCTGGAGGCAATCGAAAGTGATTCGCAAAATGCAGAAATCGGTTTTCATCTTGATCACGGGAAGGCATTAAATGATATCACTCGGGCGATAGATGCGGGAGTTGATTCGGTGATGATCGATGCATCAAGATTGGATTTCAAGGAAAATGTTACCCTGACGAGAGAAATTGTGGAATATGCTCATTCAAAAGATGTCGCAGTTCAAGCGGAGCTTGGAAAAGTTCCTTATCTTGGAAGAGAGGAAATGGGAGAGGTTAATTGGGACGAATTAATGACTAACCCGGAAGAAGCGGAATTATTAGTTAAAGAAACTGGCATAGACGCTTTGGCAGTTGGCATCGGGAATGCCCATGGTTTTTTTCGAGAAAGATTTGAACCGGACTGGGAGCGTTTAGATAAAATTAAAAATCTAATTCCCAACACTCCATTGATAATGCACGGGGCTTCTGATTGGGACAAAGACAAAGTGTTGAAAGCCATTAAAGGCGGAATTTGTTGTTTCAATATTGACACTGATCTTCGAATTGCTTTTTCAACCGCTCTTTGCGGGGTGATTAATAAAGATCGTTGTGACTATAACGACCCGCGAAAAATCATGACAGTTGTCCGTGATGCAGTTCAGAAAAAAGTGGAAGAAAAAATAAAAATGTTTGCGATGATGTAAGAGTTTCATTCAGGCAGCTGTTTTTTTAGAAATTAATTGTTTAGATGAATGAACTTCTTAATATTTAGGACTTATCGAGCAAAGTTAAAAAACAAATATTGGGTGAAATTCGGAGTATTTTTTATTTTGAAGTCGTTTTTGATGAAATATTATTTAAAAACCTCTTTTATTCTTTATATCAAGTGAAATTATGAAAAATATGGGATTCGGAGAACCCAAATATGAGGTGGCATTGGAATCAAAAGACAGATTTCGTGGCATTTCCGAGAAAGATATACTGGATCAGTTTTCCGAAAAAGAACAAATAGAAATCAAATATAAACAAAGAGTGCTTTCTTCTTTGGCATATTTTGTGGGCAAGGATTTTGAAATTCCCGTGGAATTGAATGACCCTGGAGCGGGCTGGCATTGGGATTTCAAGGCGAACAAAATTAGAATTGACCCTAAGGATCTTTTGGAAAAACCACTGGACTATTTGCGTTTTGTCATTTCGCACGAAGGTGGACATAGGCGAATTTCTCGCACTGATTTTATCCCGCTGGAAACTTGGAGTCAACCAGGATTTTCTTTTATGATGAACGCTATTGAAGACCCGCGAGATAATAATTTCGTGGCGGAAAATTATCCAAAGTTTAGAGAGCAAATGGATTTGGCATATAATTTGGATTTGGATTTGGAAAATAAATATAAGGAAAAAGCCAAAGAAAAATTGGGCTATCAGCCAAAATTTATGCAGGCGGGATTTGAATATATCAAACTTTGGTTTAGGGAGCAAAAAGGTGAACAAAGAGAAATAAGCCAAGATTTGCCAAAAGAAGTGCGAGAAGTGGTGGAGAAAACTATCGATTCGGCCAAAGATTCTTGGTGGCGTTATCCATCAAGAAAAGAAGCGGATGAAAGTGAAGATACTATTGGAAAATATGCTCAAGTGTCTTATGAAATAAATCGAGATGAAATTTGGTCAGAATTCAAAAGATTGGTCGAAGAAGATTTGCAAGATCAAAAAATGCAAGAATTGATGAAAGATATGCAACAGCAACAGCAAAAACAAGGAGGGGAGCAAGGGCAATCAATGCCTCAGGAATTGAAAGACAAGTTGACGCCCGAGGAGCAAAAAGAATTGGAAGAAGCACTTGAAAAGGCTATGGAGGAAATGAAAGAAAAACAAGATGGAGAAAAAAAAGATAATGGCGATGAACAGGGAGGCAATCCCGACGAAATTTCGCAAGGCGAAACTTTTTCGGGCAGGCCTATTGAGCTAGATTCACTTTCAGAAGAATTAAAACAAAAAATAAAAGAATATGTGGAATCACTTCCTGCTGACAAGAAAAAAGAACTTCAGGAAAAGGCTGAAAAAGAAATAAAAACTTTGGAAAAAGAAATCAACGAAGAAATTGAAGGAAAACTTTCTGAAAATCCGGAAAAAAAGCAGGCAAAAGACGAGAGTGAAAAACCAAAAGAAGGAACGGAAAAACTAGAAGAAGAAAAACCAAAAACTGATTTAGACAAAGAAAAAGAAAAACAACGACAGAAAGATTTGCAAAAGTACAAAGATATTTTGGAAAAATCCTTGGAAAAAGATGTGAATGTTTATGAAGAATATAGAAAAGATGTTTTGCCGATCATTGAGAGATTGGAAAATGACTTGCGAGATATTTTTGTGGCAAGGCGTGCTAGTCGGTGGCAAAGTGGATTTCGAACTGGCAAAAGAATTGACATTAAAACTAGAATTCAAGAAAAAGCCAAAGGTGTTTCGGCGGTGGAAAGCAAGGCGTGGCAAAAGAGGGAATTGCCGAGCGAAAAAGATTATGCCATTTCAATTTTGGTTGATTTATCTGGTTCAATGTCGAGAGGTGGCAAAATTCAAGAAACATTCAAGGCCCTGATTGTTTTGACTGAGGTATTGAACAAGCTTTCCATTAAAACTGAAATACTTGGTTTCAATGATCGTTTGTATGAATATCAGACATTTGGAGAAAATTTGTCGCGAGAAATCAGAGAAAATATGGGCGGGGTTTTGCGAGAAGTTGACAATCATCAAGGCGGAAGAGCGGATTTCAACGATGATGGTTGGGCATTGCAAGAAACTTCCAAAAGATTGGCGACGCAAAAATCAACCGAAAAATTCATTATGGTGCTTTCTGATGGTGTGCCGGAAGAATCGAATCAGCACAAAGGGGCAGAGTTTGATTTGGATAGAATCGTGAATCATATTATGCAAGAATCTGATCAAAAAATTATTGGTTTGGGAATCGGCGCTGATACAAAACATGTGGAAAAATTCTATCCCAATAGTCTGGCCAACATTGATGTCAAGGAAATGGCGGAAAAATTAGCAGGTATAATCAAAGAAATGATTGTCAATTATCAAAATTTTTGATACAATAAAGCTATGGAAAAATTAGAAGCATTAATTGGTGGCAAAAAAGAAAAAATAGAAGAACCTGATTTGGAAAAAGCCACTAATATAAAAAAAGAAATAGCTGAAATTACCCAAGGCAAAAGTCTGGATAGTTTGGAGTTGTCTCAGTTGCAAGAAATTTTG
Source organism: Patescibacteria group bacterium UBA2193 (assembly GCA_002327335.1). Taxonomy (GTDB): domain Bacteria; phylum Patescibacteriota; class Minisyncoccia; order Moranbacterales; family DUUL01; genus UBA2193. The sequence goes on from DCVH01000053.1 coordinate 5,815, forward strand.
AAAAAGTATCAGCAAATGGAAAATGTTTTGGGTATTTCAAAAAAAATTGAAGGATCTGTGCAAGAGCAAATGGATATGGCGAGAGAAGTAATGGGCGAAGAATTTTTTGGAGTTTCGGCGGTGGAAAAAGCCTTTGGTATTAGGATTAGTCCTGAAGATATTCCAGAAATACCTTTCAAAAAAGAAGAGTTGGAACGCGCCAAAGAACTCAATCAATTTTTGGTTTTACGAGTGGACAAAGCTCAGGATGGAAAACCGCTGTCTTTACAGAAAATAAACGAAATTTTGAAATGTAAAATGATTGATGAAAGCAAGTTTTTGTATGGAGGAGATGGTACGGGAAAAATCAAGGATGATTGTTGGTACAAAAATGAAGACTTTGCTAAAACAGAAACTCCAAAACTATCTTGGACACTGACTAGCAAGGAAATTATTCCAAATTCAAATGATAAAAATTATCTCGAACAAACAGCCGAGATCGCAGAATACCTAAAAAGCAAAATTTTTAATGGATTTGAAATGCCAGAAGTTTATCAAGAAGTCATTTCCGAATTTGAAAAAGAAAAAGATGCAATAGGAAAACTAATCGATTCAAATTGGCAAAAAGCTTCAGAAAAATTGAGTCAACTAAAAATAAATCAATTAACTAGACAAAATCCAGTCGAAGCTGTATATGACATCGTCATTTATTTTCAAAATAAAAGCGAAAGAATTTTAGAGAAAGATTATGCTTGGACTTCGCGCCGTGATTCTTCTGGGGGGCTCGTGAATGTTGGTGACTTTGATTCTGGTGGTGTGGATGTCGATAGTGATCAGCCTGACTATTCCGGTGACGGTCTGGGCGTGGCTTTTTCCCGCAGTCTTTGAAAATTTGGTATTTGATTTTTGATAATTTGATCCCGCCGTAGGCGGGACGAAAATTAAAAAATAGGGTTATAAAAAAAATATGCAAAACGAAACACAAAAATTTCTGCAATTGGCAACTTCCGCGAGGGAAGCGAGTTTGATGGTGACTGAAAATGAAAAAGAAATTGAAGCACTGGAGCGAGAAGCTTCAAATTTTGGTTTCAAAAAATCCCAAAATGTTCGAGAAATTTTCAATGCGATGAAAAATGGAGAAAAAACCTATTTCATCCTCAAAAACGAATTGGGAAATAATGTGTATAATATCTTGGTCCAATATCCAACCGGACAAATCAATGCTAATGATGGCCATAATAATTTGGTGGCGAATCCCAATTATCAAACAGGCGCAATTTTGATTTTAATCGCAAAGGATAATTTAGCGGAAATTGAAAAAGGTGAAAAAAGTTTGTTGAAAATTGTCGGACTAACTTGGAAAAAATAAATATGAGAAATAATGAAACAGGAAAACTTAATATGGTTTCTCCAAAAGGAAAAATGCCGGCAGACAAAAAAGAAAAAGCGGGTGATTTCAGCGAGGGGAAAAATGCACCTATAACAGAAACAGAAAATTCGGTGACCTATCTCGGCGTGGAACTTCCCAAAGGCAAGGGTGGGGAATTTTGTCCTAAAAAAGAAAATTATGGACATTATATCAATGATGAATTTTCCTTGGAACTGCAGAAAAAAATTGCCACAGCTTTCAAATTGGATCAGGCTATTTTGATTGAAGGAGGAACGAGCATTGGGAAAACTACAACGGTCAAAAAAATGTGCGCTGATCTTGGCTGGGAAGTGTATTATAAAAATTTGAACGGAGCGACTGACGTGGAAGATATGATGGGACGATATATCCCCAATCCCGAGAGAAAAACTGCCAATGAGCCGGAATATAAATGGGCGGATGGCCCCGTAACGCAAGGACTCCGAAAAGAAGATGAAAAAATAAAAGTGATAATTTTAGACGAATATAATTCTGCTAATCCAAATATTGTCATTCGTCTGCATGAAGTTTTGGACGAATTGGAAAAAAATGGAGAAGTTGTTTTGGCGGAAGACGCTTCAGAAAGAGTGAAAGTGGATAAATCAAAAACAAAAATCATTGCGCTCACTAATCCTCCTGGGAAAGGTTATCTTGACCGCCAACCACTTGACCCAGCTCAACTTCGAAGATGGGTATATCAAAAAGAAGTGACGGAATTGCCGAAAGAAACTTTTTCCGGATCGGTGGATATGATGTTTCATTTGAAACCAGAAGTCAAGGAATTTAATTTGGAAAAGTTTTTGAATTCCAATGAGAATGAAATTCCCATCGGAGAGTTGCGAGAAATTCCTGGCATGACAGAAATGGTGGAAAAATACAAGGAATTCCATCAGGCTACCAAAGAACTTTTGAAAAATAGAAGTATCGCTCAAGATCAACCGCAAGCTTTTATGTATGACGACCGCATGGAACCTCAAAGGGTTTTGAAATTTATTCAAAATTTCTATCGAGGCGATATCAATGCTGTTTGGAAAGAAGCTCTGAAATATTTTTATGTCAACAAATTGGAAGATAAAACAGACCGACAAAAATTGTTTGAACTAATCAACGCCATTGAATATGCGCAACCCGTAGAATCAAAAAGAAAAGGTGTGGATCGGGAAAAAAAGAGCAAACCCAAAGAAAGCCCAGAAAAAACACCGGAAGAATTAGAAAAAGAAAAAACTTTGGCAGAAATTGAAAAAGTGAGAAAAAGAATTGAGGGAAGCCCAAAAGTGCCAGATGGATTTTTGGAAGAAAAAAGAGAAGAATTGAGTGGAGAATTATCAGAACAAATCAAAATCGCTAAGGAAATTTTTGGTGAAAAGGATGTTTTGGGGGTTGAAGAAATTGAAAAAGCTTTTAGTATTAAAGTTGGAAGGAAAGATGTGCCAAAAATTCCATTTTCCAAAGAGGATTTGGAAAAGGCCAAGGAGTTGGGACAATTTTTGATTCTGAGAGTGAACAAAGATCGCTCGGGCAATCCATTGACGATGGCAAGGACAAAAGAAATGTTATCTGATGAGTTTACTCGAGAAAAAAAAGGAAAAATAACAATGAGTGATTCATACAGCAAAGAATTTTGGGAGGATGACCCAATAGCAATGAGGTGGGCGTTGGTTTCCAAGGAGGTAATTCCCGATTCAACTAGCAAAAATTATTTCGAACAAACTGAAGAAGTAGTTAAATATATAAGAAAGGAAAAACTAATTTCTCCGGAATATCAAGAAGCAATTGAGGAATTTGAGGATTATGCCAAATTTAAATTTTCTGGCAAAACTAAAGAAGAAATTAGCAAGCTTCTAGGTGGCTCTAGTTGGGAGAAATACGCCCAAGAATTATCTGAGCTAAAAATAAATAAAATTTCTCGACACACGCCAGCCGAATTTCTATATGACATCCTGGCTTATTTTCAGAAAAATGGAGAAAGGCTTTATGAGAATATGTACATCTGGACTTCGCGCCGTGATTCTTCTGGCAAGCTCGTGTATGTTGGTTACTTTGATTCTGATGGTGTTTCTGTCAATAGTACTCAGCCTGACTATTCCCATGGCCATCTGGGCGTGGCTTTTTCCTGCAGTCTTTGAAAATTTGGTATTTGATTTTTGATAATTTGATCCCGCCGTAGGCGGGATGCGAGATTTTAGGAATTAGAGATAAATTGGATATCCATTAATCTTTTATAATTTGTATAAAAAGTTCATGGCTAATGAAGGTATGTTTACGAATATGCCTCGCCAATATCAAAAAGACTGCTTATATTCTTTTGGAACGGATGAGAAATTAGTCCGTCGCATATTTATACAAACAAAACCTGCTTTCTTCGAGAAAGTACGAATTGTTGTTGCCTTAGATGGAAGAATATAAAAAGACGCGCCGTGATTCTTCTGGCAAGCTCGTGAATGTTGGTAACTTTGATTCTGATGGTGTGAATGTCAATAGTAATCAGCCTGACTATTCCAATGACAATCTGGGCGTGGCTTTTTCCCGAAGTCTTTGCCGAAGACTCGATTTTTTTCAAAAAGTCGGGTCGTTTGGTTTTTTGGGATTGAGAATGCTTTTTATCCAGCCGCCTAACATTCTTCCAATTTCTTCTAAACTTTCCTGTAATGCAAGATATTTTTTCTGATCTATCGCCTGAACATCATAGCAAATGCGAACAATTGTTTGTAAAATTTTAAGTTTCAAATCAATTTCATTTAGAAATGGAATTTTTTGGGAATCAAGTCTGGAATTGGCTAAAAACAACAATTCCAAAATTTCCAGTGTAGCATTTTCACATTTTTGTCCTATGGTGAAACGATCTTTTTTGGGAAATGTGGCAATGCAAGAATATAAGAGAATATAAAATTTATAAGTTTTGTATATGATGGGTGGATTATTATGATACATAAGAATGATGTTAAAAATAAAAAGATTCTTTTTGATTTGGCTACTTGCTTGGAGGGATTGTTTTCAGCTTGGGACGGATTCAAGCGTGGAAAGGAAGGCAGGCTGGATGTTCAAAAGTTCTTTCTTGATTTGGAAAGAAATATTTTTGATCTCTACGAAAAGGTGAAAAGCGGAACTTATCAACACTGCGCTTATACATCCTTTTTGGTTTGTGATCCGAAACTTCGTAATATCAACAAGGCCGAGGTTGTTGACAGGGTCATGCATCATTCGATAGTGAAACATATCGAACCGCTGTTTGAAAAGAGCTTTATTTTTGACTCATACTCATCGAGAATCGGAAAAGGAACTCATAGGGGAGTGGAAAGACTGAAAAGTTTTTGTCTGAAATTAACGAGAAACAATACTAGGACTGCATGGGCCTTGAAATGCGATGTCAGAAAATTTTTTGATTCTGTGGATCATGATATCCTAATATCTATACTTCGAGATAAAATCAGAGACGAGAAACTGATGGAAATCATCGAAAAAATAATCCGCAGTTACGAAACCTTGCCAGGAAAGGGAATTCCTCTCGGCAATTTAACCAGTCAAATTTTCTCCAACATCTATCTCGACAAGCTTGATCAGTTTATGAAAAGGAATTTAAGAACCAAATATTATTTGCGGTATGCCGATGATTTCATAATTTTGGATGTGGAAAAAGAACGATTGGAAAAGCTGGTGCCAATACTGAATGATTTTTTGGAGCGGGATTTGAAATTGCAATTGCATCCAAATAAACTGATAATAAGAAAAATTCATAGCGGAATAGATTTTTGGGTTATATAGCATATCCTACGCACATAATACTTCGAACTAAAACAAAAAGAAGAATGCTTCGAAAAATAGCGGACAAGAAAAGAGAATTGGATGCAGGGATAATAAGCGCCGAAACTTTTGATAATACCCTTCAGTCCTATCTGGGCATGCTGACTCATTGCAGGAGCGAGGGAATTAGAAATGAAGTCGACAGAATCACTGATGACTGGTGCTACCTGAATTTCATCGTTGAAGCTTCTTATGATTTTTTTTAATTATGTTTCAAAGATTCCTCGTTGGCTCTGGTGTTTTGGGCGAAGGACTTTTAAAAAATGAAAAACTCTTCACTGGCGATGATCATTTTGTGTTACTCGTATACATCTAGCCAATAAATTTTTTATGACAAATTATTTCATTAAATCAATCAGGCTCTCGCAGTTTATTCGGGGATCTTTTTCGATGTTCATCAGTTCCAGAACAGTCGGGGCGAGATCGCAGAGCATTCCGCCAGTTTCAATTTCCGGTTCCATTGGCAACGGGTCCTTTCTTTTGTTTTCTGGGGTGACGAGCCAGCAAGGAACGGGGTTATTGGAATGTTCGGTTAGTTTTTCTCCGTTTCGGATATCAATCATTTCTTCGGCGTTTCCATGATCAGCAGTGATGAGGAGACAACCGTTTTTGCTCAAAACCGCATTGATAATTTTTTCAAGACATCCATCAACAACTTCAACTGCTTTCGTTGCAGCTTGAAGATTTCCGGTATGCCCAACCATGTCAGGGTTGGCAAAATTGATCAAAATGAAATCGAATTTATTTTTCTCAACTTCTGTTAGAACTTTTTCAGTGATTTCCGGAGCACTCATTTCCGGAACGGTGTCATAGGAGGGAGCATTTTTTGAAGGGACCAAAATCCTTTCTTCTCCTGGAAATGGTTTTTCTTCGCCAACATTGAAAAAATAGGTAACGTGAGCATATTTTTCTGTTTCCGCAATTCGCAATTGCTTTTTCTTGTTTTCTGAAATAATTCTGCCCAAGCAGGTCGAAGGATTTTCTGGAGGAAAGGCAACATCCATATCAAGTCCAGCCATATATTCGGTCATGGCAGTGAAATGGATTTTTGGAATTTCGATTTTGAATTTTTCTTTTCTGATTTTCTCATCAACAAAGGCTTGTGAAAATTGAATGGCACGATCTTTGCGAAAGTTGAAAAAAATTATTTCATCACCAGTTGATATTTTCGCTACAGGGACTCCACTGTCATCGGTCAAGACGACAGGCTCAAGGTGTTCATCATCCAAGTCTCGGTCGTATTGATTTTTAATGGCTGTTGCGGGATCCTTTTCCAGGATTCCTTGTCCATTAACCATTGCATCAAGTGATTTTTCCAAGCGATCAAAGTTATTGTTTCGATCCATTGTGAAATATCTTCCGGAGATGGTGGCAATCTTTCCAACTCCGAGTTGTTTGATTTTTTCTTGGATTTTTTCAATGTATCCTTTGGCTATCTTGGGGGGAGTGTCTCGCCCGTCAGTGATGGCATGAATAAAAACCTTTTCTATTTGCTGTTCCTTGGCAAGTTCCATAAGAGCAAAAAGATGGTTGATGTCGGAATGAACACCCCCGTCGCTTGTTAGGCCGATTAGATGCAAGGAGGAATTTTTTTCTTTAGCGGTGTTGATTGCTTTTAAAAACGCTTCATTTTCAAAAAAAGAATTGTCTTCGATAGACAGGGTGATTCTTGGAAGACTTTGATAGATGATTTGTCCGGCACCCATAGACTGATGACCCACTTCAGAATTGCCTTCTTCTCCCCAAGGAAGACCAACGGATATTCCGGAAGCTTGCAAAAATGTTTTTGGATAGTATTGATTGAGCATTTTGATGGTTGGAAGATTGGCTTTTCTGATGGCATTTCCAGCGATTTCGGTGCTTTCACCCCATCCGTCCAAAACAATCATGACAACCGGTTTGAATTTATTCATAATATTTTTTGTATTATCTTAAAATGAATCATTATGAACTTATTCTACCATTATTAATAGTTTTGACAATTTTACCCGAAAGAGCTAGAATAGCAGAAGAGTTTTATGTGTAATAAAACTTGAATAATAATAGTTTAAGAGCCATTGGTTGCAAAAGAGACGGATCTTAAATTTAACAAAACAACTAATCACAATAAAGATGTCGATTAATATTTTCCAAAAAGTTATTTTTCAGTCGGGAACGTTATAGATGGCTTTGGAAAAATAAAACTAAAATTGGGTTAGATTCTTCTTCTTAAATATACGTTAGACAAAAAAACAAGAAAAGATCGTTAAATTTTGTTAGTTTCGTTTTGCAGCAGATTGGCATGTAACAATATGGAAGTAATCATTATTGGAGCCGTTACTTTGTTGGCGGGTGCCGCAGTTGGCTATTTCGGCCGACAAACAATTGCAAAAAATCAACTAAACACCGCTGAATCAAAAGTTACCAAACTTTTGGAAGACGCGAAAATTGAATCAAAAGAACTACTACTTAACGCCAAGGATCAGGCCGTTAAGGTTCTTGACGAGGCAAAAAAAGAAGAACTGAGAAGACGAGAAGATCTTCGAGGCATGGAAAAAAGGATCGAGCAAAAAGAGGGAAGCCTGGATCAAAAAGTTTCCGCTCTCGAAAAAGAAAAGAAAACTCTTCAAGGGAAAGCCCAGGAAGTTAAAAGAATTCGTGAGGAAATTCTTCAAGTGAAACAACAACAAGTTGAACGACTTGAAAAAATTTCAGAAATGAACAAGGAAGAGGCGAAAAAAGTTCTGTTGCGAATCACCGAGAAGGAAAATAAAGAAGAAATTGTTAAGGTGATTGGTCAACTTGAAAAAGATAAAAAAGAGCAACTTGAAGATGAAGCCAGAAACATCATGTCGCTTGCAATGCAACGCTATGCCGGATCTCATGCAGCGGAAACCACCACCTCCACTGTGGCACTTCCTTCGGACGAAATCAAAGGAAGAATCATTGGTCGGGAAGGACGAAATATCAAAGCATTGGAAGCGTTGACGGGGGTGGAGATTATTGTGGATGACACTCCGGAAGCAATCGTGATTTCTGGATTTGATCCGATGAGAAGAGAAATTGCTCGAATGGCGCTTAACTATCTGATTGAAGATGGGAGAATCCATCCTACGAAGATTGAAGATTCAGTGGAAAAAGCGAAGAAGGAAATTAATAAAAAAATCAAAGAAGCCGGCGATGCTGCAGTATATGATCTTGGTCTAGCCGGGATCGATCCTCGCCTTGTTCAGCTTCTTGGAAAATTGAGATATCGAACAAGTTATGGTCAAAACGTATTGCTCCATTCTCTTGAAGTGGCACACATTTCAGGAGCGATTGCTGCTGATCTTGGGCTTGATGTGACCAAAGCGAAAAAAGCAGGATTATTTCATGACATTGGCAAGGCTGTTGATCATGAAATTCAAGGAACTCACATTGAATTGGGGATTAGCATTTTGAAAAAATTCGGACAGCCGGAGGATATTATTGACGCAATGAAATCTCATCATGAAGATTATCCTTTCAAGAATAATCTGGGGCTTGTGATTGCTGCTGCCGATGCGTTGAGTGCTTCTCGACCCGGAGCTCGAAAAGATACTCTTGAAAAATATCTCAAGAGGCTTGAAGAACTTGAAACTCTTGTTTTGTCATATAGCGAAGTTCA
>DCVH01000007.1 GCA_002327335.1 Patescibacteria group bacterium UBA2193
CAATCAATCTTTGCAAATTGTTTTTTTGAAAATATCTCGTACTTAAACAAAGACTATCTCTTTAATTTAAAAAATGCCTTCCGTCATACAGGATAAAAATATTCAACCAATTTTTCGCTTGAGGTTTTCCCCCCGATAATCTCAATTGCTGATTTCGGAATATTAAAATAATTGGCCAAAAGTTTAATCAGAGCCCCATTCGCTTCTCCTTTAACTGGAGCCTTGGTGAGCCAAACTTTGTATTGCCCCTCATTTATTTTTTCAATTTTCTCAGAACTGGATCGTGTGATTACTTTTACTTGAATTCTCATCGAAATTATTAAACTTGAAAATTTTGAATCCCCTGCGGATTTTTGGAAAGTTTGCTTAATTTATAATCGAAATCTCTTTCGTTCTCAACTGTCATGAAACTTTTCAATTGACCGACAAGATCTTCTCTGTCTTCTCTGCTCAAAGGATCAAACCCTTCAGTTCCAATCATGTATTGAAAAACTGTTCCGTACTTTTTCAATTTATTATCCCGAAAGCCAGGATCGTTCTTGAACTCAATTTTTATCCATTCCATTTTTTTATTTTTAATTATTAAAAAATTAATGTACTTCTATTTTTTCAAAATTATTTTTAATTCTTTTTTTAATCTCCTCTAATTTTAAAACTTTTTTATATTTTTTACCAGCAAATTCTTGATCGAGAATTTTTCCTTCATTTCGATATTTTTGAAGAACATATTTTTTTGCCCCCTTAAGCCACTTCGCTATTTCCTCAAAATCTCCGTAGTGATGAATTCCCGGAACAACAGTGGTCCGAAATTCATAATCGATTCCGGAATTTCGAATCAAGTCAACACTTAATTTTATTCTTTCAATGTCAGTTTTGCAACCAGAAGCTTTTTCGTAATTTTTCAAAGAATTTTTAATGTCCATTGCGATAAAATCAAATAGTTTTTCCTTCAACCCACCTCTGAGCACATCCGGTCTCGTGCCATTGCTATCAAGCTTCACTAGATATCCCATTTTTTTAATTTTTTTCACAAATTCCAACAAATCCTTCTGGATTGTTGGCTCACCTCCAGTTATACAAATTCCATCAAGTTTCCCTTTTCTTTTTTTAAGAAAATCAAAAAATTCTTTTTCTGAAACGGAGCCCGTTTGACCGAAAGAAGGCAAAACCAATTCAGGGTTATGACAAAACGGACAGCGAAAACTGCAACCGACCGTAAAAACTGTCGCCGCTATTTTCCCGGGATAATCAATTAGTGTTAATTTTTGTAATCCGCCAATTTTCATATTCAAACAGCCCCAATCCCCTAATTGGATATTTTAAATTATATAAAGAATTATTTCCAACCTTCTCTGTTTTGTTGATCATTAACATCATCTTCATAGCCAACATCACCGGAAGCCATCAAAATTTGACGAGGCTTCGTTCCTTCTGCTGGACTGACCACTCCTGCTTCCTCGAGCATATCCATCAACCTTGCCGCTCTTGAATAACCGATTCCGAATTTTCTTTGCAGAAAAGAAGTTGAGGCCTTCTTATTCTGAATCACAACATGTTTTGCTTCTTCAAAAAGTTCCTCGTCTTTCTCTCCAGCCGTGTCTGGCCCACTGAAAACCCCCATAGAACTCTTCAATTGTTCTTCGAGAGATTCAGAAAGATCTTCATTCTCACTGAAGTCAATTTCTTTTGCTTGCTGTTTGATAAATTTCACAACTCTTTGAATCTCCTCCTCGGAAATATAGACCCCCTGAACTCTCCTTGGCTTGGAAGACGCAACACTCGAGAACAGCAAGTCTCCGTTACCAAGCAATTTCTCTGCTCCGGCCATGTCCAGAATTGTTCTTGAGTCAATCTGAGTAGCAACTTTCAATGCTACTCGCGTAGCAATGTTAGCCTTAATGAGACCAGTAATAATTTTGACTTCCGGTCTTTGAGTTGAAACAATCAAGTGGATTCCGACTGCTCTCGACATTTGCGCCAACCGAACAATCGCGCCTTCCACTTCTTTCCCATGAGAAGCCATTAAATCAGCTAACTCGTCAATTACAACCACGATAAATGGCATTTTTTCAAGCTCTTCATAATCATATTTTCCAGTTTCTTCATTTAACACCTGCTTTTTTTGCCCTTGAGAAACTTTTTTATTATAAGAATGGATATCCTTACTTCCAATATCTTGCAAAACCCTGTAACGTCGCTCCATCTCTCCCACTGCCCATTTCAATGCATTGATAACCTTGGAGGTATCAACAATAACAGGAGTGAGCAGATGAGGAATTCCATTGTAAAAAGAAAGCTCCACTCGTTTGGGATCAACCATGATAAATTTCAATTCCTCGGGAGAATTTTGATAGAGCAGTGCCGTTAAAATGGAATTAACACAAACACTTTTCCCGGTATTAGTCGAACCGGCAATCATCATGTGTGGCATTTTTTTAATATCACTAAGAACCAAGTCGCCATTGACATCTTCCCCAAGAATTACTGTCAAGTTGGATTCTTTTTTACCAAAAACCTCTGTCTCCAAAGCCGATCTCATTTTAACAATTGATTTCTGGTCATCCGGCAATGGAACCTCAACTCCGACCAACGATTTGCCAGGAATGGGAGCTTCGATTCGAACTGAATGAGCAGCGAGTGCAAGGGCAAGATCATTTTGAAGAGCCATGATTCGACTCAGCTTCACTCCAACTGCTGGCTTGAAGGTATATTGAACAACGGTTGGACCAACATTGTAACCGCTAACTTCAACTTCTATTCCAAAGTCATGCAAGGTTTTTTTGATAACCTGCGCATTTTTTTCAAGATTTTTTGGCTTTGCTTTTATTCCATTTTTTTCCAAAAGATTCACTGGTGGCAATCTCCATTCTGAAACTTTACCAAAAATATTTTTCAAAAGTCCATCTTTCTCTGATGACTTTTTCTTATTATTTTTTTTGGAAACATTATTGCTATTTTCAAAATCGCTTTTCACATCCTCGTCACCAATCGCATCATTGGGGTCTTCCACAAACTCAATTGATTTTATTTTAATCCCATCTTCGTCGATATCTTCTTCTTCCTTATATTCCTCCGCCACATCATCTTCATTTTCAAAAGTTTTTTTCGAGAAAGAAATGGAGCTGGCTTTTTCTTTGATTCCAACAAAAAAATCTTTGATGGAATAGAAAACATTTTCTAATGGAAAATTAAACGTCAAAATGATTCCCACGGCCAAAAATCCCAAAGAAACAATGATAGCCGCTATTTGGCCAAGATATTTTACTAAGATAAAAGCCAGTGCCAAACCAACATATCCCCCTCCTCCTCCATCTTTTGCAACTTCCACCATGGTTGATAAATCAAAAAATGAATGCAGTGATACCAACAAAAACAAGAACAGAATGAAAGCCCCCGCCGAAGTCAAATAATATTGAATTTTTTCAAGTCTTTTGAAATAAATTATTCCAACTGCCAAAATCAGGAACGGCAAGACATATCGTCCCCAACCAAAAGCCAAAGATAAAAATCTGTCAAAATGAACTCCGACAACCCCGGCTTTCCCAATGAGACTCAAAAGAAAAACGAGTGATATAACAATCAGTCCCACAGAAAGAATGCTTTTTTTGACACCTTGATCCATAATGCTCTTTATATTTTTCTCGGGTTCTTTTTTATTTGCCATTTTTGTATAAATATATAATCAGACTAAGAATCTATCTAACACCGCCTTTTTCTGTTGCAAATTCCATATTTTGGCTGCAAATTATTCAAAACTCGTCAAAATAACACTGTTATTCTTCCTCGTTTTTCATGATTTCCTGCCTGCCGGCAGGCAGGTCGCTCAAAATCTGAAATTTTCACAACGAAAGAGAGGTGCCAGACAGATTCTAAGAGACCTGCAAAGGCCTTTTAGTCCAATTATAGCACAACTTTTTAATACGGTCTATCACCAGTTATTTGAACGATAAAATCCCTCTCTCGAGCACCATCCAGCTCAATGAAAAAAATACTTTGTTTCCCGCCAAGTTGCATCTCACCATTCAAAACCGGGATGACTTCACTGTTCACAAGAATAATATTTTTGCAATGACTGTGACCGTTGCTTCTTCCATCCGATTTGTTGCTTTTTGAAAGTTCAAAAAGATCATGGTCAAAACGTTCATCAACCGGAATCAATCTGTTCAATGTTCGAGTAAAATCCTGAATCAACATCGGTTCGGAATCATTCAATGCCAATCCAGCAGTAGTGTGCGGAGAAAAAATCAAAACTTGTCCATTAGCAATTCCCGATTTATGGAGAACATCTTCAACGCTTTGAGTAATGTTAATAAACTCAATTGATTTAGTGCTTTTAAGCTTAACCCTCTCTTGTTCTATTTTCATTTTTATTTTTTAATTTTTATCTTTTTTTTACATCATACCACAAATCACAAAAAAATAAAACGTTATCTGCCAATTTTAAACACACACAAGATCACTTCTTGCTCCTTATTCCCTGTATTACAGAAACAATTTTAAATTTAAAATTAGAAATTTGAATTGAATTCTAAATATTTTAATTTAAAAATTTTTTCCGCCCCTTATCACAAGAAGATTCGAAGGGGTTACTACAAAAAATCCCTTTTCTCATTCATCATAATAAATAATTCTCAATACTTTCAATAAATTTTATTTAAAAATTTCTTAATTGTAAATTCATTGTAAATTTCAAATTCTAAATTTCAAATTTCTTCCCCTTCTTCCCTAAAAACTACCAACTACTCCCTACAAACTAGAAGCTACCTAATATTCTTCACCCAA
>DCVH01000051.1 GCA_002327335.1 Patescibacteria group bacterium UBA2193
AAATCTCCTCCGGTTGTATGTCGAACTCGTGCGTATTTGAGAGCAGCTTCTCCGTCGAGATATTGAACCCCCTTTTTAATTTCAAATGTTTGGTAGGAAAAATTTGGACCAGGATATCTTGGATCGAAAATATCTTCTGGCACGTCAACAGTCACTCCTCCAATTTCATCAATGATTTTCGTGAAACCTTCAAAGTTAAGAGAAAAATAATAATCAATCGATTGGCCAGTGATTTTTTCAATAACTTTTTCAACACTTTTCATTGCTTTCGCGGAGTCTTTGTTGTTTCTGTTTAATTCATATGTATAAACCGCGTTTATCTTGGTGTGAATATTCGTCCCCGGGATGTTTACGTATAAATCTCTGGGGATTGAAAGGAGTGCTGTTTCAAGTGTTTGCGGATTAATAGAGGCAATCATAATGGTATCCGTGAGATATTTCCCGCTGTGTCCTTCACCTCCCATGCCAAGAAGAAGAATGTTTATTCGATTTTTTTCTGACCCTCGTAGTGACTTGTAATCAGATGTAACCATTTGTTTGGCAGCTGAAAAAATGGTTGATTTTGAGGAAGGCAAATCTCCTTCGTTTGTCATTTGGATAATGTTTTTTTCTAATTTATATATTTTGTAAGCATAGAATCCTGAAACAGAAAATATTATTAGGAAAAATAAAAAAACAACACGAAGAATGAATCCTCGATAGATGAACCGCTTTTTTCTTTTTTGGGGAAACTGTTTGAATTCCTGGATCATTGTTTTTTTATTGGCAAAAATTTTTTAATAAAAAGAGTTATTGTGAATTTTGTCTATTCTTATCATACCACAGTTTTTGTTTTTTTCCTCAAATTGCCTATTTTTTTAAAAAATGTTATTCTGTAGGCACTTATGTTTTCAAAAAAATAAAATAAAATAAAATAAAATGGATTTAAGAGAATTACACGAAAAGTTATATCGCAAAGACGATAATCTTGAAGATCGAGAACTGTCAGAGGATCGTTTTGATCCGGAAGAAAAACACTCTTCAGGTTCTTTTGTTAAATCGAAAGGCTTGGATTATAAGGACTTGACCAATGCTGATCAGAAAAACTTTTTCAAAAGAAATAAATTGTTGGGAATAATTTTGATTTCATTTGCCTCTTTTGTTCTCATTGCAATTATTGCTTTTGCGTTCATGGCGTATGTCAGGGGGGCCTATGCCGAAGAGAGAGTGATTCTTAAAATTGAAGGAAATGAAGCGGTTGATAGCGGTGAAGTTCTTGAATATAAAGTTATTATTTTCAATGACAATCGAACCACTTTAAATGATGTTATTTTAAATCTAAATTATTCGAGCGAGTTGGAACCTCAAGCATTTAATGAGTGGGAGGATAATGGATTAAACCGAAAGAAAATAAATATTGGAACAATCGGAGCTCGAGAATCAAAAGAATACACAATTCCATTCCTGGTGTTTGGTTCTAAGGATACTCGAATTTATTTGGATGCTTCAATGGATTATAAGCCGAAAACAATCAGCAGTTTTTTCAAAAAAACTGCTCAAGGAAGCTCTCTTATCAAGGCTTCGCTTTTGCAGGTTGAAATACTTCAAACCAAAGCAGTTGCTAATGGAGAGAAGATGAAAATAGATTTTGTTATCAAAAACAAAAGTGACGAATTTTTCAAAAATGTTGAATTGAGTGCGGTCTATCCTGAGGAATTTAATTACAAAGAGGCATCATTTCCTCCTTCTGAGGATAACAATAAGTGGTTGATAGACAGTATTGAACCAATGGGGCAGAAGATTGTCACTGTTTGGGGTTCCCTCAATGGACCAGTTGGTTTGTCGATGTCTTTTTCGGCGACAATAGGGAAATATGATCAAGCGGGTAATAATTTTTCTAAATATTCAGAAGCACGAGAAACTTCCAGTATTGTTTCTAATCGAATAGAAATTATTCAAAAGGCGAGAATCGCTAGCACGGAGTTAATTGATCAGGGTTCTGTCAGTTCTGGCCAGGTGATTGGTTTTGAGATTCATTTTAAAAATACTTCACAAGAATTGATGAGAGATTTGATTTTAAAGGAAAAGATTTCCAGCAGAATCGTCAATGAAGAGAAAATAAGTGCTCAGGGGGGGCATTATGACGCGGGCAACCAGGAAATTACTTGGAAAGCTTCAAGTGTTCCTGCTTTGAAATTGCTAGAACCAAATCAAGAAGGAGTCGTTTCTTTTTCATTGCCTTTGGATGAAAAATTTCCGATGGAGTCTGAGAAAGACAAAAATTTTAGCATTGAAACGCAAGCATCAATTGAAAGTCTTGATGTAAATTCTCCTATTAGTGAAAATAAAGAAATATATTCAGACAAGCTGGTTTTCAAGGTTAATTCGAGACTGCTTTTGAGTCTAACTGGAAGCTATAAGGATTCAGATCTTTCCACTGACGGCCCTTTCCCGCTTGAAGCTAACAAGGAGACTACTTTTGCGCCGAAAATAAACATTCAAAATACTTCGAATGATTTGGAGGACGTTGTTTTCTCAGCTTCGTTCCCAACTTGGATTAATTGGAAAAACAATTATCTCCCGAAAAATGCAAACATTCAATTTAATGAAAGAGCCAATGAGCTCATTTGGAATATTGGAAAAGTGAAAGCGGGGACCGGCTTTATTCTTCCGGCAGAAGTTTTCGCTTTCAAGCTTGGGATGACGCCATCAGAAAGTCAAATTGGGAAAAGTGTTCAATCCCTAACAATTATGGACAATATTAAGATTAAAGCCAAGGATTCTTTCACGGGAGAGTTGATCGAAAATTCCCTGAGAGAGTTCAAATTTTTCGATCTTACAAATTAAAAAGATTGATATTTTAAAAGATGAGTGTTAAAATCAAGTAACTTTAACTATTATTCCCGCTTATGCGGGAATAAGTTTTAATTAAAACTTATTCATGTATAAACTTTTAGAAAAAAAGGGG
>DCVH01000057.1 GCA_002327335.1 Patescibacteria group bacterium UBA2193
AACTGGGATATGGGATTTCTATCCCAGATGAAATCAAAGAAGGATTGCCAGTTGTGGAAAAAATATTAGAAAATCAACAAGAGGAAATCGAATACATCAAGAATTATTTGAAAGGAGTTAATGAAAAAGAAATGCCAAGTGTGGGAATTTTAGCAAAAAATGTGGATTATTTAAAAGAGTTTAAGCAGGCATTCAAAAATAATGAAAAAATTCACAACTTTGCCATCAGAGAATCACAGGGCGTGGAGTTTGATGTGGTTTTTTTGGTGGGGATTGATAAAAATACATTTTCTGTCAGTGATCATGACGGAGATGAATCGAGGGAGCTGATGGACGAACGAAAGCGAATTCAAAAAAATCTTCTATACATCGCCCTCACCCGAGCAATGAGCGAATTGCATGTTTTGGGGAGAGGGAGATTGGAGTTGTAATGTTGTTTATATTGAGAATAAAAATAGAAATTATCAATTAAAAACTATTAATTAGCTCCGCTTGCATCAATTTTAATTCTAATATATACTAATCTAGTGTTGCGATTCAAAAAAAGCAGGTTTTAATATAAATCGTAAAATTTAAATAATTAGATAATCTGTGTATCCAGATTAGTTTGGGTATGCATCAACGAAAAACATGAAAAAAATTGTTATTGGGCTTGTGGGGGAAACTGGTTCTGGAAAGGACACTGTTGCGAAATATCTCAAAGAAAAACAAGGAGCGACGATGATGCGGTTCAAAGATCCAATGGAAGAAACACTTTCTATTTTTTTTGAAAAACCTTCAAAAGAGGACTATCAATGGTTCTATAATTCTTTGCATGACAGATTTGGCGAAGACATTTTGTGCAAAGGACTCAAGAAAAAAATTGATGAAAGCGAAGATGGGTTGATTGTCGTGAATGGTCTTCGAATGCCTTGTGACTATGATTTTATTAAAAATTATCCAAACTCTTTCATTCTCTATGTCACTGCTGATCAAAAACTTCGTTGGCAAAGAGTTTCCGGTCGCGGGGAAAAAAGCGATGACGATATTTCTTTTGAAAAATTTCAAGAACTTGATAAAAATGCAACTGAGGTTCACGTTTCGGAAATTGGAGAAAAGGCTGACTACAAAATCATAAACGAAAAAGACCTCGAATATCTTCTCGGAGAAACCGACAATTTCCTCGCAAAAATCAGAGGCGAAGAAGGTGCTGTTCCCGACGAAAATGTTGTTGGATTTGAGAGGAAAGAGATATAGATTTTCTATTGGCAAGGTTTTTAAGTAGGTCTATCTTAGACTTGCTTTTTCTTTACAATCAATATTTTTAATGATAATCTGAACATTCAAGTTTTTTGAAAACATGTGGCGAAGTGGCAGTCTGTAAATTAACCTTGTAATTATTTTGGAGGAAGAGCGATGGGAATTTTGACAAAAGATCTTGCATGGAAGGCATTTAAGCTGGCGGAACCAAGTATTCTTGCCATCTTGAATCATCCAGGCGCAACGTGGGGGCCAAAGTGGGTTGCTATTTATGTTGACGGACCTGGCATTGCAGAACCACAATTATTTCATGTAGGGGATGACCCAAAGCATAGATGGAGTTCGGATTGGGGAGCGCCGAGCGGTTATGATGCCATCGCTAAGAAAAAACTGGAAGCAGTTTCCAGGGAACAGGAGTCAACAAGGGCATTGATTTCAAACTGCCCGTGGCTCTTTGAAAAAGGTGAGTTTCTCTATGTTGGCGGTGACTTCCACGAAGGAATATCGGTAGCAGTTTCTGGCGCCGAAGGAACGGCTGACGAGGCTATAGCGGCTATCATCATTGTTAACATCAAAATGCTTTGCTTTCTCGAAGTGGAGAGAAAAATCAGATCCGGAGATGAAAAGGTGAGATAAAGACTTTTACTACTGAGAAAAAATAAAAAAACGGCGTATCTTGAAAATGAGATGCGTCGTTTTTCTTTTAATATTGTCATTTCCATTGATTTTTGCTAGTATGTAATCAGGGTTTTTAATACTATTTATGAAAAATATGATTTCCAAAAAATCGAAAACAGCTAAAAAGTCAGAAAAAAGTTGTTCGCTTATGAGTATTTTGGGGAAGGATTCTTGTTTGAAAAATCGATGTATCCTTAATCTTGATTTGTTGAAAGAATTTGTGGATCATTGCAAGGGGCTGGGGATTAAAATTGTTTTAACTCAAGGGTCATATGACATGATTCATATTGGGCATGCGAGGTATTTTGAGGCAGCCAAAAGTCATGGAGATTTGCTGATTGTTGGGCTTGATAGTGATGAAAAAATCAGACGAAGAAAAGGACCAGATCGACCAATCGTTCCTCAGAACGAAAGATTGGAAATGTTGACGCATATTCGTTCAGTTGATGTGATAACAATCAAGGAATATGATGCTCCAAAATGGCACCTCTCGAAATTAATTGAACCAGATGTTTTGATTGCTACTCAAGAAAATTATACAAAAGAAGAAATAAAAGAGTTGGAAAAATTTTGTGGAAAGGTGACAGTGCTGGAACCTCAAGCAACCACTTCCACAAGCGCAAAAGTGCGAAGAATGCAGATTGCCACTGCCAAGAAACTTGGCAAAGCTTTGACACCGAGATTGATCAAGGCTGTCCAAGAGACTTTTAATGAAATAGGGAATAAATAAAAATTTTAATATGGGGAAACAAAAAATCATCATTGCCTACGTGCCGGTGTTGCATGAGGGATATCGAAAATTTTTTCAAAATCATGCTGATGCAAGCACTGTCTATATTTTGGGTCAAGAAATTATTGAAGAATTTGATCATCTTTACAAGGAAATACGAGCTTTGAAGCCGGAACTTGTCAGAGACTCATTGAAAGCTTGGGAAGAGCTGAAAATGGGGATTGAAATATTAACCAAAGAAAAAATAGCGGAATTGAATAGTGGGAATGATTTCAAAATAATTTCTCCCAAAGAAGATGTTGTTGAAGATGTTTTGAATAAATATTTTCCAGAAAAAGAAAAAGAATTTGATAGTATTTTTTTGCGTTGGGACAAACACAATAGTGTGAAGCCGGAACCAATTCATTCTGATGGGACAATTTCTGCGGATGAAGCGCATGGAAAATTTATCAAACAAGCTTATGAAGAATCAAAAAAAAGTGTTGATATTTGGAGAAGAATCGGGTCTGTCGTTGTGAAAGACGGAGAAATTATTTTATCTGCTCACAACGAAGCATTTCCGGAACACCAAGGTTGTGCTTTTGGTGATCCAAGAGGGGGATTTCACAAGGGCGAGAATTTGGAACTCAGTCTTTTCGTTCACTCTGAAGCAAAATTGATTGCAGAAGCAGCCCAAAAGGGGATTAGTCTTGAAGGTGCAGAAATATTTGTCACAACTTTTCCATGTCCGCCATGCGCAAAACTGATCGCTTATTCTGGAATTAAAAAACTCTATTATCGAGAAGGCTATGGTGTTCTTGATGCTGAACAAATTCTCAAAAGCAAAGGCGTGGAAATCATTTTTGTTGACGTGAAAATCGAAGAAGAAAATGATTCGAGCTTGGTGAGTTATGAAAAGCTGAAGAAATGATTTTTTGATATATATTAAAAAGCCCCGAGATTGTTTGCCCGAGGCTTTTTTTGTTAGTTATTTTGTGGGATGCTTTATTTTCCTTGAAACGTTTTCATTTTTTCCTGAAGTTTTTTGAGTTCCTCCCCTTCAAACCCCTTGCAAAAGGTTGCTTTGCAAAAGGGTTTGCCGATCTTTTCTGAATCAGGAGAGAAGGCGGCGTGCACCCTACCTGTTCCGTTAGGCGCATGGATTGTCAGATACGGATGAGCAGAGATGCCGTTTGTATAATTCACATTTCCTTCTTGAAAAACCAATCCTCCGCCCGCAATTCCTTCGCGGTGGTTGATTTTTTTTATTAATCCGAAAAGATCAACCCACGCCCCCCCTTCATAAACATCTTTGCTGTTTGATGAGCAGTGGTTGAAAAAAATGAGAATTTCAGTTCTTTGATTCGGAAATGGATTCGGGTTGTGAATCGCACTCCAGAGCCCTTTCTCACTTTTTGCGATTACTTCCTTGAATCCTGATCCATTGGGAAGGCAAAAGGGGCAATCAATGGGCAACGTCTTGTCTTTTTCGCGTTGTTTCTTGGTCCACATTGCTATAGACCAACTGGGAATTTGGATGTGTCCGTGCAGATGATGAATTGTGCTGGATCTCAGTGCCGGGTCACCGAATCTCATAACAAAATTTATCGCCGGCAAATTAAAGACTTCCTTTGTATCCGAAAGCAACGGTCCCAGTTCTCCCCAGACTGAATCGTCAGCGTCGAGTCTATCGATGTGCTGCTTTAAAACAGCGACAAGATGGAGACGATGGAGAAAATATGGGAAATCATTCCTTTTGACATACCAGAATTTTCTTTCCGTTAGGGGCTTATTCTTAAAGGACTGAGGGTCGCGACAAAAGATGCATTTACCGGTATTTTCAGCTTTTTTCATCTCATCGAACTGTTTTTTGGATCTGGCACGGCCAGGCGTTGATCCTTGGCCACTTTTTTCAACAAAATCCTTTATTTTTTCCTGAGGAATGCTTTTCTCGGTCATGGTTGAGTCTCCCTATTTACTTTTCAAGGTTATTGGTAGTTTCTTCTTTGGTTTTAAATCCTAGCTTTTTAAGAGCAAAAAGTCAATTTAAAAACGGCAGACTTGTTAAGCTTGCCGTTTTTTTTGTTAAATTTATCAGCCCTTTATCTTAGGGCGTCAAAACGCGGATCGGTGATGGGAATGTCCCAGTTGTCAACCATCTGGGGCAATCTGTAATTTGAAATTATAACCACTTCCTTTAAAGTGGCAAATTGGAAGCATTCAATTGCCTTCCCTCCGTCTATTTCTTCGGTGTTGAATTTCACTTCTATTCCAGGTAAATAGGAGTAAAAAGCGAATGTTAAGGCGGGGTCAATAGCTCCGTTGCGGAAAAGATAAAATTCAAAATCCCAGTGAGCAGGATGTGCCCACAGTTCTTCGAGAACCTCAAGGTTAAATCCCTTATACGGCTTTATTGCATAGCCTCGTTTTTTGCAATCAGCAATGACGTTTGGGTCATCGCAAAAAAGAACGGAGAATGTGGGAATCGGTTCGCTAAGTCCCTGCGTTCTAATCGCAAAAAAGAATTCATCTCCAAACACATTTCTGCAATTATCCTGAAATTGCAGCAGGATGTCAAAAAACCATTTTGCGCCCATTTTTGCTGAGGTAATATTAAATATTCGTTGCATTGCTCAATCTCCTTTTTCAATTTTCAAGGTTGATGTTATTTTCTTCTTTTGGTTTTTAATACTAGCTTTTTGAGGGCAAAAAGTCAATCAAAAACTGCCTTTTTGGGAAAGCAGTTTTTTAGAAAGTTTTTTAAAACAAAGCTATTCCGGCTTTTTGTAGCCCAATTTTACTTTCAATTTGTCATATTTCTTGTCGGTTCCTTTGGCATTGCCAACGATGAGCTGGACGTGAAAATGATCAACGCTTCCGCCGGTCATTTCGGATTTTCCAAATCTGACAAAAAATGATCCTCCTTCAAGCTCGTTTTCTTTTTCCGCCCAACTGATAAGTTTAAATAATTCTTTTGATGCTTCTGGGCTGATTTCACTTGGCATAACCGCATGTTCTTTATAAACAAAAATCAAATGAAGGCTGGTCCCTTCATAGGGGGACATGTTTTCAGAAACATACCACCATTTTGTTTCTTTCAGGATTGGTTTGGGGTGATATTTGGTGAAAAATTCTTTACAAAAAGGGCAGACGCCATCTTCAACAATTTTTTTCATTAAAGAAATTTGTTCCGGTGTTCTGGCATGGTTAAAATCAAGATAGCCTTGTTTTTTCTTTTTGGTGTATTTTTTTGTTGGCATGTTATTATTGAAAAATTATGTAATAATTTTTTGTCATTCCTGCACCCGCCTTCGCGAGCATAAACTCCGGCAGGAATCTATTAGGGCAATTATTTGTTGTTGTATTACAGGAACTTAACTATCTTAAATTACACTCTGACTAATGGATCCCCGCCTTCGCGGGGATGACAAAAGAGGATAGGACTCTTAGATCGCCACTGGAATGGATTTGATTCCTGGGTGAGTTTGATAGTCGGAAAGTTCAAAATCTTCTTTTCTGAAATCAAAAAGATTAGTTTTTTCAGTATTGATTTTCATGGTTGGGAATGGGAAGGATTCTCGCGCAAGGATTTTTTCAACTGCTGGAACTTGATCAACATAGATATGTGCATCAGAAATCGTGTGAACATATTCATAGGCTTTAGTTCCGGTGACGTGTGCCAGCATCATTGTCAGTGCAGCATATTGAACCATGTTCGATGGAACTCCAATTGGAGTGTCTCCGGATCTTTGCATCATGTGCAAAGTGAGATTATTGTTGATGATTCGAATATTGAGCCAACCATGACAAGGACAAACTGTCACTTTTTGTTGTTTCCCTTTGCCTCGACCAGTGTATTGAGGGATCCAAGGAGAAACAAAATGAGTTCGAAGTTGCGGTTCTTCTTTGATTTGTTCAACGATGTGTTGGAATTGATTGAAATTTGTCCCCTCTGCGGTTGGGAAGTCGTGAAAAGCTGCGCCATAGGATCCGGGACCAATGTCTCCGGTTTCAAGTCCTCGTTTGCTGCATTTTTCTTCAGTACACCAAGCATCCCACCAATAACAACCAAATTTTTCCAATTCTTCAACGGTGCGAACGCCATTAATAAAAGCACAAATTTCTCCGATAGCTTGTTCCCAAATAGTGACAGGGAGCTTGCTCATTTGAGGTGCCATGTTTCTTTCTGTGATCATTGGAAAGCCGTTTTCTAGCTTGAATCTCATCGGGATTGAGGCCATTCGAGTGATTGCGTCGACTCCTTGCTGTGATTTTGCGACTTCTCCGTTTTTCAAAACGTCTCTCAGCATGTTTTTGTATTGGTCATCCGGTGTTCGCTCGCTCAAAGGCTTCATTGGCACAATGTCTTCAAATTTTGGCATATTCTTTTTTGTTATTTATTAAAAAAGTTTTACGACCACCCTTTATTATGATAATATGATTATATTATATATAAGAATTAATTAAAAATCAAAAATGAAGAGAGATAGGGATAATGATTGCGATTAATCTTTAATCAATAAAAAAAATGAAACAAGAAGAAAAGAAACATCCAGAATATCAGTATTTAAATTTATTACAAGAGATTTTGGATAATGGTTCCGATAAAGAACTGTTCTTTACCTCCGAAGTTCTTGCTGAATACGAAAAGAAAGGTGAAAAACCTCCTATTATTAGATCAGTTTTTGGCAGAGAAACTCGTTATAATTTGAGTCAAGGATTTCCTTTGCTGACCACAAAAAAAGTTTTTTTTCGAGGAATATTACATGAGTTGCTTTGGTTTTTGAAGGGGGATTCAAATATAAAATATTTAATTGATAACGATGTTCATATTTGGGATGAATGGGCGTGGAAGAGATATCATAAACATTGCCTGGAAAATGATTCAGAAAAAGATATGTCCCAAGAAGATTTTATTGCTAAAATAAAAGAGGGGAATAAAGACAGTGAATTTGTAAAAAGATGGGGGGATCTTATCACAATTTATGGAAGAATGTGGAGAAGGTGGCCAGCTTCCGATGGTCGAGAAATCGACCAATTACAATGGGTTATTGATGGTCTTAAAGAAAAACCGTTTAGGAAATCTTATGTCGTTTCAGCTTGGAACCCCGACTTTATTTACGCTATGGCTTCTGAAGGGAATAAAAATGAAGTTCCTCCTTTCTGCCACACTACTTTTCAATTTGCTGTTACGGATGGAAAATTAAATCTTGGTCTTTACCAAAGAAGTGCTGACTCATTCCTTGGAGTACCATTTAATATAGCGAGCTATTCGCTCTTGCTTCTTTTAGTTTCTCAGGTAACTGGAATACCAGCAGGTGAATTTGTTCATTTTTTTGGTGATGTTCATATTTATTCTAATCATTTTGATCAGGTAAAAGAACAGCTCTCAAGGATTCCTCGTAGATTTCCAACAATTAAAATTAATCCAGAGGTGAAAAATATTGATGATTTTAAGTTTGAAGATTTTGAAATTGAAGGGTATGATCCTTATCCGGCGATTAAAGCAGAAATAGCTAATATTGGAGGTTTTTAAAGTTAAATTAATTTTTATGAAAATAGTTTTAGTTATGGCCGTTACGGCCGATGGAAGAATTGCAAAAAGCAGTGATCATTTCCCTAACTGGACAAGCAGGGAAGACAAGCAATTTTTTGCAAAAACATCAAAAGAACACGGGGTGGTGATTATGGGAGATAAAACTTTTAATACTTTTCCTGCTCCATTAAAAGAGCGATTGAATGTTGTTTTCACTCTCGAAAAAAATCCAAAAGAAATTGAGGGCGTGAAATGGGTTTCTGGCGAACCAGAAGATGTGTTGAAAGAACTTGAGGAAATGGGATATGAATCTGCGGTGCTTGGTGGTGGTGCATTTATTAACGGTCTTTTTTTGGAAAAGGGGTTAATTGATGAAGTTGCGATTACTATAGAGCCAAAAGTTTTCGGCGATGGAATTTCTCTTTTCAAGGGAGATTTTGACGCAAATTTGAAATTGATTGGCGTGGAAAAAATCAATGAAGATTCGGTGATTCTGAGATATAAGGTTATTTATTAATTATTTTTTTAAGTTTGTGATTTTAGGAATTAAAAGACTACACGAGTTAGTAGCAAAAAAAAATTTGGTAGAAAATTTATGTGAGCGAGAATTGAATAATCCAGAAGGAGCAGGGTTCGATCTTCGTCTTGAAGAAGTGTATGAAATTGAAGGAGATGGATTTTTGGGAGTAGAAGAGCGGCAAACTCCGATCTCAAAACTTGTCGCAAAAAATGATCCATCAAAAAATGAACAAGAAAACAGTTTTGTTTTTGAGCCAGGAAAATATTATCTTGTAAAAACAACTGAAAAAGTAAATTTGCCAACAAATTTATCCGGTATAATTTTTTCAAGAACAACTTTGTTTCGAAGTGGGCTGGGTTTGTTTAATGGAATTGTTCAGCCAGGTTATTCAGGAGAGCTCACTTTCGGTATTTGTAATCTTGGAAAAAGCAACATAAAAGTTTCTTTTGGTGCTCGAGTTGTGCACATTACTTTCCATGAAGTTTTTGGGGAAGGAAATCAATATCGAGGACAATGGCAAGGAGGAAGAGTTAGTGCTGATAAAAGAGAAATACAAATTTAAAAAAAACGAAGAAAATAAAATTATGAAAGATTTAATAAATAAAATATCATTAAAACAAAAAATTGCTTTATCAATCATGTTTCTTCATTTGGTTTTTGTTTTAATTGCTTTTCGTCATGACAATATTATTCTCAATGGTGATTTTTGTACTTTTCAGGAAAGAAGTGGCCAAGTGGAACAGCCGTTGCCATGGCTGGGGATTAGCGATACCTATTTTTTCTTTTTTGCTCATCTTACCCCTTATGAATGGAATCTTATGGATATAGATGGCACTGGAGGCCCGTGCACTTTCATCACCGTCAATTCTTCTTTGCCACAATCTTTGGTATTTGTTCTGGTTTCAAGTGCAGTTTATTATTTAATTGGGTTGTTCATTGGCTATTTATTCGAACTCAATAATCGAACAAAAATTAAAAAAGAATAAATGTCGAATCTAATAAAAACAAAAAATCTTTGCAAGACTTATGTAAATGGAGAAGTGAAGACCAACGCAGTTTGCGGTGTTTCTTTTGAAATTGAAAAAGGAGAATTTGTGGCGATTATGGGCCCGAGCGGATCAGGAAAATCAACCTTGATGCAAATGCTTGGTTTCTTGGATCGACCGACTGAGGGAGATTATTTTTTTGAAGACAGAAACGTGGTTGGATTTTCCGATGATGAATTGGCAAAAATTAGAAATGAGGAAGTGGGGTTCATTTTTCAATCTTTTAATCTGTTGCCAAGGACAACGGTTTTTGAAAATGTGGAACTTCCGCTCCTTTATTTCAAAAACAGAATTTCAAAAAAAGAAACAGAAAGAAGAGTTTTTGAGGCACTGAAAGCGGTGATGATGGAACATCGAGTTTATCATTACACTAATCAACTTTCCGGTGGAGAAAAACAGCGGGTGGCGATCGCCAGAGCATTGGTAAATAATCCGGAATTGGTTTTTGCGGATGAGCCGACCGGGAATCTTGATTCAAAATCCGGACTGCAAGTGATGAAAATTTTGCAACAACTCAACGATAGCGGAAAAACAATTATTCTTGTTACTCATGAAAATTATACTTCTCAACATGCCAAACGTCTTTTGAAAATGCAGGATGGAGTTTTGGTTAGTGATGAGGTGATTAAGAACAGGTTGATAGCGGATGGGGAAAGTGGACTTATTAAATAATTTTCAATTATTAAATTTTAGTTTTTAATTAATTTTTAATAAATATTCAGTTTATTAAGGTTTTTAAGACTAATGGATTCCCGCCTTCGCGGGAATGACATAATTATGCGATTTTGGAATCCAATTATTATTTCATACAAGAATTTGATGGCAACCAAGTTGCGGTCTTTTTTGACGATTCTTGGGGTGGTGATTGGGGTGGCTTCGGTGATTATCATTATGGCAGTGGGAAGGTCGGCTCAGGCTTTGATTATTGACCAAATTCAAGGAGTTGGTTCGAATCTAATCGCAGTTTTGCCGGGAGCTTCAAATGAGGATGGGCCACCGGCTTCTGTTTTTGGTATCGCCGTGACAACATTAACCTATGATGATCTTCAGGCAATTCGAAACAGTCGAAGACTTCCTGAAATTGAAGACGGGGCTGGTTATGTGAGTGGATCGGTTTCTATTTCATATCGTGATTCAAGCGTGAATGCGTCTTTAACTGGAACAACAGCCAGTTATTTGAATGTAGAAGATTCGGAAATTGGAAAAGGGCGATTTTTTACCGAAGAAGAAAACCTCAATCTTTCTCGAGTTGCGGTGCTTGGCAACCAAGTGGCAAAAGATGTTTTTGGAGATGGCAACCCCATCAATCAGCGAATAGAAATTGGTGATCAAAATTTTCAAGTCATTGGGGTTTTCGAAGAAAGGGGTTCGAGCGCCTTTGGTGCTCAAAGCCAAGATGATTCAATTTTCATTCCATTAAAAACAGCGCAAAAAAATATTCTTGGAATTAACCACCTGGGCTTCATTCGACTTAAAGTCAAAAGTCCAGATTTAATTGATTCGGCAAAAGCGGGCACCGTCACAATTCTTCGTGACCGGCACAACATAAAAGATCCAACCAAAGATGATTTTTCCGTGCGTGACCAGGCTTCTGCTTTAGAGACTATCACAACAGTAACGAATGCTTTGCGATATTTTCTTCTAGCGATTGGGTCAATTTCTTTGATTGTCGGTGGAGTGGGAATTATGAATATTATGCTTATCGCGGTGAGTCAAAGAATCAGGGAGGTGGGGTTGCGAAAAGCGGTTGGAGCAAAAAATGAAGATATTTTGTATCAATTTATAATTGAGTCAGCCACAGTTTCTTTTGTTGGCGGGGTGATCGGGATTATTTTTGGTGTGCTTATTTCATTGATAATTGCATTAATAGGTCAAGCCCTTGGATATGAGTGGCCACTTTTGATTTCACCGGTTTCAATTCTGATTGCTGTGGTCATTTCAATCGGAGTAGGAATTCTGTTTGGAAGTTATCCGGCTCGCAAGGCATCGAAAATTAGTCCAATGGAAGCGTTGAGATATGAATAAAATTAATTTTTTAATTTTTAATTCTTAATTTTTAAATAATTTCTAATATTTTAATTTTATAAAACTTTTTGTATTTTCATTTCAAAATTGTTTTGTTTATGATTTATTTATAAAATTACAAAATTACAAAATTCAAAAATTATTTTCTATGTTTTTATTAAAAACTCTCACAATCTCAATTTTTTTAGCAATTCGAAGTCTTCGGAATAATCCGGCGCGGACTTTTTTGTCGCTCTTAGGGATTGTGATTGGCGTGATTGCGGTGACGCTGGTTTTTTCTTTGGGGGCTGGGTTGAAAAATTTTGTCCTGGGGCAAGTTGAATCTTTTGGAAGTGATCTGATTCAAATTGAAGTGAAGGTTCCCAAGACCGAACACGCTTCGGCGGAAAATGCCGGAGGAATGGCCAGTGGCATTCAAATCACAACCATGAAGATCGATGAAATTGAAGAATTGAGCAAGCTCCCAAATCTGGGAGATTGGTATGCTGGGATGATGGGTCAGGAAATTATCAGTTATCGTGCGAAGAATGAAAATGTGATGATTTTCGGTGTTACCTCTGGGGTTATCAATGTTGACCAACAAATGAAAATTGCTGATGGAGAAATTTATTCAGAGATTGACGACAAAAATATGAAGCAGGTTATTGTGTTGGGAAGCAAAATCAAAGAACAATTATTTTCTGATCAAGATGCTGTCGGGCAAAAAGTTAAACTTGGAGGCAACACCTTCTTGGTGGTTGCTGTTCTGGAAGAAAGAGGGTCGACCGGTTTTTTTGATTTTGATAAGCTTGTCTATGTTCCGGCGAGAACTTTGCAGAAAAAAATAATGGGGGTAGATTATGTGCAATTCGGTCTTTTCAAAATTGAAGATATGAACAAAACGGAATTAACTGAAATTCAGATGAATCAAAAAATGCGAGATTTGCACGATATTGATGATCCGGAAGATGATGATTTTGCGGTGATGTCGATTGCAGAGGCGACGGATATGATCGAAAAAGTTTTTTCGATTATTAACATATTGCTGTTAGCACTCACTTCAATTTCTTTGGTAGTTGGAGGGGTGGGGATTATGAATGTGATGTATGTGGCGGTTACAGAGCGAACTTCAGAAATTGGTCTTCGAAAAGCTTTGGGAGCAAAAAATGGTGATATTATGTGGCAGTTTCTTTTTGAAGCAGTTTTTATCACTTTGCTGGGTGGGATTGTCGGAGTTGTCTTGGGATTCATTCTTTCAAAAGTAGCAGAATATGTTATTGCTCAATATAATTTTTATCTTACTTTTCCTTTAACAGTTGGAGCGGTTCTGGTGAGTCTTGGATTTTCAATGTTAACCGGGGTTATTTTCGGAAGTCGACCCGCCTGGAAAGCCTCAAAACTTTCACCGATGGAGGCTTTGAATAAACAATAGTGTTATATAAAAATTTCTTTACAAAAACGAAATAAATTGCTTTAATGCCCTAACCGTAAAATTGCGGTTAGGTTACTGTTTTTTGATAATTAATTAAGGATTGTTTTCGAGATCTATTTTCCATATGATATTCTTAACTTTTTAAAAAGAAGGGGGAATTAAGATGACAACACCTCAGAAAGCTCCTTTTATCAGAGATTGGCATGCGATTAATCTTATGGCTTACGTGAAAGCCGATGCCTCAATTTGTCCTTTGTGTTCAGGGTGGAAATCAACCAAGATGCTGGTGTGTGATCACTGCTTTCATGTTTACGGAGATGAAGCATTAAGGTTGGTCAAGATGGAAATTGGGAGACTCATCCCTGGCCTTTGGTATTCATTGACTGGTCTTAACTTGATAGGGAATGGGGGCAATGGAAATCATAAGAAAAAAGAAAAAAGAAAAAAAACGGAAGGCCCTGTTCTTTTAAAAGAAATCGAAAAAACTGAGCAGTTACCCAAGATTAAAAAAGTGACTGAATCGAAAGGTTTCCCTGAATCCAAAGGTAGTGATGGCAAGTGTCTTCTTCAAGAATTTGTGTTACCTGAAGTTAAGGAAAAACCAAAAACAGAGAGCCTCTCTGTTGACATGCCATTCGAAAATGAAGAGAAAACAGAAGGAATGCCCGAAGACGAAAACGTCTACGAAATAAGAGGCATCAGAGTCTTTCGAGACTTAATGAACCTTGTTGCTTTCGGAAGTTTCAAAGAAAGGGGGTATTGCCCGATTTGCAGAAACGAAAAATATCCTATGGATTGGATATGCAGGAGATGCCAGAGTGTTTATGGGAGCGGTGGAATAAAGGCAGTGAGAAGAGAGTCTGTCCGGATTAATCCGGAAAAAAAATTCAGACATGCTCTGCCAGAGCAGGTTTTTCAGTCTCTGGTGGAAAAGGCCAGGAGGTTAATTTTTTCTGATGCCGGAGAGCTGTTCTGTAAAACTCCTCACAGCCTTGCCTTAACAATCAGTTCTCTTAACGGCATTCCCAAAGGAATTCCATTTCCTGTTTTTGTAAGCGCGGCTGGTGTGGCGATTGACGAAGGGACGCAAAAAAGCGAAATGACTTCCGGAAAAGCAGCGGTTGATTTTTCCGGAGATTTGGAAGTTGAAAAAATTCGTTTTATGTTAGGAGGAATAAAACAAAATCTCAGAGAGGATGTCCAGGTTGTCAAGACATTTTGCAAATTTTTGATTCAGAAATTTGAGTCTTGGGCAATAAAAAGAAAAGAGAAGGGAGGGAAAGCGACGAAAGCGATTTTTTTACAGGAAGTGGGATTTAGCTACAATGCGTTCCTTCTTTTCACAAAAAACCCAGTCAATCAGGGTCTTTCAAAAAAGAAAGCTCTTCAGCTCATCGACAAGCTGGAAGATCTTTTTGTGAGAGAAGGGTTGAGATAAAAAAGAAAAACCTCGTTGGTCAGAATGACAGCGAGGTTTTTTGCAAAAAAAATAAAAATGAA
Organism: Patescibacteria group bacterium UBA2193; assembly: GCA_002327335.1. Classification (GTDB taxonomy): domain Bacteria; phylum Patescibacteriota; class Minisyncoccia; order Moranbacterales; family DUUL01; genus UBA2193. The sequence goes on from DCVH01000057.1 coordinate 14,665, forward strand.
GTAAAATAAAAATGTAAAAATGTTTTGCGTGATAAATAAAAATAAAATTTAGTATTCAGAAATATCTGGATAGCAGTATTATGGAAAAAGAAACAGAAATAGTGCCATTAAAAATAGCACCAAAAACTGAAGAGCCGACTCAAAAATTGAAAGTGGTTGATGAGAATGAGGAAGACAAAAAAGAATATCTCAAAAAGCAAGCCCAAAAAGGGGTGATTGATTTGGAAATTAAAAATCAAGAAATTGAAAATTCTCAAGATCCGAAAGACAAAGAAGAGATTCCCGAGGAAGTTTCAAAAATTGAAAATTTGCTTGATAAATTGGAGGCGGGGTTGACCGGATTGGGAATTGATCGGGAAAATATTTTGGCTATATATCAAGATTTGACAGAGGAGGATGTCTCCGCGGAAGTGGAGGTTGAAGGAGCGGAAAAATTTATTGAGAGATTGATTAAGGGTGATCCGGTGGGGGCAAAGAGAGAGGCCGAGAAAAGAGAGTTTAATCCCGCTCAACTGGCAGTATTGGTTGCTTGTTTTTTGTTTTTAGTCTTTGGCGCGAGTCGTCAAGTTGAGAGCAGTGCTTCGGATTTGGAAAAATCTGTTGAATTTTCGCAAGAAGTTGAAAAATCAGATCTAGATAAATTTCTGGAAAGATTGAAAATAGTCAGAGTTTTTCAAAAACAAGAATTTCTTGATATGAAAATCCCTGCGAAACCAAAAGGACGAGAAAATCAAAAATGGGAAATTCAGTTACTTAATCAAGATGAATCCACTGTTGGTCGTTTTGAGGCTAAAGACAGTCTTACTTATGTAGCATTTGGAAGAAACAAAGAAGAAAAAGCCGAAAAAGCAACTTTAGTTATCAGAGAAAACGGGGATATTGTTGAGACAAAAAATGTCGATATTTTTGGTGGAGAGGAAGTTTGATTTTGGAAATGATGTTTTGAGAGTTAATTCTGAGTGACCCATGTGAGGTAAAATTAAAATAATATTTATGGATATAGAAAAAGAAATTGAGACAATAAAAAGTCGTAATAAAAAAGTGGAGAACGACAAAGCGTGGGAGACGAGCTGGACGAGGCGCATTTTCATAGCAGTTGCAACCTATATCGTTGCAATTTTATGGCTCATTCTCATCGAAGAAAGCATTCCACTTCTCAAAGCTTGCGTTCCAATGGGTGGCTATATTTTGTCCACTTTGTCGTTGTCTTTTGTGAAGAAACAGTGGGAAAATAAACGAACCTAACTTTTTTATAAAATAAAATGAATTCTTACAATTGGTATTCGCAATTAATAAAGCCGATTTGGTCTCCACCTGCTTGGATTTTCGGTCCAGTTTGGACTTTTCTCTACATTTTAATTGCCGTTTCTTTTGGCAAGGTGCTCCTGATGTTTTTGAAAAAACAAATCCCCTTTTTAGTAATTTTGCCATTCATTCTTAATCTTGTTTTTAATTTTTCTTTCACTCCAATTCAATTTGGGCTTAAAAATAATTTGTTAGCAGTGGTTGACATCTTATTGGTTTTTGGAACACTTGCTTGGGCAATGATCGCAATTCATCCACATGCAAAATGGATAACATATATCCAAATTCCTTATCTTATTTGGGTCTCTTTCGCAACCGTTTTGCAACTGACAATTACTTATCTGAATAGGTAGAATCGCTTGGAGCGGCTGAATAAAAAAACTGTTATCTTTCTGGTAACAGTTTTTTGAAATATTTTTGGTAATTTAATTAATCTTTTTAAAAGTAATTTTGTAAGATGGTTCGTATTCGGCGTTGTTTTTATCTTTGAGATTGATGTTTTTGCCGTCCATGAGGGATGTCATGGCGATGTCGGTCAGAATTTGTTCGGATTCGGTGATTTTTAGTTTTGCTTCTTCAAGTTCTTCATAGCGCGATCCCATCTCAGCTTGCACGATATTCTCCAAAACTTTTTTCTTGTCGCGAAGAGTTTTTAATTCTTCCGTCAATTCTTCATAGCCAGTGCTCAGAAGAAGATTTTCTTTGTATTCCCGACTTATTTCTTTGCGCTTTTCTTTAAGTTCTTGAATTTGTCCAAACACTTCTTCCATGCTTTGCATTTTTTTGTTTTATAATATTTAATAATCAACTTTTCTGATTCTATCACAGATTGAATAAAAGGGAAATCCTTTATTTTTGAAATAATCATATTTTTATAATAAAAAAAATAAATATAAGAAAAATTAATATTAGCAAAAAGTGACATTTTTATTGATGAAAACAAGGTTTTTGTTGAATACTTGACAGCTCTTTCGAGTGGGTGTAAGCTTAGTGTATTAATTAAGGAAACACTATGAAAAAAATAATAAATATCAAAGAAGAAAAAGTTTTGCGGGCACTTCGAAATTTCTTTTCTCACAATAATAAGATGCCATCAGTCAGAGAGCTTGGAAGAGAATTGATTAAGTTTGGTTTGGATTTGAAAAGCACCAAAAGCATCCAAATATATTTAAAAAAACTGGAAGAAAAAGGTTTTATCAAAAAAAACAAAGAAAAAAGATATGATTTTGTTGGTGTTGCAAAAGCTTTGTTGGTGAGCATCCCTGTCTATGGAGGAGCCAATGCTGGAGCGCCAACTTTGATTGGCGAGCAATATTTGCAAGGAACATTGAGGGTCTCCAGGAGCTTGTTGAAAGGCGGAAGTGCGGAAAACTTCTTTGCCGTTGAGGTTTCGGGGAATTCAATGAATAAAAGCGTTATTAACGGAAAAAAAATTGAGTCAGGCGATTTTGTGATAGTTGACAGTGAATACAAAAATTACAAAGGTGAAGGAAGTGAAAAAGTTTTGGCTGTGATTGACGGGTTGGCAACCATAAAAACATTGAAAAAAATTGACGAAAATATGATTGGATTGTTTCCGGAATCAACAGAAAAAAAACACAAACCAATCTTCATTTCTCAAGAAGATGATTTCATTGTGAACGGAAAAATTGTGGATGTTTTGAAAACATAAATAAAAATATTTTTTAAAACTGTTTATGAAAAATCGAGTCGAATTTTTCTAAGAGCAGATTAATTATTAGAACCGAAAGGTTGAAAAAAACAAAATGAAAAATTGGTGTAAGTTTAAGGATTTACTGGACAAGGATTCGAGAAAAAAGTGGGTTCATCTGTTAGCAGAAACATCCCCTGAAAATAAAAAGAAAACCAGGGCATTGATGTTGCTTAACAAGATTGACCTTGATTGTAATCGGGTGCAATAAAAAAACGACCTGATTGGCATAAAAATATCCATTCAAGTCGCTTCTCTTCAACCAAAGTATATCACAGTATTGAAAAATTGTGAAAGTCGGAAAGAATTTAATCGTTTAATATCAATATTAACAAAAACACATATGGATACTTATCAAGACGGAATCAGTTTGAGCAATTATTTTCAACAATGCTACATTGCTCCTTTAAGAGTGGAAACTAACAAGCAAGAACGTCATCTCACAGAACAAGTCAAAAAATCTCTCTTGCCTCACTTGCCTGACAAAAAAGACGTTGTTGAGTTGACTGCCATCATTGGTGATTACGAGGCGTTTCAGTTTGCCAATGAAATAAAGGATTTTCTGGAAAAGGAGGGCTATAACACGGAGGAGGTAATCAACCAATCTGTTTTTAGTCAACCAATCAAAGGTCAACTTGTCGAGCCAAGAAAGCAGGGAGGTGTCAGAATTATTATTGGTAGAGCCTAAAAAATTGAAAACACCATAATTTGCAAAAACCAGCTCAGTCCGAACTGGTTTTTGCGCAAAATTTTGATTTATTGCAGAAAAAAGGTAAAATTAAGCAGTGGTTATTATCCAAAAAAAGTAATAAAATAAAATATCGGTGATATTTTTTTTGAGAAGTAAAAATTAAAAAATTATGGACAATTTAAAAAACACGATTAAGATGCCAGAATATGTTCGTCAGTTTAGTGAAATGAATCTCATAGACCTTGATGATAAATGGGAAGGAATTGAAAAAAACCCAAAACAGAGAGAGTTTGGTAATATAAGATGTTATTCTTTTCATGATAAAACTAAATGGGGAGACAAAGTGTTGTTTTTTGATGCATTAAAAACGCTGCACTTTCCAGAAAGTAAAACTTCAACAGAGAATTTGGATTTTCAGCTAAGTCTCAATAAGCCTTCTTTTATCCTTGATGAGCGTCGAGATCTTATTATAGATGGTAAAAATGGTCCATGTATTCAATTCGGCCTATCCATCTATCGCCAAGAAAAGCTGTATTCAGTAAATTCACACGTTTTAAAGAGAAATGATAAAAACAAAGAATTGCCTTCGAAAATGGTGGGATTAATCTACTGGAAATTATTTGATTACATGCAAAGTCTCGCCAATAAAGATGGAAGAGTTTATTTAAGCACAATAGAAAGATATCTCGGGATGAGTGATCAAGAACCATTAACGGAAGAACGTTGGAATGAGATTTTCTTGCCTATAATCGAGGAGGGTGGATATGGAAAAATTGATTCTGACACTTGGGTTAAAAAATATAAGCCAGAGTAAAAAAAGCGCTAAGCAGATTAATAAATAATATTTACAATATAAATGACCTGGTTTATTTTTAGTCTCCTCTCAATTCTTGCTTTAGCAACAGCGGAGTTAACGCAACAACATCTTCTTAATCTCAAAAATGGATTTAACGCGAGGACAAGCGCTGTCTTAACTTTCTTGTTTCAATCATTAATTGCCATTCCATTTCTTTTTATTTTTGGGCTATCTGATCAAATTTTTTCTATTTTCAACCAAGATATTTTTCCAAGAGTTTTGCTAGTAACTTTTATTTCGTCGATTGCTATGATTCTTTACTTGAAAAGTTTTAAGGTTAAAAATATTAGTATTTCTGTTATTTTTATTTCATCTTCGATAATAGTTTCGACTTTTCTGGGAATTATTTTTTTCTCTGAATCACTAGATTCTCTTAAATTCCTCGGGATTGCATTGGTTTTGATGGCTATCGTTGTGGTTAATTATAAAAATGTCACCCTTGAAAAAAATCACCTTTTCGGATTGCTTGCAGGAATCATTTTCGGGGTATCATATGTTTTGGATAAAAGTATAGTAACAAGTGTTCATCCTTTCGTTTATATTTTTTGGTCATTTTTGATGATTTCAGTATGGGGGTTTATTTTCAATAGTAAGACTGTTTTGGAGTCCATTAAAAATAAGAAACCTACTTTCTATGGACCAATAATGATTTCGGGAATTGCGTATTTTTTATTCAACTTTTTTACTTTCACTGCCTATCGGTTTGGAGGAGAAGTTAGTCGAGTTGATGCTATTAATAATTCTCAAGTCTTTTTAATAATTTTATTTGAGTTTTTCATCTTGAAAAACACGGAGGGAATTATGAGGAAAATTATCTCAGCAATATTGGCAGTGATGGGAATTTTATTGTTGGCGACGGTTAAGTAAAGGAAAGTATGAGATATTTAATTGGCTTTGATTTATTAGTTGATGGGAGGTAGAATTATAATAATATGAACAATATAATTTCCAATGAAGCGGAGTTTGAAAGGATGGTGAATGAAGGGATTGCGGCCATTCCCGAGCGTTTTTTGGAAAAATTAGATAATGTGGTGATAGTCATTGAGGATGAGCCAACTCTTTTACAGGAAAAACAATTGCATCTCAAAAAAGGATGGACATTGTTTGGGCTTTATGAAGGTGTGCCTCAAATTTCCAGAGGATCGCATTATGGATCAGTTTTGCCAGATAAGATTACGATTTTCAGGAAACCAATTTTGGAAGCAGCGCGCGACATTAAGCATGCCAAAGAGATTGTGAAAAACACTGTTTGGCACGAGATTGCGCACCATTTCGGAATGAATGAAGATGAAGTGCGACAATCAGAAGCGAGAAAAAAAAGAAAATAAATTACCGCCAACAAGGCGGTTTTGTGTTATTGGGGGAAGTGGGGTAAAATGGAATAGTTATAACCTTCTTAATAATAAATGAATTAATGGCGTATATTTTTTTGGATGAAAGTGGAGATTTAGGATTCAAGGAAAAATCAAGTAACTGGTTTATTTTTACAATTGTTTTGACGAATAATCACAGAAAAATTGAAAAAGTGATTAAAAATATTCGGAAAGGTTTGAGCAAGAAATATAAATTAAAAGAACTTCATGCTTATCATTCAAATGCTGTTACTAAGCACAAAATGCTAAAAAAATTATCTGAATTAGAAGACTTAAAAGTATTGTGCATAATCTTAAATAAGAAGAAGGTTTATATTGATTTGCAAAATCAAAAAAATCATCTGTATGGCTACACTGCTAATATTTTATTAGATCGTTTGCATAATAAAAATATTATTAAAACTAATGAGCCAATAAGTTTATATATAGATCAAAAAGATACCAAGAAATCTATTCGTGAAAATTTTGAGAAATATCTTAAGGATAATTTGAAGAAAAGGGGAAATAATGGAAAAATAGAAATTAGAATTAAGCCATCACATACTGAAAAATGTCTGCAGGCAGTCGATTTTGTTAGTTGGGCAATTTTTAGGAAATATGAAAAAAATGATTATGAATATTATGAGGATATAAAGGATAAAATCATAGAAGAAAATATTTTGTTTTCCTAAAAAGACAAAAAGAAAACCCCTTGCTTTGACGAGACGCCTTACGGTATCTCAACACAAGAGGATTTACTTCTATAAGTTAATACTATCATATTCTGGAAATTATTGCAATATTTTAGCACAATGACAAAATATTGCTAAAAAACTGCCAAAGTGTGGCAAGATAAAGAGAATTTCAAACAATCGCTACAATGGCGTTTTTTTGATTTATTGGGGGAAGTGGGGTAAAATAATGAAAAGCAACCAGTTCCTATTATCACCATCAACACTTCAAACTATGGAAGGAGTCTGCTATGTCGATCAAACTTTTTTTAGCGATTAAACGTTTCAAAAAAGGAAAGAAAAAAAGAAAAGATTACGAGAGTCCCCAGGCCACTTACACCGGCACTGTGACAATTCCAGAAACAGAAAAGATTGTCAGTGCTACCCTGGGAGGAGCAAAAGGGACCTTGCCGGTTAACATGCGTTGGGATTCCAATGGAGAAATCTCTTGCGTGGCAACCACCGAAGAAGGGAAAATACGTTTTCTTCTGACAACCAGGCTTTCTTCAGGAGAAGACATTTCAAGTTTCAATGCTGGTGGCTGGAGAATGGACACCGGAAAATTCACGAACTGGTCTGCTTCCATTATCGTTCGTGAAAGAACTTGATCTTAAAAATGATCGTAAGCAGAAAGAGAGAGATAGCCCCAATATTACCAAATTCGGTTGCGGGGCTTTTTTACAAAAAATTTGACCATTTGGATGATAGGGGTAAAATTGGGGTAATAAGGAATTAATAATAAAAAAGTTTATTATGTATATTGGAATTGATTTGGGTGGGACGAATGTGCGGGTTGCCGGCTCAAGAAGTTTAGATAAAATTGAATTTGTAGAAATCAAGAGATTTGAGTTGTCTCATGATTTTGAGCGTGATTTTGCTGAAATAAACAGAATGATAGAAGAAATTGCTGAAGGAAAAGTTGATGGGATTGGCGTTGGAACTTCTGGGACATATAATGATGACAGGAGTTTGTTGACCTCGGGCAGAAACATAAAAGAGTGGGTGAATATTCCGTTTGTTGAAAAGTTGTCCAAAAAATTTAATTGTTCAGTTTTTGCTGATAACGATGCAGTGGTTGCTTCTTTGGGTGAAACTTTCTATGAGCAAGAAAAGATTGATAGTTTTATTTATATAGCTTGGGGAACTGGCGTTGGTGGTGCTGTTGTTAGTAATGATAATGGAAAAATAATTTCTGAGAAACTTGATTGGCACGAATATTTGGAAAAAATTGATAGTAATTGTGGAGGAAAAGGATTGGCTAGTAAATTTAAAAAAGAGGCTAGTGAGCTTAGTGATGAAGAGTGGGCTGAGGTTGTGAATGATTTTGAAGATTATTTATTGGATCTTTCAACGAAAATAGGTTTACGGGATATTGTTTTGGGTGGAGGGATGACTGAAAGACAAAAAGAAAGATTGCAAAAAGTTAAGAATAATTTGAAGGAAAAAGGAATTAATCTCCGAATTTCTAGCTTTGGCCACGATGGTGGGCTTTATGGGGCAATGGCTTTGATAAAAATTAGAAGTATTGAATAATTCGCTTGATGGCAGAGAAATGATTAAATTAATAACTGCGATAATTGAAACATATAAAAGAAATAAGATAGTTAAGAATTTATCTTCTTTTTTTGATTTTTCTGTTTGTGAAGGCGTTATTTTGTCTGGATCGATGGTGTATGGGAAAAATTATTCGATTAGAAAAGATTCTGATATTGATCTGCTGTTGATTGTTAAGGCAGAAAATATTTTCAAGATAAAAAAATATCCATTTTTCTTATCTTCTTATTATGACGATCACACGCTGGAGCTTTTTAATAAAAAACTGGCGCAGACTTTCTGGTTTGATATCTTTGTGGATGAAGTAATGATAAATGTGGTAGTTTTAGAATACGAATATTTTAAAGAATTTTGTAATTTTGAAAAAAAACATCTATTGCGAGCTAAACTTGACGACACCCTTGATATTATAAAGGAAAGAACTCTGCGATTAAGTGATGGCAGAATAATTCAAGATTCACCAAATCAACAGAAAAATGGAACAAATTATATTGTTAATTATGATTTATATAATGAAGGCGCTCTTATTTCAAGACCAATTTTCAGCAACATTGCGATAAGCCGAGTGCTTTATTCAAAAACTGATATTATTCCAAAGTTGATTAAATGTTTTATTGGAAATTTAAAAAAGAGATTTGATGAAAAAGGTATTGTTGTATTTTTTGATTATATTTTTTCTAAATCAAAGCCGAGATATAGAGAAAATTTATAAAAAGTTTATAGAAAATAAATTTTTAATTAAAAATAAAATTATGAAAATTCTAGTCACGTATTATTCGCGAACAGGAACAACTAAAAAAGCTGGAGAGGCTATCGCGGAAAAGTTGGGGGCTGAAATTGAAGAAATAAAAGACACCGTTGACAGAAGCGGGGCTGGTGGGTATGTCATTTCTGGAAGGGATGCTCTGCAAAAACGATTAACAAAACTTGAACCGAGCGAAAAGAATCTAGATGATTTTGATTTGGTGATAATCGGAACTCCAATTTGGGGTTGGAATATGTCAGTACCAGCGAGAACTTACGTGACAGAGAATAAGGATAAGCTTAAAAATGTAGCGTTTTTCTGCACAATGGGCGGATCAGGAGATAAAAAGGCTTTTCTGGAGATGGAGAAAATTATTGGAAAAAATCCCAAGGCTGTTTTGGCACTTAAAACTGTTGAAGTGGTTAAAAATAATTTTTTGGAAAAAGTAGAAAAATTTACTGAAGTGTTGAAAAAATAAAAAATATGAAAATAAAAGCAATTATATTTGATGCAGATGGGGTGGTGATAAATTCACCGGGATATTTCAGTGTGCAATATCAGAAAAAGTTTGGTGTTTCTGGTGATGTTATGTTGCCTTTTTTCAAAGGAAAGTTTCAGGAATGTTTAGTGGGGAAGGCTGATTTGAAAGAAGAGTTGGAACATGTCTTGAGAAAATGGAAGTGGAGTGGAACGGTGGATGAACTTTTGGTTTGGTGGTTCAAGTCCGAACATTATATTGATGACAGAATTATAAAAGAGATAGTGAAATTGAGAGGGAATGGTATAAAATGCTACCTGGGGACTAAACAGGAAAAATACAGAACGCAGTATATGAAAAAAGACATGGGATTGGAAGACTTTTTTGATGGAGTTTATTCCACGTCAGATTTGGGGTATAATAAAACCGACAAGAATTTCTATAAAACAATATCTCAAGATTTGCTTGAAAAAGAAAACATTAATCCTCAGGAAATTATGTTTTGGGATGATGATCAGGAAAATGTTAATGTAGCTAGTGGGTGCGGTTGGAATGCTTTTCTTTATGCAAACTTTGAAGAATTTCGAGATAAAATAAAAGGAATTTAATTATAAATAAAATAATGAACTGGACTACAAGTCCGCTCCAGTGAGGATTAAAATAATTACAAATACATGGAAAAACATAATATGGGTTTTGACCACAACGAAAAATACATTACCATCGATGGTGAAGATCATAAAAAAATAGAAAAACAAGAAAAAGAAAGAAGGTATAAAATGCCAAGGTTGGCTTTTGGAGAGCTTATTGTCGATCGGAAATTGAACAGAAAACTAAGAGCAGAAGTTGGGAATATTCAAGATGAAGACGAGCGATGGAGGCATATCTATAAATTAAGTGATGAAGATAATTTAGAATTAATCAGATCAACCCTTGCTTCAATGGAGCCAATGGATGATTTTATAAATGTTTTTATTTGTGAGGCCATTGAAAATCCAAAGATAAAAGGTCGAGTGCCTGATGATCTAGGTATTTTTGAAGAGTGGTTGATTAAATTTAGCAAGGATAAGGAAAGAATATCAGATTCATTGTTGGAAGAAATGCTGAGATATCATGTGGAAATTTATAGAAAAGAAGCAGAAATATTTGATCATAAAGTTGAAGTTATTAAAACTGATTTTTTGAGTTGCTTATCAGAATTAATTAAAGAAAAAAAGCTTCCTTCATTTATTAATATTGATGAAATTAGTTCAAGAATTAATGACGTAGACGTTCAATTGGATGAAAATGTTCATGCATTTTCTAGTAGAAATGTTGCAACGGCTTTGGATGACGTGATAGAGTTTAGTTGGTATTATTCAGATGGAAGTGAAGATGAAATAAAAAAGATATTGTTTCATGAATTGGTTCATGTTTCTGCGGGAAAGATGATTCAAAAAATACAGTCGCCAGAGAAAGAAGATGGTACGTATTCGGTTATTAAAAAAAGAGGAGGGCTTGGAGTTAGTGGTAGGGTGTCGGGAAATAGAAGATGGATCAATGAAGGGACCACGGAAATGATAGCAAAAATAATCTCAGAACAGGCAGGAATAGAAAGGGGCGTAATGGAAACATATGGTCAGGAGCAAGAAGTAATTGAAAATTTGATTAAAAGGGAGTGCCAAGAGAATATTTTATTGAAGCATTTTTTGAAAATTATGATGAAGAAATAAAGGGAATGCCAAAGTGGAAAAGGCTGGTTCAAAAAATTCATGAAGTTGATGGAGGTGGATTTCTAAAAAGAGGAGAAGAAGATGTAAAAGAAAGATATAAGAAGAGATATGAAGAGATATGAAGATCTTTCAAAAAGGCTTAATTAATAACTAAAAAAACATGGAAAAAATAATTATTTCATCTGATAATGCTCCAAAGACAACCGGTCCATTTTCGCAGGCCGTGCTTTGTAGTGCTGATTACAATTTGGAATTATCTGGTCAAATAGGAATTAACCCTGAATCCGGAAAGCTTGTTGAAGGCGGGATCACAGCTGAAACCGAACAAACTCTTAGCAACATCGAAGCTATTCTTGCTGAGGCAGGGTGGGGATTTGAAAATGTGGTGAAAGCCAGAATCTATTTAGCTGATATGAATGATTATGCGACAGTCAATGAAATTTATGCGAAAAAATTCACTCAAAATCCACCCGCCAGAATTGCCTTGGCCGTGAAAAGTTTGCCCCTTGGCGCATTAGTAGAAATTGAATGCGTGGCTGTGGGAGAAAAGGTTATTAGTTAGTCTTTGTTTTTTAGAAGAATTGGATTTTCATATTAAAGCGCTGTATTAGTC
>DCVH01000024.1 GCA_002327335.1 Patescibacteria group bacterium UBA2193
GATTATCGTGACACAGATGGGGCTCCCGGGGGTTTCCAAAAAGTGCTAAAGGTGTATAATAGAGAAAAGCAAAAATGCAAAAAGAGGGGCTGTGTCGGCATAATCGAAAGGGCAAAATTTAACCAGAGAAGTGCTTATTGGTGTCCGAAATGCCAGAAGTAGTAATCTATTGTTAAGCATACAATGGTTATGTCATTCCTGCGAATGCAGGAATCCATTAGTCAGAAGACTTTGAGGGCAAGATAAAAAGTATTTTTAATAAAATTTTTCCGGAGTTTGTTCTCGCGAATGCGGACTAGTAATAGTAAAAATTGATAATAATAAAAATTAATTTAAAAATTAAACAAAAAGATGCAGAACAATATATATCGGCCAAACGAGGATATGTATATCCGTGGAGGCAACGGAGGGGAGAATGGTTCTCCGAAAAAAAAGTTTAATCAAAAGTATGTGATTTTTGCAATTGTTTTGATTGCAATTATTGGAATTGCTTGGTTTTTCTCAAATAAATCAAAAAATGATAAACAAGGAAAACTGATTCAAGTTGAAAATAATGGAAATTCTTCTAATCCACAAGTCTTGAACGAAGGGAATGTGAGTCCAATTTCAGGATTGGCTTGTGATAATTGGAATCGTCGTCCAATTGCAGTGATGCAACCATCTGATGAACCGGCAAGACCAGCAGCGGGCTTTTCTGATGCTGATATGGTAATTGAAATGCCGGTAATTACGGCCTCAATCACGAGATTGATGGGAGTGTATATTTGCGGTAATCCAGAGGAAATTGGTTCAATGCGAAGCTCAAGACATGACTTTATTCATCTTGCGAAAGGATTGGATGCAATTTATGTGAACTGGGGAGGCTCTGCCTATGCAAAAGAGAAGCTCAATGAGGGAGTGATTGAAAATATCAACTGCAATGATGACGGAGGGAAATCTGCCAGCAAATGTTGTTTCAGAAAGGAAGGAATGTCGCGAGGTGTTGATTCTGGTTATGCCAAATTTGATAAACTGCTTCAATGCTCAGAGGAATTTGGATATCGAATGGAAGGCAAGTTTGCAGGCTATCCTCATCAAGCGGAAGCTTCGGAAAGCGAAAGACCGGAGGGCGGAAATTTGCGAGTTGGATTCGCCGGAGTCTATGGAGTCAATTATGAATACGATAAAAAAACAAACAGTTATTTGAGATTTTGGGGAGGAGAAGAGGATTATGACAGAAACAACAAAAAGCGACATGCTCCCAAAAACGTTGTTGTTGTGATGGCGGTTTCTGATCAAATTGTTGAGGGGGAGCAATATAACAATGTTCAGCTTGGCGATCCTTGGTATGACACAACTGATTCTGGAGAGGCTTATTATTACATGAACGGAAAAGAAATTAAGGGGACCTGGAAAAAGAACAAAGCTAAAATTGATTCAAAATTAACTTTTTTGGATAGCAACGGCAGCGAAATCAAATTTGTTCCCGGACAGATTTGGCTTGAAATCCTTGAGCCCGGTCAAGGCTTGAAGTGGGTTCCAGCAGGGAGTGGAAATTAAGAATAATAGTTTTTCTATAATAACCCACCCTTCGCATCTGCCACTGGCAGATGCGAATCCCTTGTAATAAGGGAGGGAATTTTTTGTAAAGTTTTCTCTTCTTGTTTTTTGTAATAAAATAAGGATGGAATTAAAATTAAATGAAAAAAGATCAAGGTTTAATTTTTTTGAATTTAGAAATTGATTTTATGTTTGTTTGGTATTTGTAATTTAGATTTTGTAATTTTCTAAAATATGGTTTATTTACTTTTTGGAAAAGCGAACTTTTTGATCAAAGAAGAGCAAAAAAGAATTGTGGCTGATTTTGCTAGAAAAAATCCTGAAGCTAACATCGAAAAATTTGATGTTGAAGAAAATTGGGATATTTCAAAAGTAAGAGAATCTCTTGGACAGGGAGGGGGATTGTTTTCGACAAAAAAAATAATCTTAATAAAAAATATCGATAAAGCGAACAAGCAAGACGGAGAATCTTTAATAGACTTTGTTAAGCTGGCGATTCCCGATGGAAGCGATAACACGATTATTTTTACCGCAGGAGACAAGCCGACAAAAAAGGATAAAATATTCAGAGTTCTTTTTTCTAAGGCGAGGACAATTGAATTCAAACAACTTCAAGGAGACGGTCTTAGGAAATGGATTATCAAGCAGGTCAGTCTTCTTTCAAAGGAGGTTAAGATCGATGGAAATGCTCTTTCTCAACTTGAGTTGATGTTTGGCAAGGATCTTTGGCAACTTAACAATGCAATCAATGTTCTGGTGAATTTTGCCGAAGAAAAAAAACAAATTACGAAGACAGATGTCGATGAGATTTGTCGAGGAAATGTTGATGTGAAAATTTTTGATTTTGTTGATGCGATCGGGGCTCGAAATAAAAGTCGGGCGATTGATTTGCTCAATTCTCTTTTGAATCAGGGCGAGAATGGTTTCTATATTCTTTCAATGATTTTGTTTCAGCTTCGAAATTTGATAAAAGTTTTTTCGATTGCAAAAAAAGGACCGACAAACCCGACGATTGTGAGCAAAAAACTTTCAATCCATCCTTTTGTTGCCCAAAAGACTTTGGGACAATTAAATAATTTTTCCGCAAACTCTCTCAAGAAAATCTATCAACAAATCGCCGATATTGATTATCAGGCAAAAATCGGAGACAAAGCGATTGAGGACGGCCTGACTGATTTCATTGTTTCGCTTTAGTTTTTAACAACATATAAATAAAGAAAGGTTGCGGAAAAATATTTCAGCTAACGTTTGCGCATCATCTAAATCTAAAGTTTTCATCCCGACTATTCAGGATAGGCTTTTGATTTCAGGCAAC
>DCVH01000081.1 GCA_002327335.1 Patescibacteria group bacterium UBA2193
ATTCTTTCAAAATTAACTTTATCGGAAGAATTTTGAATAAAATACAGATAAGCCAAAACATCTTTCACTTCTTTTCTCTGATAAAATTTCAACCCACCAATAATTTTATAAGGAATTCCTTTCTTCATGAAAGCTTCCTCAAGCGCTCTCGATTGAGCATTGGTTCGATAGAGCACTGCAAAATCATTTAATTTCATTCCCTTTTCCTGCTTCGCTTTTTCGATCTCACTGACAACGAAATCTGCCTCGGAACGCTCATCTGGGCATTCCAACATTCCAAGTAATTCACCTTTTTCATTGTCTGTCCAAAGCTTCTTTTTTTTCTGATTCTTATTTTTTGAAATGACACAATGCGCGGCGTCAAGAATATTTTGGGTACTTCGATAATTTTGTTCGAGTAAAAATATTTTTGCCTCGGGATAATCTTTTTCAAAATCAAGAATATTCCGAATGTCCGCATTCCGCCAACCATAAATCGCCTGGAAATCATCGCCAACCACGCAAATATTTCGATATTTTTCCGCCAACATTTTCAAAAGAAGATATTGGGCATGATTGGTGTCTTGATATTCATCAACCATAATATATCTGAAAAGTTCTTGATATTTCTCCAGGGTTTTCCGATCTCTCTGAAAAATTTTCACCGTAAGCATGATGATGTCGTCAAAATCAATCGCATCCGATTTTCTTAGTTCAGAAGAATATCTCTTATAGCATTTTGCCACAATTTCCTCAAAATAGCTTCCAACTTGGTTTTCAAACTCATTTGCGTCAATAAGATTGTTTTTTGCGCCAGAAATTGCTCCCAAAACCGCTTTGGGTTTTATTTGATCTTGCGAAATGTCCAAATCCTTCATAACCCGCTTAATTAAAGCCAATTGATCCTGATCATCATAAATAACGAAACTTTTATTAAAACCGACTTTTTCAATCTCTTGGCGAAGAATTCGAACACAAACAGAATGAAATGTCCCAACATGAGGCAAATATTGTGAAAAAGGCGACGTTTTTTCAGGAAGACCGAGCAATTCCTTGATTCGACTCATCATTTCTCCTGCCGCTTTATTCGTAAAAGTAACTGCAAGCACATTCTTCGGTGAAACATTTTTTTCTTTTATTAAATAAGCCACTCTGCAAGTCAAAGCTCTGGTTTTCCCTGATCCCGCTCCAGCGAGAATTAAAACCGGCCCCTCGGTCTGCAAAACCGCTTGTTTTTGTTTTTCGTTTAAGTTTTTGATAAAATCTGACATTTTTTATGTTTTAATATATACACCAAGCAAGAAGCGGATGATAAAGTGATTATTTTTGAACGTATCAAAACTCACCTTAAAATACAAAATGAACGAAGTTTTGGTCAGTGAAAAAATAATCACTTTATCATCTCGACGATTATTCTATCCTGACTAGTTTAGCTTACACTAAATTTCAAAGCTTGCCAAAATTTAATTTAACTGCTATATTGAAACTAGCTTTTTAGCTTACAAATTAGTTATATAAATTATTAAATATAGGCTTTCCTGCTCGAAATTTTAAGAGAGCTCGAGTTTTCTTAAAATTACGACAGGACGGTAAAAAAAGAATGGCACTATCAAAGTTGCAAAAAAATCGAGCGACAAAGAGTTATCGAAAACACGAAAAAGATACTGGGTCCGCTGAGTATCAAATCGCTTTGTTCACAGAAAAAATTAAAAAACTTTCTGCTCACCTTAAAAAGAATCCGAAAGACAAGCATTCTCGAAGAGGCTTGTTGCAAATGGTTCAACAAAGAAAAAAACTTCTTCAACATCTTTCAAGAAAGAATGAAGAAACTTACATAAAAGTAACGAAAGGTCTTGGTCTAAAAAGCTAGTTTTTATTAGAGACCAATTAAAAAATAAATAATCGAATGTCAAAATTCCCAGACCAACGAATTGGAGTCTTAATAGACATACAAAACATCTATTATAGCGCAAAAGTTGTCTACAAAAAAAAGGCAGATTTCAGTGAAATCCTGAAACAAGCTATTGCCGGCAGAAAACTGGTAAGAGCAATCGCCTATGGAATAAGCACAGAAGAAAAAAGTGAGGAAAAATTCTTTGAGTCCCTTGAAAGAGCTGGATTTGAAGTAAAATCAAAAGAATTGCAAATCTTCAAGGGCGGAATGAAAAAAGGAGATTGGGACGTTGGAATAACAATCGACGCCATCAAGCTCGCAAATAATCTTGACGTAATTGTTCTTGTAAGCGGTGACGGAGACTATGTCCCCCTAGTAAGATATTTACAATTCAACAAAGGAATTCGGGTTGAAATAATGGCTTTTGGAGAAAGCTGTTCTCACAAACTCGTTGAAGAAGCAGATGATTTTTCTGATTTGAGTGTTAATAAAAAATTTTTAATAAACACTAACTCTAAAAAAATAAAATGAAACTTTTCGGAAGAGTTTTGATTCTCGTTCTCAGCAACGCTCTTGCTATTTTTGTCGCCACGAAGATTGTTGACGGCATCGAAGTTGAACCATCAATCATAAACTATCTTACCGCCGGAGCACTTCTCGGAGTCATAAACACTTTCATTAGGCCCGTTATTAAATTTTTCTCATTCCCTTTCATAATACTAACACTTGGACTCTTTACCATAATAATCAACATTGTCCTTCTATTTCTTGTTTCATTTCTTCTCCCCACTTTCACTATTGAAGGAATTTCAGCTGCTTTTTGGGCAGTTTTCATCATAAGTATTGTTAATTATTTAATCTCTATTTTTACTGATAATTAAAAAATATGCTTCAAATATTAATTATTTCTCAAATTATTATTTCAGTTTTATTGACCATCTCCGTTCTTCTTCAAAGTCGTGGCTCTGGGCTATCTGCCGCTTTTGGCGGAGATTTCGGAGGATTTCACACAAAAAGAGGTTTGGAAAAATTTCTTAACATTGCATCAATCGTGCTTGGTTTTGCTTTTATTGCGAATTCCCTCATCACTGTTCTCGTTTCAGTTTGAAAAATTCAAAAATGACCCACAGGGAATCCTAAGTATTAATAAAAAAAATGTCCAATCAACTTGAAATTAAATTTAATAACGAAAATACTAAAAATAAATTTACAAAATTCTTAAGCTCAAAAGAAAAATTATTTCTCTATGGAGCGATTATTATTTTCATTGTATCACTAATTGGCTGGACGATTCACTTCTATTTCTCTTCAACGGAAAAAGTTCCAGATTTCGGAGGAGAATATACCGAAGGAATCATCGGGGAACCACTCTATGTCAATCCAATCCTTTCCCAATCGAACGAAGTTGACTCTGCCCTTTCAAATCTGATTTTCTCGTCTCTCCTGAAATACAACGAAAAAGCCAACCTCGTTAATGACATTGCTGAGAGCTATGAAATTTCTGATGACAAAAAAACCTATACCTTCAAAATAAAACAAGGAATTCTTTGGCATGACGGTCAAGAACTTGATGCAAATGACATCTATTTTACCATCAAGCTGATGCAGGATTCCGCCTTTAAAAGCTCCCTGAGAGGAAATTGGGAAAAAATTAAGCCTGAAGTAATCGACAACTACACAATCAAATTCGAACTAGAAAAACCATTTGTCGCGTTCCTCAATAACCTTACATTCGGCATTCTTCCAGAACATATCTTTGGAGAAATTCCAGCTGATAAATTTCTGATCTCCGACTTAAACCTCAAACCAATTGGCTCTGGTCCTTTTGTTTTTTCAAACTTCAAAAAAGACGACCAAGACAACATCATTTCCTATCAGCTTATTGCCAATAAAAAATATTACAACCAAGTTCCTTTCTTGGAAAAAATAAACTTCAACTTCTATTCCAATGACGAAGAATTAATGACCGCCTTTACCAATAAAGAAATAAACGGATTTGGCTTTTCTTCCTATGAAATGCTTGATAAATTCCAAGACAGAAAAGACTCAAACATCAAGTCCCTCCGAATGCCACGATATTTTGCGCTATTTTTCAACCAAATAAAATCCGTTCCATTGGCAGACAAAAATGTCAGAAAAGCACTGCAGTACGCAACAAATAAGCAAGAAATTATCGAGCAAGTTTTTTATAGCCAAGCAACGGAAGTTAGCGGACCAATTCTCAATGAGTTTGGAGACTTTCATTCAAATCCAGAAATTGAAAAAATCAACTATGACCCTGAAAAAGCAAAAGAAATTCTTGAAGAAGCGGGATGGAAAACTGGAGACGATGGAATTCGAGAAAAAAATGACGAGAAACTTTCAATTTCAATCGTCACAACCACCTGGATAGATCTTCAACAAACCGCTGAATTATTAAAAAATCAGTGGGAACCGCTTGGGATAAAAGTTGAAATATCCAACGCTTCAATTTCCGAATTTCAACAGAATTTTGTAAGGCCTCGTGATTATGAATCATTGCTATTTGGTCAAGAATATTTTGGCAATGAGCCTGATCCATATCCATTTTGGCACTCAAATGAGAAGAAGGACCCGGGGAAAAATATCGCAGTCTATGAAAACAAAGACGTTGACAAGTTATTGGAAGAAACCAGAGAAATTCACGATACCGACAAAAGACAAGAGAGCTATAATAAATTCGAAAAAATAGTAATTGACGATGCTCCTGCGCTTTTCCTTTATAGTCCAAATTATGTTTATGTTATCAACAAAAAGATAAACGGCATCGAAACCGAATCAATTGTTCGACCTCCTTTCAGATTTTCCGACACCAATGAATGGTTCATTAACACAAAAAGAGTAAAAAAGGACAAATAAATATTCTTCTCTTCACGCATAAAAAATAATTCATATAAAAATATGGATAAATACAATCTTAGACAAGTAATTCTTGAATACCCGAATCAATTGAATGTGGGACAAAAATTTGCCGACAAAACAGAATTAAATTTAGATAAAAAAAATTACGATAATCTCATAATCTGCGGAATGGGAGGATCGGCATTGCCCGCTAACTTGCTTGCTGACTATTTGGAAAATGTTGATAACGCAAAAATAGATGTCGTTGTTTCTCGAGGATACTCCCTGCCAAAAAACACTTC
>DCVH01000026.1:0-2000 GCA_002327335.1 Patescibacteria group bacterium UBA2193
AAACTTTCCTAATTAATTTAATTTATAAAAACGAAGCAGAAAACTGCCGAAAACTTAAAAACAATATGAAAAAACTTGCAATTTTGGGGGCCGGTCCAGCGGGAATGACAGCTTCAATCTATGCTTCTCGATATAAAGTGGATCACTTTTTTATTGGTTCAGAAATCGGAGGATATTTGAATGAAATTCATAAGATTGAAAATTATCCAGGCATTTCAAGCATTTCCGGTTTTGAGCTTTCTCAAAAAATGAAAGAGCATGTCGAAACACTCGGTTCCAACATCAGTCAAGAATCAGTTGTCGGCATAAAAAAAATCGAAAATGGTTTTGAAATTGAAACAGAAAAAGAAAAATATCAAGCTGAAAATATTATTTTTTCGATTGGAACAGTTTTTCGAAGAATAAATATTCCAGGAGAAAAAGAATTGACCGGAAAGGGAGTTTCCTATTGTGCAACTTGCGATGGGCCTTTTTTCAAAAATAAAAAAGTGGTTGTTGTCGGAGGGGGAAATTCGGCAGCTGTTGCCGCCTTGATTCTTTCTGAATATGCAAGTCACGTTGACTTGATTTATCGCAACAATGAACTGAGTTGCACCCCGACTTTCAAAGAACAACTGGAAAAAACAGAAAATGTCGGAATAATTTACAGCTCCAACGTCACAGAAATCAAAGGAGAAACAAAAGTTGAAAAAATAATCCTGGACAAAGAATTTAATGGATCAAACGAATTACCAGTTGATGGAATTTTTATTGAAATCGGTTCCGACCCGAATGTCAATCTTCTTGATTCCTTGAACGTGGCTTTGGACGAAAAAAAATACATCATAACCAAACCAGATCAATCAACAAATGTTGATGGATTTTTTGCCGCTGGAGACATCACAACCAACTCAAACGGATTTCGACAAATCATTACCGCTGCCGCAGAGGGAGCAATCGCCGCTCTCGCCGTCTATGAAAAAATTAAATCAGAACAAAATTAAAAACTATTTGGGAAATCAAAAAATTTTTATTATTTGTTCCTAGAAAATTTACAAAGAATATGAGACTAGAAAAAGAAAACTTTAACATAATTTCGAATAACGAAATTATTATTAATTCAATTGAAATCCCAGCGCAAGAAATTGAGGTCCTGAAGCTTATTCAAGATTTCCTAGATCAATTATCAAAAAAAGAATATGAGGATTTTGATGGGCCAGTCCATCCCATTGTCAACATAAAAGAAGAAAGGCAATTACTCTTTCAAAAAGAAAAAGATAAAATCAATCAAAACCCCTCTCTCTCAGATGAGGAAAAAACCATTCTTGGTTTTCAGGCAAGAAGAAAATCTGAATATGAAACATCTAAAGACATAATCGAATACAAAAAAGAACAACTCAAAAAATTACTTGAATTTATTGAAAATCAAGAAATCTGGAAAACAAAGTTTAGTACAGCATCTAATGTAAATTTTAGTCGGACTAAACATAAAAATCGACAGATGTTTCTGAATAGTTTAGAAGAATCAGAGGAAAATCATAGAAAACTTTCTTTTGCTGGACAAAATATGAATTCAATATATTTTCTTTCTAAAAATGGCATGTCTTTGCGCGTTAAGGTTGACTCTTTATTTGTTGACAAGGGGAATATACGTGAGGCTCTGCCAATCCCTCAAGAATTGTTTATGTGTCTCGATGCCATGGCCGATGATATTTATCCAAAAAAACATCCTGAGGGAATTAGATTTTTATTAGAAAAATTAGAATATTTTTCTTTTGATCCCCAAATTGGCTTTCAAGTTGAGGAATTTTGTACTAGAGAATTTCTTGAACATAAAAAAGGAAATTTTAAATCTAAAATACAAGTCACTAAAGACAAAGATGGCATTGTCATTAAAAATGCGAATGGTACTCATTCAGGCCATTGTATAAACAAAATTTTTCTTTTAAAAAAAGGAAATAAGAATTAAATTATAAAATTCACATGAAAAAAAAGACCCCGTTTGATTATAGTCAGGGAGG
>DCVH01000026.1:2097-3185 GCA_002327335.1 Patescibacteria group bacterium UBA2193
GGTGCTTTGCCCGTTATGGAAGGGAAGTCGGTCATCTTCAAGGAACTTGGCGGAATCAATGCCATTCCAATTTTACTTGCAACGAAAGATCCCAAAGAAATTATTCAGGCCATCAAAGCAATCGCTCCAAGTTTTGGAGGAATTAATATTGAAGATATTGCTGCGCCAAATTGTTTCGAAATTTCAGAAACGCTTCAGAAGGAATTGGACATTCCTGTTTTTCATGATGATCAATTCGGAACCGCCATTGTAACTCTCGCCGCCCTTATTAATGCTTCAAAAGTTGTCGGCAAAAATATGAAAAAATTAAAGGTTGTATTATCGGGGTCCGGAGCTGCAGGAAGTGCTGTGACAAGACTAATGCTTGAATCTGGAATTAAAAATATAATTATTTTCGATTCCAAGGGGGCTGTTTCAACTGAAAGAAAAGATCTTCATGCAGTCAAAATGAGAATTGCTAAAGAAACAAATCCTGAAAATTTCAACGGTTCAATTCATGACGCATTGAAAGGAGCGGATCTTTTTATCGGACTTTCCAAGGGGGGACTTCTTAAAAAAGAAGATATTGAAAATATGGCAGACGATGCTATTGTTTTTGCCATGGCGAATCCAACGCCAGAAATTATGCCAGATGAAGCAAAAAAAGCTGGTGCAAAAGTGATTGCAACCGGAAGAAGTGATTTTCCAAATCAAATTAATAACGCCCTTGTTTTTCCAGGAATTTTCAAAGGAGCTCTGGAAAATAACAAAAAATCAATCACCATCCCAATGATGCTCAAGGCCTCCAAAGCCCTCGCCGGAATCATCAAGAAACCAACCGCCACAAAAATTCTCCCCAAAATAACCGACAAGAAAGCAGTCAAAGCAGTGGCGGATTCGGTAAGATAAAATGAAAGCTCCAGGCAAAATTACATTTGCAAGGAGCTTAGATTGTTTACGGGGAGTTACATTCCCCCTTTTCACGTATTAATTCCGCTAGGGCACTGAACGCCTCATACGTCTTCTCAAACCCAGCAGAACACCAACATGCCAGGAAGACAGGAGCTGAAATAATCGAAACAGCGGCGGTTAAAATTTGGCGCAAATTA
>DCVH01000039.1 GCA_002327335.1 Patescibacteria group bacterium UBA2193
AAAATCAAAGGTGGCCATCCCAAAGGTAAGGCCTGAATCCTGGGTAGTCTGCTTCCAGACGATAAACGGGGATAAAAGGCAAAGAAGAGCCCGCACACCAACAAATCTTCTAAAAAGGGTTTTCCATTGCGAAAACCCTTTTAGATTTGAAAAAATCTTTTTACTCAAAAATATTTTTTCTCCCCTCAAGAGTCATCTTTAATATGCTGGCAACTTTTTGCGCCAATTTTTCTCCGGATTTTGTGAATGGCCAATAAAATAAAACAGGATTTTTTAATAAAGGAACTCCCTTAATGGCTTCAAGCAACATTTCAGTGGCAATTCCATTTTTTTGATATTTCGGTTCAACAACGGCTGCTAAAAGATAAATCGCTTCATATCTCTCCTGCGGAATCGTTAATTCGAACAATTTCTTTTCATTTATTTCTTTGTTTATAAACTTGTTCATCAAGTCTTTGCTTGTTGGCAGAATAGAAACATGCCCAATCAAATCGTTTCCATCGTATCTACAAACAATTGAGGATGGATGGATTTTTTGCAATTTTTCAACAACTTCGAATGTTGTTTCAATTTGTTCATCATCTTCTTTTGTATGAAAAAATTTTTCAGATTGCTCCAAAATATCTCTTATAACTTTTTTATCCTTTATCATATATTTTATTAAATCTATTTTAATTATACTAGATTCTGAATAAAAACAAAAAACCCCCAGAAATAATCTGAAGATTTTTAGTTTTTGAGCGGGTAACGGGAATCGAACCCGTCGCTCGTCCTTGGCAAGGACGTATATTAGCCACTATACGATACCCGCAAAGTTAATTTTTAATTTAAAATTTTTAATTTTTAAATAATTTCCAATTTCCCAATAATTAAATTTTAAAAAATCAAAAAAGAATTGGATTTCAAGCACCTTGAACTATTAACTAGAAACTATCCATTAAAAACTACTAACTAATTGGTGCCGGGGGAGAGAATTGAACTCTCGACACAAGGATTTTCCTTTTAATCTCAAGGTTTCCCAAAAGGTTGGACTATATCATCATCCTTAACAAAAAGGAGTTGGGCGCTTATGCAAGATTATTGTTGGGACTCACTTGCTAGTCTCTACACCTGCCCACGCAAAAGCTACGACAGGCAAGCCTTCTTTTTGGCTTGCTTGTAATCCATAGCTTCCCAGCGAAGGATTGGCTCGGGATTGCCATATTTGTTTTTAAACAAACTTAGGTTTCCCCGAATTCACCCAATTTTTAATTCCAAATTACTCTGGAATGGACCGAAATTCAGTCCTTTGCTCTACCACTGAGCTACCCCGGCTTAATAATTTTAAAATACAAATTTTTACGACTCCTAATTAATGATTTCCGATATCAATTAACTAAAAAGAAGTCTAGCATGAAATTTAAAAAAATCAAATAATTCTTGTCTTTTAACTTTATATGATATAATCATGATAAATTTCTAAATAAAAAAATAAAATGGCATCAAAAGTTTTTTCGGCAACTACCGTTGGAATGGAGGGAAAAATAATTGAAGTGGAAGTGGACACGTCACCGGGACAACCGGTTTTTAACATTGTTGGCCTTCCTGATACAGCTGTCAAAGAAGCCAAGGATCGTGTTTCCAGCGCTATTAAAAATTCCGATCTTCGTCCCCCGCAATTTTTTGGAAGAATCACTGTCAATCTGGCGCCGGCTGACCTCAAAAAAGAAGGTCCCGCTTTTGACTTGCCGATCGCCATTGGTTTTCTTCTTGCCTCTGACCAACTCACAAAAATGCCAAAAGATTCCGTTTTTCTTGGAGAACTTGCCCTCAATGGCAACCTTCGCAGAATCAAAGGAGTTCTTCCGATTGCGCTTTCTTTGAAAAACAAAGGAATAAAGAACCTTTTCCTTCCAGCTGAAGTCGCAGAAGAAGCCAATTTTGTGGAAGAAATAAATATCATTCCCGTGAAAAGTTTGAAACATATTTTTGAAATGCTGAATGGTCAAATTCCCATCAAAGCTCTTAAAAAGAAAAGTTTTTCCGAAGAAGCCTTTGGACTGATTGAACATCCTTTTGATTTTTGTTTTGTAAAAGGTCAAGAGCACGCCAAAAGAGCCTTGGAAATTGCTGTTTCAGGCGGACACAACATCTTACTTTCCGGTCCTCCAGGGTCTGGAAAAACAATGCTGGCAAAATCAGTTTGCTCAATTATGCCCCCGCTTACAAAAGAAGAGTCTTTTGAAGTTACTAAAATTTATTCAATTGCCGGACTTACTAATGCAGAAAAACCGCTAATCACTAACCGACCTTTTCGAAGTCCTCACCACAGTGCTTCTGCTGTTTCATTGGTTGGCGGTGGCTCCTTTCCGAAGCCAGGAGAGATTTCACTGGCCAATCGAGGCGTCTTGTTTTTGGATGAATTCCCGGAATTTTCACGAGAAGTAATTGAGAATCTTCGCCAACCGCTTGAAGATGGAGAAGTTTCGATTGCTCGCGCTCAAGGAAGTCTCACCTTCCCTGCTAATTTTATCCTGGTTGCCGCCATGAACCCCTGCCCATGCGGAAATGCCTCCAGTCCTCAAAAACAATGCACCTGTGCCCCAAATCAAATATCTCGCTATAAAAGAAAAATATCCGGACCAATTATGGATCGGATTGACTTGCATATTGAAGTCCCCTTAATCAAATTTGAAAAACTTTCTCAAAATGAATTGGGAGAAAAAAGTGAAAATGTTCGTAAAAGAGTGATTCAAACCAGAGAAGTCCAACTCCAAAGATTCAAAGATTGTTCCATTTTTTCAAATTCAGAAATGGGCAACAAACACATAAGAGAGTTCTGCCAAATTGGAGATGAAGAAAAAAACTTATTGAAATCCGCTATTGATAAAATGAATCTTTCTCCCCGTGCCTATCACCGCCTCTTGAAAGTTTCTCGAACAATCGCCGACTTGGAAAATTCAAAAAATATTCAGGTTTATCATCTTGCTGAAGCAATTCAATATCGATTCCGAGAAGAGAATTAAAAAATCTCCTGAAAAGTAAAAGCGTTCCATTGAATTGTTTCATTGGAACGCTTTGTTTTGAAAAACATTGAAAAAACTTTTTCATTGCCACGACGTCGTTGACGTCGCTTTTTTAAATTTTTTACCTCCCTTCTTCCTGCCATACTTTATAAATAACGAAACCGAAAGACTGAGGTAAACAACACTCAAAGCAATCGCTTCTGCCATTACTTACGCCCTCCTTTTTTTAGACATTAAACCCCAAAATCCAGCTCCCCAATGAGCTGGCTTTCTATCAAAAAATCTATATCTTAATAAATATACCCCTTAATCACGCCACTCTTTGTCGAAAGCGTTCGGGTGCTTTTCACAGCAAACCCTTTATAATTCATTTCAGAAATAGTAATTGAGTTTCCATTGACACTTTCAACGATTGCAACGTGGCCATACCAACTTTCATTGGTCACGAGAATTGCACCCTTCTTGGGAGTTTTCCCGGTTTTTGCTCCATAAGCCTTGGCGTGATAAAGCCATGTTCCAGCGTTCCCTCCCCAAGGAACGTGTTTTTTGGAAGCCACATACCAGGTACAATAACCATAAGGAAATGAATGTCCACCTTTTGGATTTTTATCAATAATTGAAGGTGCCCGAGACGGGTCACTCGCAACATCAGAGCTATAATAATCTCTTTGCTGAATAACCGGTGCCGGCTCATCTTTTTCTCCATCCGGAATTATTAATTCCTTACCGACCGTCAAAGTTCCATCGGCTGGAAGTTCATTGAAAGCAATAATTTTCTTTTTGTCCGCATCATATTTTTTAGCAAGTTTTTCAATGGTGTCTCCGTCTTTAACAACATGCTCCACTCCAGTTACCGGCAAAATGAAGATTTTGTCTCCAGGTTGAATCATATCGGAATCCTCAATATCATTTGCCCAAAGAATCGTATTGGTTGTAACCTTGAAATCCTTAGCAATCGTGCTCACAGTATCCCCAGACTTAACTTCATAAACCGCCACGTCAGCTCCCTCACTCAACAATTTTTTCGCATCCGGAGCAGCAGAAGCTGTCAAAACCTGCTGTTGCATCTGGTTTTGATTTAAATTTCCATCTTTTATCATCAAATCATCAATATCCTCTTGATCGCTCGAGTCTGCCAACGCCAAAGGAGCCATGGTTAAATTTGTTCTATAAGTTTGATTGTTCGCTCGGTGTTGAATTTTATCTAAATTATCAACCGGATTATCAAAATAGCCAAACAAAAAACCGCTTCTCTCTTTGTCGAGGTTAACATTCCCTGCAACAACAAAAGCGGCAACTAATATAATAACAAAAACTGCAGAATTTTTTCTAAAAAAATCCAACAAAACTTTCGTTTTGTTGCGTTTAACGGCTTTTATCAAAAATGCTTCCGACTTCGAAAGCGCTCCAATAAACTTTTGATAATAACCGGAAAATTTATTCTTTATTCCCTTCCCCTCCTTATTATTTTCCTGTTCAGCTTCCTCTGTTTTTCTAAATAAAAAGCGTTTAATGGCTTTATATCCTTTGTTAATTGCCAGTCTATAGAGAGAATTCCCCTAGAGATAACCTCTCATCAATCGGCAATCTTATTGAATTATAACCAAAATCTATGATAGCACCCTTCACTCCTTCTTGTCAAGCATTTGACTAGGCAAATAATCTCAACATCTCGCTTTTTTTGACTAACTTTTTTGATGGTTTTTTGGGAAAAATCTTAATTTATTTCTATATCAATATGCTTAACTTCGGAAACTTCTTTTTCTATTTTTCTTTCAATTTCATTAATCTTAGTTCCGATCATCCTTGGCACTTTATCTGAATAGCCCACACAGAATTTAATAAAATTCTCATAATCATCTTTCACAAAATCGTATTCTTCCCGAAGAACTCCGGTGGGGAAAATTGTTCTAATTAAACTTGGCCCATTAAACTCTATTTCGCACTTAATTCGATATCGACCAACATCCAAAATTGTTGACTTGAAATCAATCACCTTTTCGATTGATGGATCATTTTCCAAAAGTTTAATAATTCTTTTTTGAGCTTTCTTCGGAATGGTTTTCCCGATTAAATATTCCCGATTTTTATTAATAAGCATTATCGCAACAACTCCCAGTAACAAACCAATTAAAATTGAACCAATTGAATCCCAATAATGATTGCCCGTTATATGAGCAAGCCAAATACTCAAAAGTGCAATCAGAACACCAATAACCGCCACGCCATCTTCATAGAGGACCGCCAGGGTTGTTGGATTGCCATGCTCCATTATTTCTTTAAACTTCATGCCCTTATTGGAACGACGAAGCTCTCTGAGCGCTGCCAGAAAAGTTAGTCCCTCCACCACAAAAGAAACAATGAGAATAGCAAACGTCATCCACCCCGTTGAAATTTCATGCTCAGAAAACAAAGAAGAAATTCCGTGATAGATGGTTATGCCCGCACCAATAAAAAATATTCCACAAGCAGAAACCAATGACCAAAAAAATCTTTCCCTCCCATAACCATAAGAAAAATCAACATTTGCTTTTTTTGTTGATCTCTTGAGCCCAACCAAAAGAAGAAATTGATTAGCCGCATCAGCGAAACTATGAATCGCTTCAGAAAACAAAGCCCCCGATCCGGAAATCATGAACCCAAAAATTTTCAAAATCACAATCAAAATATTTCCCGAAAAAGCCGCCA
>DCVH01000045.1 GCA_002327335.1 Patescibacteria group bacterium UBA2193
TGAAGCTGTAGAGAGAGATGTGATCGAGTTTGAAACATGGAGTTTCAATTTTGGTTGGGGTGTTCTTTGAACTTCCCGATCACATCTTTTTTTTGAGGTACATAACTAAGTTATATTAAAATTATAGCAACTTCAAAAACCTTGTCAAGTTTTTTGGGAAAAGAAAAAAGCCCCGGTTAGTTGAGGCTTTTTGGGATGTGTTCGAGACTGAAACGACCAGTTTCAATTCCAGTTGTTTTTGGAACGCCTATGCGTAATAATTTAGCGTCTCGACCACAAGTTTTGACTTGAAAGAACTTTTTTGTGTGAACCGAGTCAGACTTCATTTTCGCCCCGCGCGACAATCTCCATCTGACTCGGTTACAACACATGCATTCCACATGTTAGTGAAAAAAATAATTTTGTCAAGATTCAGCTATTATTTTTCAGAGAGTATGCTATAATCTTGTTATCAAATAATAAGTAAAAATAATCTTTGTTAAAGAGTGGAAATGAACAATCTTTTTAACAAGGGGAAAAACAAATGAAAAAAATAGCACCAATCGCGATTATCGTAGCTCTGATTATTATTGTCGGAGGGTTTTTTGTTTTTAAAAAAGTCAGTGATGACAAAAAGAATGAGGCAAAAAATTCAGTAGTTCAGGAAAAAATTGAGACAGAAGGCGACAAGGAAGAAGGTGAAAATTCCAGTGGAATAATTGACGAACTTGCGAAAATCAAGGATGGAAAAAAGATGAAATGCGTCTATACGATCAAGATGGGGGAGGATGAATTTCAGTCGGAATCCTATGTTCAGGGTGAGAAATATAAATCAATTTCTGTGATGGACGCTTTGGAAGAAAAGAAAACTTATGCAATTTTTGACGGTGAAAACCAGTACAGCTGGACAGACGGAGCGACAGAAGGATTCAAAATGAGCGTGGATTGCATGAAAGACGCAACAAAAAAAATGGAGGGCACCATTGATATGCCCGAGGCTGGTGAGACCGCAGAGTTGGGAGATCTTTTTGAAAATGCCGTTGATGTTAAATGCAACCCAGTTGAAGAAATTGATTTTACTGTCCCAAGTAACATAACCTTTGTTGATCAATGTGAAATGTTGAAAAACCAAATGAAGCAAATTGAAGAACTGAAGGGTACCATGCCAGCCGGATTCAACTTGCCGACGACAGAGGAATAATATTTGATGTGAGAACACATCGTTTCAAAAATAGCGCTTTTTTTGTTAGTGTTTTTTCAAAAAAGTGCCATTGCATAAGGCTTTATATGCTATCTTGACAGTTAAGTGAGTTGAATATATAATAAAAACACGTTTCCTTAATTCATAAAATTTAATGACTAGAAGAAATGAATTATATTGATTTTCGGGAAAAAATGAAAGAATTTCCTCTTTTTGAAACAAAAGAGTTAAAACTTATTTTTAAAGATGATTTTAATAAGTCTTTTTTGAATAATCTTAAAAATTGGGAAGAAAAAGGGTATTTGATTAAGCTTAGAAAAGGTTTGTATTTGCTTGGTGATATCAAAGAGGAGTTAGACCCAATGTTTCTAGCGTCAAAAATTTATGCACCTTCTTATGTTAGTTTGGAAATGGCCTTGAGCAATTACGGGATTATTCCCGAAGCAGTTTTTACGGTTACTTCAATTTCTTCTCGCAAAACAAAAATTTTTGAAAATAAATATTTTGGCAGATACCATTATCAAAAAATCAAGAAAGAAGCTTTTGGCGGATTTCGGGTTGAAAAAATTAAAAATATTCCATTCAATGTTGCGCTTCCCGAAAAAGCACTCGTGGATTTCTTTTATCTTAATCGAAATATCATCGATGGTTCCAGAGAAAATTTTGAAGGTTATCGCTTTGAAGAGGAATTTGATTATAACAAAAAAAGATTGAAAGAATTTTCAAGACTTTTTAACAATAAAAAAACGAATTTTTTAACAGATAATTTCATCAAATTCTATGCTTCCAGATAAAAATTTTTTTGAGGATTATGCAAAAAAAAACAATATTCCTTTTCAAGAGAAAAGCATCTTGAGGGAGTATCTTCAAACTCAGATTCTTCGAGAATTGTCTTTGAGCAATTACAATGATAAACTTTCTTTTTTGGGAGGAACAAGTTTGAGATTTGGTTATCGGATTAATCGTTTTTCCGAAGATCTTGATTTTGATTTGATAGACAGAGAAGATTTCAACATAGAATTGTTAAGTGATGAATTATCCAGAAAAATTAAATTAAGAGGGTTTAACGTTGATGTCAAAACCAAAACAACAGAAAATATTTTTATTATTTATTTTAAGTTCAGGGAAGTTTTAAAAGAATTCGGTCTTTCTCAATTGGATAATCAAAAGCTTTCTGTTAAATTTGAAATTGATTTCAGCCCTTATCAAAATATAAAAACGGATACTATTTTTGTTGATAATTTTAATGAAAGATTCCCATTGTTATTCAACACTATTGAAACAATTTTTGCTCAAAAACTTTTGGCGTTTTTCCATCGTCCCTATCAAAAAGGAAGAGATTTCTATGACTTAATTTGGTTTATGGCACAAAGAAATCTTGAGCCCAACTATGCCATCTTGCAGGAAAAAGGGCATAAAATTGAAAACAAAGAAGAGTTGGTTGTTGAGATGAAAAAAAATGTTTCCAAACTTGATCTTGAAAAAGCCTCGAAAGATGTTGAACCTTTTCTTTTCTATCCGAATCAAGCAAAATGGATTTTGGATTTCAATAAACATCTTGATGATTTTTCGAAGAGATAAGTTGAATTGTTAAAAATAATATTGCGATTATGAATCAACAGCCACTACTTTCAATCATCATCCTGTCTTGGAACGGGCAGGAAATCATCAAAAAAAACCTTGATTCAATTATGAAGGTTTTTGATCGTGAGAAATATGAATTGATTGTGGTGGATAATGGTTCGACGGACCGCACGATTGAAATATTGAAAAAATATCCCGAGGCAAAAATTATTGAAAATAAAGAAAATCTTGGTTTTGCCAAAGGGAATAATATTGGAATTGAACAAGCCCAAGGAAAATATATTTTGTTGCTCAATCAAGATGTGGAATGTGTGGGAGATGCAATCGGCAAGATGATTGAGTTCTTGGAAAAAAATGATGAATATGGAGCGGTCGCGCCACAACTTCTCTATCCAGACGGCAGAATCCAAATTTCTTGCCGTCCTTTTTATGGCTGGAAAACCTATTTAATGGAGCTGAAAACTTTCGGAAAATACAAAGAGAAATTCTATGATCATATTAAAAATCAAGAAGTTGATCAGCCAATGGCTTCAGTCTTGATGATTCGTGGAGAGCTTCTGAAAAAACTTGGAGGATTCGACGACCACCAAGATTTTTGGCTCTATTTCAATGATGTTGATTTGAGTTTCCGAATTCATCAAGCAGGATTCAAACATTATTTGCTAGCCGAAGAAAAATTCTTTCATCATCACGGCAAAAGCGCCTATGCGTTGAAAG
>DCVH01000097.1 GCA_002327335.1 Patescibacteria group bacterium UBA2193
TCCGAAGAAACCATATCAAAATTTCCGCCATCATATATTTCTTTTGACGTCAAACCAAGGTCACCCAAATCTTGAGGCTCAATCCACTGCACTTCTCCCTTCCAAATCACATCTCCTGTTAAATCAATTTTTTCTTCTGGAATCTTTTCCTCTGCTATTATCTTGCTCTTCTCAATATTTTGAGAATTATTTCTTTCCAAATTTTTTGTCACCACCGCAGAATTTTCTGAATTCCGAACAATCCTCAATGTAACGAAGGAACTCAAAATGACAATCAATATCAAAGAAATCAACCCCACCAACAACCACAAGATTTTTTGTTTCATATTTTTATTTATTTTTTTACTACTATAATATAACACAAAAAAACCGTTGAGTAAAAAATCAGACTGTAATTAACTCAGAAAATTTTTGAAGTTCTTCAAGCACATCATCTGGAATAAAAATTTCTTTCCCTTTTTTGGTTTTCCCCGGATAAATCCAAGCGGAAATGATCTTGATTCGCCCAGTGGACGACCTCCTCTCGCCCTCTATGGTGTTTGTTAAATTAGTGTTTTTGATTTTTGATTTCCTGCCTGCCGGTAGGCAAGGTTGATTCTTGAATTCTTTTTGGTACATCACCCAAACCTCTTTTTCCTGAGATTTCGTTGAACGGTCTTTCATGACTGCCACGGTATCCGGTGCAATGCCCTCTTCCACTCGATCCGGCCGGCGAATCACCCGCTTGATCACGCTCGGACCAAGCCCATATTGAACAAGCTTGTATTTCGAATGGCTCGTCCAAAAATATTTCCGATCATTTTTCACTTCTTTATAAAGCACTGCTTTGGAAAATTAAAATTGTTATACATTTTTTATAATAACCCCCTTTCATCCCCCTTACAATAAGGGGGAAAGTTTTAATTCCTCTTTCTTAGAATAGGGAAGGTTTTTAAAATCCCCTCCCTTGAAGTAAAGGATTCGCATTTGCCAGTGGCAGATGTGAAGGGTGGGTTAATTTTCCAAGCAAAGACTCTTTCTGATTGTTATTAAAACCCCATCGATGTTATTAAAAATTTCATTATTCCAAAATCTTATAACTTTAATATTTTGTTTTACTAAAAATTCTGTTCTGATTTCATCCTTGTCTTTGTTTTCAAAATGTTGTCCACCATCTATTTCGATTGCTAATCTTGTTTCAGGACAATAGAAATCAAGAATGTATGAACCAACACTGTATTGTCTTGTGAATTTGAAGTTGCCAATTTGTCTCCTTCTCAAATATTGCCATAATTTTCTCTCTGCGTCAGTGCTATTTTTCCTTAAATTTCTTCTGAAATTTTTTAGATTTTTATTGTTATACATTTTTTTGTAATAACCCCCTTCAATACCTGCCACTGGCAGGCATGAATCTCTTACAATAAGGGGGAAACTTTAAATTTTTTTTCTTAAAATAAGGGAAATTTAAAAAATTAATCCCCTTTTATTAGAATAAAAGGAAAAATAGGAATATCTTATTAACATCCAACTCCACCTGCCCCCTCTTATTCTAGGAGGGGAAAATTCTATTGATTACATCTTCTTTCTGTTCTCTCCCCTTATCATAAGGGGATTCCTAACTGCCAGTGGCAGATAGGAAGGGGTTACTAGAAAAAATTCTTTCTTTTTTATAATTACCACCTGTCAAATATTAACTAAAAACTACTCCCTACAAACTAACCCAATCCCCGCCATCATTGCTTCCACTTTCTCTGGTTTGTCGCGCCTGAAAGAAAAATATTTTTCTGGCAGACAAGCCGTGCATTCGGAACTAATATCAATCCTTTCTTCTAATAACCCTTCCTGTAAAGCGATTTGTTGGACGACTTTTTTCAAATCAACAAATTTCCTGCCGTTTTCATCTTGAACCGCTTCGGAGTATTTCTGAAAAACTTCAGCCACGTCATTGCCAACCTCAAAGCAACACGAATCAATTGATGGGCCAACTTTCAGAAAAATTTCCTCCAGCAAACAATTCGTCATTTCTTTGAATTTTTTAATGCCATTTTCCACAACTCCATCCGCAACTCCCCTCCAGCCTCCGTGCAAAATTCCCACTCCAGTTTCGGTATAAATAAAAATTGGCAAACAATCTGCCACGGTTACGGTCAAAAAAATATTTTTTTCTTTTGTGACAAGTCCATCGGTTTTTTTAATGAAAATTCCTTTCTCGTTTTTCCCAACAATTTCGACCTTGGTCCCATGTTCCAAATCCGCCGAAACAACGTCTTGCAAATCAATTCCGATTTTGCCCAAAAATCTTTTTCTATTATCCAATATCTTTTCATCACCAAAACCACCCAACAATTTCATTGAGCCATCTGATTTTTCAGAAATAAAAATCTGCACTTTTTTTTCACTAAATAGAGAATTTGACATAATTTAATTTTAACTAGAAATATGATACCATAACACAAATTTAATTTCTAATATTAAATTTTGTCTCACTATTAGAAATTAAATGCCAAATCCCCCAAGAAATGTTTTTTCGCAGCTGCCGTGTGAAACGAAAGGCCGGAGAAAAAATATTTCTTGGGGGTACATGTTGCGTTATTTTAAATACGTAAATCCTAATAAAATCAAAAACTTCATGAAATATAAAATTTACATGAAGCTTTTAAACTGAAAATTAAGATTTAAAAACTACTCCTCACTCCTGTCAAAATACCTGGTGTGCAAAAGTTCTTCTGCTAGTTCACTTCCCGGCTCGCCCAAATAGCTTTTATAAAGTTCCTGTACGGCTTCATTTTCATGAGATTTTCGAACTGGCAAATTTCGGTCTCGTTCATAGATTGCCTTCATTCTCATGGCGCGAATTTTCGAATC
The DNA here is from genome assembly GCA_002327335.1 of Patescibacteria group bacterium UBA2193. GTDB lineage: Bacteria > Patescibacteriota > Minisyncoccia > Moranbacterales > DUUL01 > UBA2193. The sequence continues at coordinate 2,845 of DCVH01000097.1, forward strand.
AGTTGGAATCGGCTGTCCTCCCCCGCCAAGACATCCACTCGGACACGCCATGACTTCAACAAAATCATAATCGCATGCCCCTCGATCCAAAGACTCGAGAATTTTTCTAGCGTTCCTGATTTCATGTGCCACCGCCACTTTGATTGTCAGCGGCTTCACGAGACATTTTGATTTTGGAATGACAATTTCCGCTTCCCTGATTCCACCATTTCCACGAATCACTTTGAAATCCAAATTATCAAGATTTTCACAAGTAATGCTTTCATAAGCGGTTCGAAGCGCCGCCTCCATCACGCCCCCAGTTGAACCAAACAAAATTCCAGCGCCAGTATGCACACCAAGAATTCGATCGAAATATTTATCCGGTAAATTTTTAAAATTAAGCCCCTTCTTTTTGACTAATCTCGCAAATTCTCTGGCGGTGATTGCAATATCAACTTCTTGATCTCCGTCTTGCGACAACTCTTTTCGATTGGCTTCATATTTTTTCGAAGTGCAAGGCATCACTGAAATTACTTTGATATTCTTCCGATTTATTTTTTTCTTTTCGGCATAATAGGTTTTTATCATCGCCCCCAACATTTGTTGCGGAGATTTGCAACTTGAAAGATTTCCAATGAACTGTGGCCAATATTTTTCTACATACAAAACCCACGACGGACAACAGCTGGTGAACATCGGCATTCGCACTTCATGATTTCCTTGAGCTTTTAAAGTGATTCGCTGAATAAGTTCATGCGCCTCTTCCATGATTGTTAGGTCAGCTGAAAACGTGGCATCAAAAATCAAATCCGCTCCCAACTCTTTCAAGGCTGAAACAATTTTCCCTTCAACCAAAGTCCCCGGCTCAAGACCAAATTCTTCTCCGATTGTGAATCTCACTGAAGGTGCCACTTGGAAAATTTTCATTTTAGAATTATCCGCCAAAATTTCTTCAACCTCCTTCAAATTATCTTTTTCTGTAATAGCCGCTGTCGGACAATAAATTGCACACTGCCCGCAAAAAATACAATCCAAAGGAATTTCTCCGGGTGTGCCAACTTTTGTCTCAATGCTTCGATGATTCATTCCATAGGATTCAATCGTTTGAATTTGCTTGCAAACTTTGATGCATCTGCGACACTCAATACAATATTGATTGTCTCGATAAATTGAAGAATTCACATCATCCACGACCCGATTTTTGAGATTTTCTTTGAGCACTTTCAGTTGCTCTTCTTTCTCAAATTGATCAAGTGATGGAACAAAATCATCAATGTCAATTTTGAATTTTTTCGCAAGATCTTGAAGTTCGCAATTCCCATTTCTCAAGCAATTTTTGCATTTCCCGGCATGATCCGCCCAAAGAAGTTCCAGATTATAGCGACGAGCTTTTTCAATATCAACATCTTCGGTTGTCACTTCCAAATATTCCTCCGCTTTTGTCTGGCAAGAAGTCACAAGACCTCGGTGTTTATTTGTCTTCACCAAGCAAAGCCGACAAACCCCTTCCGCCGGAAGCAAATCATCATGTTGACACAAAGTTGGAATAAAAATATTATTCTTTCGACAAATTTCAAGGACAGTTTCTCCTTTTTCGAAATTATATATTTTATTATTTATTTTAATTTGCATTTTTTTCTATTGGATTTAGTTCTTTTATGATTTTATATTT
>DCVH01000072.1 GCA_002327335.1 Patescibacteria group bacterium UBA2193
GCTTCAACCACAAAATATCCGGATTTCCCAGAAACTGCTCCGGTGCCAAGTTGATTTATTTTCGAGCCGACAATCGCCGTCGGATCAAGCCCGGATTCTTTCATGGCAACGGTAAGCATTGCACTGGTAGTTGTTTTTCCATGAGTTCCGCAAACTGCAATAGTAAATTTTTGCTTACTAATTTCTCCCAAAACTTCCGCGTAACTCAAAGCCTGAATATTATTCGCAATCGCCCATTTTAATTCCGGATTATTTGAATTATATGACGAAGAATAAACAACCAAATCAATGTTATTTTCGCTTGAAATATTTTCTTCGGAGAAATTTTCCTTAAATGGAATTCCCGCTTTTTGAAGAATTTCATCAGTAAAAAATTTTTCGCTCACATCAGAACCAATTACTTCGATTCCTTGATTATGAAAAATCTGAGCCAAGGAAGCCATGCCAGAACCTTTTATTCCGATAAAATAAACTTTTTTTGTTGAATCAAAAATGCTCATAGTTAATTTTTTCTCTTCCTGAAAAGTGAAGGAATTGTTTTTAAAATAATTATGACATCAAGCCAAAGTGACCAATTCTCAATATAATAGGTATCGAGCCGAACTTCATCTTCAAAATCAAGATCGCTCCTGCCTGAAATTTGAGCCATGCCAGTGATTCCTGGTTTGATTGTCAAAACTCTTCGATGATGATCCCGATATTTTTCAACCTCTATTGGCTGATGTGGGCGAGGTCCAACCAAGCTCATATTTCCTTGAAAAACATTGAAAAATTGTGGCAATTCATCAAGCGAAAATTTTTCAATAAACCTTCCCACTCTAGTCTTCCTTGGGTCATCTTTAATTTTATAAATCGGACCTTTTTTAATTGACTGTTTTTTTATTAATTTTTCCAAAAATTCCATTGCGTTTTTATTGTGCTTTTCGGAAAATTGTTTCCCGTGGCTGTATTCGGTTTTCATGTAACGAAATTTGTACAAATCAAATCCCCCTCGATGTCCAACTCGAGGATTGAAATATATGATTGGTCGCCCAGAATCAATCCACGTCGCAATAGCAACAATCAACATAATTGGACTGAATAAAAAGATTCCCACCAAAGAACCGATTAAATCAAAAAGTCTCTTGATGATTTTCCCCCAGCCTTCAAGCGGAGTATTTTTTATTTCAATCAAAGGTTCTCCTAAGAAAATTTGCAAATCAAAATTGGTTGTTTCAATCAATGTCGGAACATATTTAAATGCAATTCTGTTATAAATGCAATATTCTTTCAAATTATGCAAATCGTGTTCTTTTATTTTGCCAGGACTGCAAGCGATCAATTCATCAATCCCTTTGCTCTTTTTAATTTCCCTGATTTTATCAAAATCAACATTCTCAACCACTCCAACAACTCTATACCCCAAAAATTTATTACGACGAACTTGATCAGAAAACATCTTGCAGACACCATTCGTCCCAATCAAAGCCAGTCGATGAATTCCAATTCCCTTTTTCATCAACAAATAGCGCTGAATGTATCCGAGAAAAATTCTAGCCAAAGAAACGAACACGATAGCAAAAATCCCTCCGGCCAAGATCACGAATCGAGAAGAATACCAATCCCGGTTAATAAACACTCCAACAATAATTATCATCAAACCGATGATAATGGCACGAGAAACTCGATAAATTGACTTGGTGAATTTTCGAGTCGCCTTAATCAAATAAAGACCTTCAATTGCAAATACAAACACAAAAAAAGCCGCCACAATCAACATTATCTGCATATATTCCCGGACACTGAAATCATAGAGAACAGGCTTCAAACCAGTAACGCTTTCGCTTCCTCTCAACAAAAAAGCCACCACCCCCGCCAAAACCAGCATGGCATAATCAACGGGAATCTGCAGCGCACTAAAAAATAGTTCCGACTTTTTCATAAATTGATATTATTTAAGTTCCTATATTATACACCACAAAAACAACTATTATCAAGTTTGCGAAAGAAAAGAATTGGCAAACTTCGCCTGCCACTTGTTTTTGTATTTCCAATTATCAATTAAAATTTTCTGAAAAGTCTCGCAACACCCCATTTTATCGTTTAATACTGCCTTCAATAATTGTTCCTGAAAAGAAATTCCCTGGACCTCAATAATGTCTTCCTCAAAATCGGTCCGCTCTTCTTCGCCAACAGATGATTTTTCAATCGATTTTCCTCCCGTCCAAATCAATTCGTCATTTTCAATTTCCAAAAATTCCCCTTCTTCAATTTTGTCTTTTTCATATTTCACCTTATCTGCGGTTTCGCCGTTTGGATATCTCAAAACTACTTGTCCTTTTTTATTCAACAAACTGAACTTGCAATCGTCACGCTTCAATTCTTCGGTGTCACCTGAATTAATTACAAAATCGTTATAAATCGGATGATTAGTTAGTTTTTTTGAACTCCCACCAGTCGCCACGCTCCACCCCTTCAAATTTATTTTTTTATCAGTTTCATTTTTAAGCCAGATAATTTCATTTTCACTGTCCTTGCCAATTGGATTCGGAATCAATTTCACAATCTTCACTTCTTTTTTTGGATATTTTTCAACTTCAATTCCAAAATTTTTGTAAACATATCCGCTCCCATCACTCACTCTCAAGATGACTTGATATTCTCCGGTTTCCTTGTAAACATGAGACGTTTTCCTCAGATAGCTTGCATGATTGTCGCCAAACTCCCAGCGAAATTTCAATTCATCCTTGTCTTCATCAGTTGTCTTTGAAGCATCAAATTCCATTTTCATGCCCTCATAAAAATCATCCGGAATATCAATTTTTATCTTGGGCCTATGGTTTATTTTGTTTTTCATTCCCGGGGTTGGATGCCTGCTCCATGACCAAGTTCCATCCTCACTAACATTGAAACTGGAACCGCTCGGAGCGCTTTCAATCATTTCAACTCCGTCAACTTCTTTATTATTTGGATCGAGTAAAAATAATTTTTCTTTTGAATTTTTAATAGCAAAAGATGTTTCTTTGATAGGAATTACTGATAATTTTCCAGCGTCAATTTTTCCAGATTTTATTTCAAAAATTTTATCACTTGAATTTTTAATTTTCCACTTTGTTAAATCAACTTCAAAATCATTATCATTAAAAAACTCCACCCACTCCTCGTCATTATCCGCTCCTTCCGGATTAGAAAAAATTTCATTAAATTTTATTTTTTGAGGATAAACTTTTTCAACTTGAAATTCATTTTGTTTTCCTGGAGTT
>DCVH01000006.1 GCA_002327335.1 Patescibacteria group bacterium UBA2193
GCCCTCGTCAGATACCTCAAAAAATCCAATGTTGACGTGAAATCCAACGTCAAAGTCAAAAAAATCACAAAAATCGGCAACAAAATTGAAAAAATCATACTAACCAACGGAAAAGAAATTTTCGCAGATCAATTCATTCTTTGCACCGGAGGAAAATCTTATTCTGAAACTGGATCTTCCGGCGATGGATATCGCTGGGCCAAAGATCTCGGCCACACCATCGTGACTCCCTCCCCAGCTCTCGTGCCAGTGCTCTTGAAAGGAGATGCTCCCGAAAAACTTGAAGGGCTAAGCTTGAAGAATGCCGAAGTTAGTATTTATAAAGATAACAAAAAGATTGACTCTCGATTCGGAGAAGCAGTTTTCACCAAAAGAGGAATCAGTGGTCCAGTGGTTTTAAATATGAGCAAAAGAATCGGAGAAGAATTGCCGGGAGATTTGAAAATAAAGATTGACTTCAAACCAGCTTTGGATTTTCCAAAACTCGACCAACGAATTCAGAGAGATTTTGAAGACGGGAAAAACAAAAATTTCCGAAACAGTATTGATAAATTATTGCCACAAAAAATGATTCCTTTAATCATAGAGCGAACAGGAATCGCCCCCGATAAAAAAGTTAATTTAATTACAAAAGAAGAACGAAAAAACATTGTTCGTCATATTAAAGAATTCACCTTGGAAATTGACAGACTGGATGATTTCAAAAAAGCAATCATAACAACCGGTGGAATTTCCCTAAAAGAAATTGATTCAAAAACAATGAAATCGAAACTGATTGATAATCTTTTTTTTGCCGGAGAAATTATTGACGTCGATGGCCCATCCGGGGGATATAATCTTCAAATTTGCTGGAGCACCGGCTATGTGGCAGGAGAAAATTCTTGCAAAAAATAGCTATGCCAAAAGGTTCTGGGTTGGGCGGAAAAGACTTTAAATAAAGGCAAAACGACACAAAACATTGACAAAACAAGTGGCTATGCTATAATTGATAATCATATATAGGAAATCTGCAATAGTAGCCTAGTCGATCTTTTTTTGCAGTAATTTCTTATTATGTTTTAAAAAGTATTCTTATCTATATCACTATGGAGCAAGGTAAAATCGCTAGCTTGAAGGACCGAGGATTTGGATTCATTTCCAGAGAAGGAAAAGACAAAGATCTTTTCTTTCACTCAAACGCTCTTCAAGGAGTATCTTTCGATGAATTGAAAGAAGGAGATATGGTTCAATTCGAAGTTGAAGAAGGACCAAAAGGCCTAAACGCAGTGAACGTATCACGAATGTAATTTCGTATTTCACATATAAAAACCCCGCAACTTGCGGGGTTTTTTATTTAACCAATTATCAAGATACTGGTCTGGATAATTAATACGGCACATTTTAAATGTGCCGTATTAGAATTTTGCTGTAAATTTAACTAACTACGATTTTTTAATTAATTATTAAATCCAGCTCCGCCTCGCATTCCTCCATGTCCCCCGCCATGGATTCCTCCCTGAAAGCCCCCTAGTCCCAAATCAGAAAGCAATGCGCTATCAATTCCATTTTCTTTCAACCAATTCTCCATCTCTTCACGATGAGCTTCTCTGTCATTTTTTCTCGCCTCCATCTCTACTTGCCTTTCTTCACTCGTCAAATTCTTCATTGATCCTTTTTTCGCTCGATTCCCCTCTTGTTCTGTTCTTCGTTCTTCGCACTTATTAAGAATTAATTGCTTTTGTTCTTCGGTGATTTTTCCATCAGTAACAAATTGATTCAATTTTTCTTCTTGTTGTTGTCGCCGTTCTTGTTGTCGCTCTGTTCGCTCCTCTTCAAAAACTTGTGCAACATCATCTGATTTCAAATTAAACCGCTGAGAAAGCCTTTCTACTACAGAAAGACTCTTGCTCGTACTGTCGGCAAAAACCGCTTGTGCTCCAATTGCTCCAGAAACAACAATCGCACCGAGAGCAATCGTTGAAATTAATATTTTTCTGCTTTTTTCCATTTTTTCTTTTTTATTGATTATGTGCTTCGAGAATCTCGTTGTTGCAGTTTTAGCTTTAATTTTATTTATTACATAACCCACGCTCTTGAATAAAACAATTGTATTGTCCCCCCCCCTCTCAATGTTTTTTCGCAGCTGCCGTGTGGCAACGAAAGGCCGAAGAAAAAATATTGAGGGGGGGGGTTCTATTGTTTAAAATGCGCAAGTCCTACGTTGATCAAGTTTTGATTTGTGCACAAACCAAAATCAATCAAATTTAAAAGTTGAAAAGCAAATTGCAAACAACAAATCGTCTCGACCTACCACTCTAATAATATACGAATTAGAATATAAAGGTTTGCACAAAAGAATAAATTAATCTCTGCATTCTTTTTGAGGAGCATCCAGGAAAGGACATTTTCGTGATTCCGAAAAATCACTCCCTTTCCCTTCTCCCCTAAAAGGAAGTCTGATAATCACGAAAGCCTCCATCGATTTGTCATCTTTTTTTTCTCCAAGCACCCCAACCTTTTTGTTCTTTTTTATTTCAACATCTTTTTTAATTTCAGTTTCAATGCCATAGAAAATTCGCCACTCTTCGCCTCTTGGGGTTTTGAGAAAAAATATTTGATCTCCAACTTCAATAATCTCTCCTCCCAAAAGCCCCTCTTCCGGTCTTTGCCAACGTCCTTCCATTGGATGAACAATCCCCCTGGGACCGGGAATGCTTCGATCAAAACGACTGTTCATTTTTGAAAAATGAGCCAGCGCCCCAACAACAGAAATAAACAAAACAATTATTCCGGCAATAAACAGCATGCTGTAACGATAACCCTTCTTTGTTTTTCTGAAAGCCATAAGCCCGGAAAAAATGGTTATCGCTAAAAGTCCTATCCACAAATAAGGCAGGGTCATGAAAACCAAAAAGAAAAACCTGCCAAGCTTCAAGTGTCGAAAGACGTCCGGTTTCAGATCAATGATGTTCAAAATTATCAAGGAAAAAAACAATGCCCCCAATAGCAAAACTCCAGAAAAAATAAACCAAAATAAATAATTTTTGAAATTAATTTTCAATTTGGAATCTGGAACGATGTGTTCCTGCTTGATAGTGTTCACTATTTTTTTTGAAAAATCTTTCATAGGATTATCCCTGGCTAATTAATAAATTTCTTTTTTCTGCTTCTTTGATTAAAATTTTTCTTCCCCTGGCAATCAAAGCGGCAACTGTTCCCTTCGGTTTCTGAACGATATCCATAATTTCTTCATAACTCCTTTCTTCAAGAAATCTCAAAATCATTACCTCCTTGTATTTATAGGGTAAATCGTTGATGATCAATTTAATTTCTCGCAGATGTTCTTTTAGCTCCAATTCGCTTCTAATGTCAATGTTTGATTTGAAAATCTTTATCATATCATCCTCTTCAAGTCGTGCTGTTTGAGGGCGAACTTGTTTCCGGCGAATCGCATCGATTGTTGCATTTCTTGAAATTTGATATGCCCAAGTAGAAAAACTAAGATCTCCATCAAAAATATTCAAACTTCGATAAATCTTTATGAAAATTTCCTGCACAATATCTTCAATGTCTTCATCCTCGAAATATGAAATTCTTTTGATATAATAAAAAAGACGACTTTGATATCGCAACACAAGCTCTTCAAATGCATTTGGGTTCTTTATTGAAAGCTCCACTAACTCATTGTCAGTTGCCTCACTGTAAGATTTTTGCATCCCTGATTTAATTTCTTAATTCTTGTTGTTCATATTTATACGCTTTTAAACCAATTTATTTGCATCTCATAATATAAGCACAAACCCAACCTTTCGCATTATAGTACAATTCCCCCACTTTTACATTTTTTTAAAGATTGTGTATTTTGGAATAGTTGTGATATAATACAGAAAAATAAACTGCCTCTAAAATAAAAATATAATGAGAAATTCAGATTATAGAAAATTCATCTTCTTCATGATAGCGACATTGGCATCGCTGTTCACCGGCGCGCTTCTTATTGTTCTGCCCTTCCCCTACATTCTCAATAACGAATTGGGTGACATTTATTGGGCGATCCTTTTGCCAATTTTTGCTTTTTTCATAATGGCAATTTTTCTATTTTCTTTTACCGCATACCTTGCCAGTTGGATTTATTTTGTGAAAACAAAAGGTTACAGTCGATGGTTTGGGCTCCTAGGAATGATTCCTGTCATCGGGCCACTCGTGTTGATTCTCAAGAAAAATAACCTTCCTCAAGAAGGCGAGGGTTTCTGCGTTGCAACATTCGCCATTGTTGGCATGCTTGTTCCGATTATCATTGCCTTTTCTGCTTTCTTCTTTTTTTCATCCGTTAAAAAAGATATTCAAAATATTGCCAAAGAGCAATATGTTTCCAAAAGCAAAATCAATGCGGTCGTGAAAGGGGTTTATCACGAAAAATAATCAAATCCAAAATATTGAAATTCATTATTTTCTATGCTATAATCCAAACACTCGTCTGAAAATACAATAAATAAATTTATGCGGAAAATCCAAACAAAATCCAACAAAAATTATCTGCTGTTCTTATTAGCATTTTTTTTGTTAAGTGCAAATATTGCCAATGCCTATGATTACAAAAACCCTTTTAACGGGGTTTGGAGTGTCACTGATTTATTGGGAAAACTTCTTGTTGGAATCCAAGGAATTGTGGGACTTATTGCAATTGGGATGCTCATTGTCGCCGGCATAATCTATATTTTTTCCGGCGTCAATCCTGAACTGATGACCACCGCGAAAAATATGGCGAAGTGGGCAATTAGCGGATTCACTATCGCGGTTGCCATCCC
>DCVH01000095.1 GCA_002327335.1 Patescibacteria group bacterium UBA2193
TGCGATTCACCAACAAACGCTTTCGCCAAATTTTTTAACGTCTCCATTTACTTTTATTTTAATTGATTATCAAATTTACTACTAAGTCTTATTACATCTTGCAAATATTTTTATTACAATATATAAAAATTTTATAATTTTTAATTTTTGAATTTTATAAATAATTTCTCATTTCTCATTTTTAAAACATTCTATTCAACTAATCATACAAAAAAAATAAAGAGTCGATGAAAAATTTTTAGAATTAAACATTAAGACTTATTTAAAAATTAAGAATTAAGAATTAAAAATTAATTTTCCATATATTTCTCAAACCCATCCGCATAATACAAAACCCGATCGCCATACCAAGTGTAATATTCCCAATTTCCTCCTGCCAAATACATAGACGCAGCCTTTTTTTCCGCTGAACGTTTGTGGTCCGTCACACCGGAAACTGCCGACAATTTCAATCCCATTGCAATCAAGGCATCATCAAGATCCCAAGGGTCCGCTTTCTTGCCAGTAATTTTTTTTATTCTATCTTTATATCCCATCCAAGTTGATGGCATGAACTGAGCTGGCCCCATTGCCCCTCCCCAACCACCACAACCGTCGGATGCATTGGTATTATAACAAACCCTTCTTGAAACCGGCATTTTCGAAGCACTGTACCCCAACTCATCACAAATTTCCTTAAAAGTGTCCCGTTGGTTTGGATTCATATCAACCTTATACGTTCCTCCTCCGACATTTTGTCCAAGATTCGACTCAACTCTCAAGACTCCCAAAAGAAAAGCGGTCCTCACTCCAGTTTTCTTTGAGGCATACTCTGCTGATTCAATCGCCTTCTCAAGGCTAATCGGCTCACCAAGACTTTGCAAAGCATTCAACTGTCTTTGCAAATCACTTCTTTCGATATCAAGCAAACTCAAATCTTCTTTCGTTTCATTCAAGAAAAGACTCTTTTTTCGCTCTTCGTATTCAAGAGACTTCTTCTGATCATCTTGCAGTGCAAATATTTTTTGCTGTTCAGTTCGATCATCTTCCACTGCCAATTTTTCCTGCTCCAATCTATTTTTATCCTCCCTAACTACGTCTAAAACTTTCTTGATTTTTTTTTGGACAATCTCAAAATTGTCCATTGTAGCGAAATAATCACTAATATCTTTTTCCTGGTTCATCAAAATCAAATCCAACTCATCATTCCCATATTTCATTAGTTTTATATATTCTGCCAAAACCACTCTTTGACGAATCATTTTCTCCTCAATCACACCGATCTCCTCCTGTTTGTTTTTAATATTTTGATCAAAATCATTAATCAAATTCTGAGTTTTCTGGATCTGCAATTGAGTCGCTTCAATATTTTTATCAATTACTTGAAGTTCTGTTTGAATCGTTTTTTCTTTCGTTTGCTTTTCACCAATCTCCTCTTCTATTTTTTCCAATTTTTCTTCGATTTCCTTCGTGTCACTGGCTGCGATTAAAAAATTTTTAGGAAAAATAAAATTCAGAAAAAAAAGCAAAAAACTGCCGGCAATACATGCCAATAGCAGTCTCTCACTTAAAACCAAAAAAGTTTTTTTTATTTTATTTTTGAAAATCATCATCAACAAAATATTTTAGAAAAAATTAGGCTCTAAACTATTTGTTCTACTATATAAAGCATACTAACTATCAAACTATTTTTGCTCTTTTTTATCCTCAACTTTTGGCTCTTCCTCTTCTTTGCCCTTAATTCCCTCGACTTTGTCAATATCCATTTCAACTTTTTCATTCAATTGATCAATTTCATCCTGACTTCGAGGTGCGGCAACAGAAACGACTACGGTTTTAGGCTCTGAAAGCAACTCGACTTCTTTTGGAATATCAAGCTCTCCAACATAGATTGAATCGTCAAGCTCTTTGAGCACCGAAAGGTCAACTTTGATTTCTCCAATCAAATCCTTCGGCAAACAACGGATTTCAACTTCATCAAGGTTTTTCACGAGAATTCCGCCCTTCTCTTTCACGGCAGGAGCTTCCCCGATGAATTCAATCTCAACTGATGTTTCAATCTTCTTCCCCGCTTTTACTTTATAGAAATCAATGTGTATATATTTTCCTGAAACTGGATGATGTTGAGCGTCATGAATAAGAACAGAATAACTGTCTTTCTCTCCTTTAATTGCCAAATCAACCAAGGTGCTCTCTCCGGCTTCTTCAAAAATTTTAACAAACTTTTGAAAATCAACCCAGACTTTTTTACTTTCTTTTAACTCAGGCCCATAAAGTATTCCTGGAATCTGCTTGAAAGTTTTGTCTCTTTTTCCGTCCTCTCTTAAAACTGCATTTAGCGTTAGCTTTTTCATATCAATATCTTTTTATCCTTATTAAAAAATTATTTTGTTAAACAGTTAAAACTTTGATATAAATCCAAAATTTCGTCAGAACCAATTGACGCTTGTTGCAACAAATCACAAGCCTCTTGATAATTTAAATCGGTCATCATTCCCATCGCGACCATGTTTTCAGTGCCTTTTGAACGTGAAATAACCGCAAGAGAAGCACTTCCGCAGTGCTTACAACCAACATGAACAAGAAAAGCTCCTTGATTTCCCTGGACAATCTTGGCGCTTTGATGACCATATTTTTTGCCACAAATTGGGCAATTAAGTAATAGTTCTAGATCATTCATATAGGCTTAGTTAATATTAACAACTTTTATCTCATCAGTCAATACTAAGGAAGAAGAAAATATTCAGGATCAACAAACAACCCATTTTCATTCACGTACCTTTTTCAGCTCCTTACAACCATTCTACCAGCCGAAATTAAAATGTAAATATTAGTAATTTTATAATTATTGATTTATCTTGTCTGACATGCTAGTATTTTTAAAAATCAATAAACCATTAATATAAAAAGGAGGCACCATGGAAATGATTTTCAAAAGTGTTATTTTTGTCGAGGACAATTGCGGAGTCGGTGATTTTTATCACGTTGTTTATGCGGACGGAGTTCAGATTCAACTATCTCCGACAGAAACACCGCCATTCATTAAAAAAATGGCGAAGAAAAAACAATGACTCAAAGAGTCGAATAAAAGACGGTCCCTGAGAAAGACCGTCTTTTCATTTATTCAAAAAATTTACAAAACAACTCTTATTCAAACTCAAATTTCAAATCTTTTTTCAAAATTTCCTCCTGAACATATTCCCCTTCAGCGGTTTTAACCTTGACGGTCACCGGCACATCGCCAACGCCGGATTGTTTTTGAATAAGTAAGCGATAATCGCCATCTCGAANNGAACCGATTCTGGCAATTCATATTTAATTCTTGCGTGAGTTGATCGGTTAATCAGAACGTGCACAGTGAAGCCAAAATATGTTTTCCCAAATTCTTCCTGAACATTTGGATAACTCACCATTTCTCGTTCAAGCAAGGTTGATCCCTTTGGAACATACAATCTCATATAAGTATGATAATCACTGGTTCTCCAGTCACCATAAGTCGCATTGTGTGTATAATCAATATAGGCGGTCGCAATTGGTTTTTCTCCAGTCAAATCAACTTCGTAAGTGATTTTTCTATCAATATAATAATCCGACTTCAAAGCTCCCATGTTAGCATCCACCATCATCAAATAATCACTTCCCCAATCAGTTGTGACACTTCCATCCCAATGAGCTTCCCTGACCAATCTCTGCAAATTTTCATCTTTGAAATTAAGCATCACATCCTTGTTTCTTAGTTCGCTTAAGCCAAATTCAGCCAGCTTTGGAATACTTTGGATGTTGGACAGTTTGTCAACCATTTGAGTGGCCAGAGTTTTCATCATGCTTTTGCGATTTTGCGTATCAATATCCGGGTTTAGAATATATTTTTTTTCTACTAACTCTTCTAGTTTCAAAACAGCGTTATCGCTATTCAATTCCACGCCGTTAATCGTCATCGGTCCAGTCAAATCAAAAGCTCTCTCAAAAGTGCTTGCGTTCACCGCAATTACTCCATCGAAATTATTATTCTCACCAGCCAAGCGATAAAAATATTTTGCCTTCTCGGCGTTTGTTGGAAAATCCGGAGAAAAATTTGAATCTCTGAATTTCCATTTTTTGAGACTCATCATTTTTTCAAAAGGATATGGCGGAGTCACCTTTGCTTCTATTCTTTGATCAAGCAAATTTGCATCCTCAAAAACCAAGCTGGTAACTTTTCCATTTTTAATTTTAATCACTGCATATTGACCCAAAAAACCGCCCCCCGGACGAAGCTCCATGTTATTTTGCAGAAGCAACAAAAATCTTCTTTCAATATTATCCTCCCTGGTGAACTCTTGCGTCAACTTATCAATAACCTCTATTTCTTTTTTTGTGTCTTCTTTAATCGGCAAGAATTTAACAGCTTTATCAAGAGCGGAAATTGAATTAGTTAAAATATTTTTTTTATTGAAATTTCCAAATTTAGCAAGCAAAAATACCCCCAGGATTAATAACACAACAACTGAACCAACGATTAAAAAAATTTTCTTTTTCCGCGACATTTATTTTAACTTATTTTTAATTACATAACCCGCTATACCAAAAGCCACTGAAACATTAAGAGACTCTTTCCCACCAGACATTGGAATTTCAATTATTCCATCAACTTGGTCAAGAATAATTGGACTGACCCCTTTCACTTCGTTGCCAACCAACAATGCCAAAGGAGTATCAACTTCCATCTCATCAAGACTCTCACTTCGAGAATCTTGTTCCAGCGCATAAATTTTAACTTTTTGTTTTTTTAATTCTTTAAGGACTCTGTGGATGTGCCAACACTTTTCCCAATCAATCATTTTTTCCGCTCCAAGCGCTGTCTTTGAAATTTTTTTATGCTGATCAGGAGACGGCGAATAGCCTGTTAAAAAAATCTTATCAAC
>DCVH01000030.1 GCA_002327335.1 Patescibacteria group bacterium UBA2193
AATCAGAAGACCACCAATTCACCACTGAAGAAGATAACAATCCTCCCCTCATCCAAAACATCAAATCTGAAACCACCGTCTTCCCTGGAAAAGAATCCAGAATTCAAACCATCATCTCCTGGATTACTGACAAAGACACTGATTCCTTTCTAGTCTACCGTGAAGGAACAGAAAAAGACCCCGACATCAATCAAAAACTTCAAAACAACTCTTTCCAACCAGAAGACCACTGGAAGATTCTTGAAAAAGACACCCCCACCAACACCCACCTCTTTGTCATCACTGACTTCAAACCTTCCACCGTCTATCAATTCAAGATTATCTCAAGAGACAAACGAGACCATTTCTCCATCTCTGACACCCACTCGCTCCTCACTCCTTCCAAACAACAATCAGTGTTTGACTTAATCATCAAGAACTTTGAAGAAACCTTTGGTTGGGTGAAGAATATACGGTAGGCTTTAGCTTCTAGGGGTTAGCTGTTAGCTTTTAGGGGAAGAAGGGGAAGTGAGTTTCTTGTAACACCCTCCCCTGCGCCCCTCCCATCAAGGGAGGGGGAGGCCTATTGGCAGGTCATTAAAAAAAGGGGAAGGTCAAAAAATTGACGGAACTATTAAAATTTTGTAATCTAAAAGTAGAAAAACTTTTGGGGGTTGGATCCCAGAAGACAGTTGAATAAAAAAGGTGTCCCGATCGAATCGGGAAAGCTAGATGGAACCGCGAGAAATCTCGTTCTGGCAATTTGAAGATATTTTAAATATTCTTTGATTTGCTCGAACGGGATTTTTTTAATAATTAAATTAATTTCAATAAAAATATGTTACAAGAAAAAGAACAGTCGATGATGGAGAAAATTGTTTCGTTGGCGAAGAGGAGGGGGTTTGTCTATCCCTCGTCGGAAATTTATGGGGGAATGAGTGCAATTTATGATTATGGGCATTATGGCACATTGCTTAAAAATAATATTCGGGACGCTTGGTGGAAAGATATGGTTCAAATGCGCGATGATGTGGTGGGGCTTGATAGTGCGATTTTTATGCATCCAAAAACCTGGGTGGCGTCAGGACATGTTGGCGGATTCATTGATCCGCAAGTGGATTGCAAAAAATGCAAAGCTCGTTATCGTGCAGATCATTTATTGGAAGAATTTGAGATGAACATCGACGACAAAACTCCAATCGAAGAAATTAACAAAAAATTGGATAAGCTTCGCGATGAAAAAAAACTAAAATGTCCGAATTGTGGATCAACTGATCTAACCGAGGCAAAAGTTTTTTCTTTGATGGTGAAATCCAATATTGGGTCGCCGACTGATGAACTCAGTGAGGAAAACGTGGTTTATTTGCGTCCGGAAACTTGTGGAGGAATTTATTTGGAATATAAAAATACGATGGATTCTCTTCATCCAAAATTGCCATTTGGGATTGCTCAAGTCGGCAAAGCTTTTAGGAATGAAATTGTGGCACGGCAGTTTATTTTTCGCACACGCGAATTTGAACAAATGGAATTGCAATATTTTTTGCGTCCAGAGATGATGAAAGACAAATATGAGATGTGGAAAGAAGTTCGTTGGGAGTGGTATCTGAAATATGGGATCTCCAAAGAAAATATTCAATGGCACAAACATGAAAAATTGGCACATTATGCGAGTGAAGCTTTTGATATCGAGTTCAACTTCAAGAGTCTTGGAGGGTTTCGTGAGGTGGAGGGAATTCATGCTCGGGGAGACTGGGATTTATCTCAACACAGCAAATTTTCCGGTGCGGATCTAACTTATTTTGATCAAGAAAAAAACGAAAGATTTATTCCACACATCATGGAAACTTCGGTGGGGCTTGGACGATTATTTTTGATGTTTTTGGACAATGCGTATACCGAGGAAGAAGTGAATGGGGAATTGCGAACGGTTTTGAAAATAGACAAAAGGCTTGCTCCGATCAAAGTTGCAATTTTGCCGCTTTCCAAAAAAGAAGAATTGTCTCAACCAGCTAAAGAAATTTGGAATAAATTGAAAAACAATTTTATGACTGAATATGATGAGACGCAGTCAATCGGAAAAAGATATCGAAGACAAGATGAAATTGGTACACCGTATTGTGTGACGGTTGATTTTGAAACCTTGAATGACAATGCTGTGACAGTGCGTGATCGCGACACAATGATGCAAGAAAGAATCGCTATTTCAGATTTAGAAAAATATTTTGAAGAGAAATTAAGATAATTGTTGATTTACGTTTATCAATTTTGTAGGACTTACGCATTTCAATTAATATGGTACATTTCCTGGGGGAAATAATATGATTTTTGTTCAAACGCACAAGTCCTGTTTTTAAAGAATTACGCAATTAGCGTAATTCTTTTTGTAAAACTATTATTGGATTAATCCAGGAGGAAAGCTCTTCTTCTAATTGGACATAGCCACGGTAATTTATTTGATCTCCTTTTATTATTCCCAGGTGAAGATGTTTTCGTTCGAAGCCGGATTCTTGACTGTTGGCAAGAGAAAGCAGAGCGATGAAGTCTCCCTTTTTAATTTCTCTTTCTTTTGTGGAAGAATCAAGTTGGATGTGCCCATAGAGAACTAGGATTGGGTTGTCGTTATATTGGCATTTCTGGACAATAACCCCGCCATAACCGCTGACAGAATTTTTTTGAATAATTTCTCCATCGCAAATAGCTTTTATCTCAATGTCTTTCTCGATTTCATCTTCAAAAATTTCAAAATCAGTCCCGGTGTGAAATCCGGAGAATTTTTCAGGCTGAACAGGAGAGTCGTTCGGGCTGACTTTTATCCCGAAAGGTTTTTTGGTAATTCTTTTCAACGTATTTTTCATTGGAATATCCAACGTTTCTACTTTTTTGTCTTCTTTTTCTTCTTCGATAACAGTTTCTGTTTTTTCTGCGATGGGCGTTGCGTCATTATTTATTGAATAGCCAAAAACTCCTACCAGAAAAGCGGTAATTATTGATGTTATGGCCAAAGTTCCAATGATGATTGCAATTGCTTTTATCATTTCATTATTAGTAATTGTTTTTTACATTTTTCTTGAATCATACGCCCAGTGCAAAAGTGCTTGGCGTTGTTTTTTCCGGCAAGTCCAGTCTTTAGGGCGACAGTTCTTTGTCACTGCCCCGGCATGTCTTTGAAAAGCTTTCCATCTTTTGATTTGTCTCTGGTCATCTTCGTGTCTTCTCCCCATGTAATATCGACAATACCATTGAAACCAACCTCGCGGATCATCTTGATGGATCCAGCCCTTATGTCGCCAAACAGAAAGGGGCTGACTGGCATTGACACCAAAAAAGTTTAATTTCGGATCATGTTTCTTTGGACAAAGTTTGGCTTTTTGAAACCACGAACTGGGGAATTCTTTAATACAGTCCGTCATATATTTTCCACCGAAGATACCAAGATCAAGCATTTCTCTTGGTGATAAATCCGGGTTAAATTCCGGATCGAAATTTTCCCCGATTGGCTTTGCTAAGTAGTACTTATAATTTGACTGCATTTTGTCATTAACGGTAA
>DCVH01000028.1 GCA_002327335.1 Patescibacteria group bacterium UBA2193
GTCAATGAACATAGAATTTAAAAGGCATCGGCAGTCAAAGCATATTCGAATTTCCATTAAAGCAGATGGGACTGTTTTGGTGACTTTTCCGTTTTGGTCCAGCAAAAAAGGTGCGATAAAATTTGCAAATGAAAAGATGGTTTGGATTGAAAATTATTTGAAAGAAATGAAAAAGAACGGAAAAAAATCAATTCTTTCCAAGGGGAACAGAAAGGATTATCTTGAAAAAAAAGAAATCGCTCGAAAAATGATTACGAAAAAAATAGAGCAATTTAACCAGCATTATGGTTTCAAGTATAATAAAATTGTTATTCGCAACCAGAAATCACGTTGGGGAAGTTGTTCAAGTAAAAACAATTTGAATTTTAATTACAGAGTGGTCTATTTGCCTGAAAATCTGGTTGATTATCTGGTGGTGCATGAGTTGTGTCATTTGAAGCAAATGAATCACTCCGGGAAATTTTGGGATTTGGTTGGCGAGACTGTTCCGAACTATCGGGAATTATCAAAAAAATTAAGGACTTTTTAGTTTTTATTAGTAACTGTTCAATATCTCTCTTTCGTTGTGAAAATTTCAGATTTTGAGTAATCTGCAGCCAAAATATGGAATTTGCAACAGAATATGGAGATGTTGAACAGTTACTAAATACTTTTTTTGGTTCATTCGCAATTTTCTGTTTACGGATCCCTCCACTTCGCTCACCCTCATTCTTCGGGATCACTTCGGTCGGGATGACAATTTAGATTGATTACAAATTTTGATTGTGTTATTATTAGAAATATAAGAAATAATTTACTCTGTAATAAAAAATGAAAATCAAAAAAATACAAGCCTATGAAATTTTGGATTCTCGATCAAACCCAACCATTGAAACAAAAGTTTTTCTTGAAGATGGCACGGTTGGGAAGGCGTCTGTTCCATCAGGGGCATCCACTGGAACAAAAGAGGCACTTGAATTGAGAGATGAGGATGAAAAAAGATTTCTAGGGAAAGGTGTCTTGAACGTGATTAAAAACGTGGAAGAGAAAATTTTTCCGGCCATTCAGGATATTGAGGCGGAAAATCAAGAAGAAATTGATAGAAAAATGATCGAACTCGATGGGACTCCAAATAAGGGTTCTCTTGGTGCAAATGCAATCCTTTCTGTTTCATTGGCGGTTGCTCGAGCGGTGGCAAATTCACAAAAAAAACCTCTTTGGAAATATTTGCGAGAAACTTTTGATTTGAAGGAGGGGGAACTTTTTCCGAATCCAATGTTCAACATGATAAACGGAGGAGAACATGCTGATAGTGGATTGGATATCCAAGAATATATTGTGATTCCCTCTGGCTTGAAAACTATTCAAGATAAGGTCAGAGCTGGGTCTGAAATTTATCAAAATTTGAAAAAGGTTTTGCTTGAAAATAATTATCCGTCTTCAATTGGTGACGAAGGAGGATTTGCACCAAAACTCGAAAGTAATCAGCAGGGATTTCAATTTATTGTTCAGGCAATAGAAAAAGCCGGTTATAAAATTGGGACGGAAGTTAACACCGGTATGGATGCGGCTGCTAGTCAATTCCAAAACCAAGAGGATGGTCGTTATAATTTAAAATTGGATGAAGTTTCTTTGGACAGCAGTCAATTGACAGCAATGTATCGAGAGTGGATTGAAAAATATCACATGGAACTTTTAGAAGATCCAATGAGTGAATTTGATTGGGAGGGGTGGACTAATTTTAATGAAGAGTTTGGAGAAAAAATTGTGATTGTCGGAGATGATCTTTTGGTGACAAATAAAGAAATTGTTGAAGAGGCAATTGAAAGAAAGGCTTGTAACGCAGTTTTGATAAAGGTTAACCAAATCGGTTCATTAACAGAAACAATCGAATGCATTAAGTTTTCTCAAAAAAATAATTTAAAAATTGCGGTATCTCATCGAAGCGGTGAGACAACCGATGATTTTATTTCCGATCTTGCTTTTGCTGTGCAGAGTGATTATGTGAAATTCGGGGCGCCGGCACGAGGAGAAAGAATCGCAAAATACAACAGACTTATTGAAATAGCTTCTGGTTTATAGCTTATAGGGAATAGCTTCTAGCTTCTAGTTTTTAAAGGGCGACTAAAAATGAACAAAAACAAAAAACCAATAGTGTTGGCCATTTTGGATGGCTGGGGTGTTGGCAGTAAAGATTCCCGAACAAATGCCATTGAGGCTGCTAAGACGCCTTTCTGTGATCATCTTTTGAAGTCATATCCAAATACTACACTGAAAGCATCGGGGGTTGATGTTGGCTTGGAAAAAAATCAGATGAGTGGTTCTGAGACCGGGCATCTCAATATTGGAGCGGGGAGGATCGTGAAGCAGGATGTGAGAATTATTCTTGAGGAAATAAGCAATGGGAATTTTTTTAGGAATCCGGTTTTTCTAAGCACCATTAATCACATCAAAAAAATCGGAACAGCAGTTCACTTAATGGGATTAATGGGAAATTCTGACAGTCCGCACAGTCACCCGGATATTTTTCTTGCACTCTTATCCCTTCTCAAAAAACATGACGTCAAGAAGGTTTTTTTGCATCTTTTCACGGACGGGAGAGATTCCTTTCCGAAAAGCGCTTTGGAGCATTGGGAGCGGTGGGAGAAGTTGATTTCCGCTATCGGTGTTGGCAAGGTTGCAACGGTCACTGGAAGATTCTATGCAATGGATCGAACGAAAAACTGGGAGCGTTTGACTCGGGCCTATGATGCAATGACAAGGGGTGAGGGAATAAAAGCGACAAGCGTCGAGGAGGCAATTGAGAAAAGTTATAAGATTGGGAACACTGATGAATTTCTTGAGCCGACAGTTATTGTTGAAAAAGGGAAGCCGGTGGCCAGAATTAAAGAAGGAGACGGAATTTTTTTCTTCAATCTCCGTTCCGATCGAGCCAGGGAGCTTTCAAAATTTTTTGTTGGAACAAAAATCAGGAAAGAGATGGATTTAAAAATTAAAAGTTATAAAAAACTTTCTTTTGTGGCAATGACTGACTTTGGTTCGGATTTGAATTTGAAAACCGCTTATTTTTCCAGTCCGATTAGCAATACAATGCCAAGTCTTTTTCAAGAATATAAACAACTCTATGTTTCAGAAACAGAGAAATATGCCCACATAACATATTTTATAAACGGAGGATATGCGGATCCTGTTGACGGAGAGGAGCGGATTGTTGTGCCATCTCCATCGGTGCGATCCTATGCCGAAAAGCCGGAAATGGCTTCGGAGGAAATAACTGGGCTGATTGAAAAATATTTGGAAAATGATATCTATAATTTTATTGTTGTGAATTTCCCGAATGCTGACATGGTGGGGCATACTGGAAATTATTATGCGACAGTTAGATCATTTGAGATGATTGATAAAAAACTAAAAAGAATTTACAGAAAAGTTTCTGGCAAAAAAGGAATTATGGTTGTTACTGCTGATCATGGTAATGCTGATATCATGATTGACCCAGA
>DCVH01000062.1:0-2387 GCA_002327335.1 Patescibacteria group bacterium UBA2193
GGAAGTCAATGAAATTATATGGAAAGGATGAAAAAGATGTTAAAATTGTTGGCACGGTCACCTTGAAAGATGGTTCACGTCTTGAAAATATCACGGTGGACGGAGGAAATTATGCGGTAGTAGTGGAAAAGAATGCGGACGCTGAAATCAAAAATTGCACCATTGAAGACTTCGGAAAAATTGGGATCAATGCTGAAATGGGAGGCGGAACGCTTGTTGTGACCGGTTCGACCATTAAAAATGGAACAGGCAAGGGGTTCTATATTCAAAAAGGCAAAGAAATTTCACTAATTGGCAATGAAGTTTATGGGAATGGAGAGGAAGGGATTGATATCAGGTCAAATATTAATGGGACAATTAAGAATAATTTAATTCAAGGAAACGGAGAAAGTGGCATCGAGCTTGTAATTGGAAAGGCTGACCTTAGAATTTATAATAATAACATTAAGAACAATGGATCAAGTGGAATTGCCACTCAATTCTATGAAGAGCTTGATGATGATGGCGATGTTTATGTCGAAAGCAATAATCTGAGTGGTAACAAAAATTACGGACTTGATTGTAAGATTCCTCAAGGTGGAGGATTTCGTCGTTCCTATTGGAGTGATGCGATAAAAATGTTGAACAATGATGTTGAAAATAATAAAAAAGGAGCAATCAGCGCTTTGTGTGGGGCAATAGATTTGATGGACGGGAAAGAGGAAATATCTCCTGATATTTCCAATGATAATCTTACAGAGAAGACTTTGGAAGAGAAGAAAGCCGAGGAAGAAGCATTGAGGTTGCAGGAAGAAGAAAAAAACAGGAGAATAGAAGAATTTGAAAGAATTTTGCTTGATCAAAATAAGCCGCTTGATGATTTAGATACTGCTATAAGAAAAATAGAAAGTAAGGATAAATTTAAAGTTTTCCTTTTTGGTTTTAATCGAGATGAAATTGAAAAATCTTTGATAGCGCTTGGCGAAGTGGAGCGAAATGTTTTTCAAGTACGAGATTCACTGGACGAGACTTTGATTGGTCAGGAAAAAACAAATTCTTTTAAAAGCGAGATTGATTTGAAAGTTATTGAAATTGAACAAAAAAGAAATATTTTAAATCAAAAGAAAAATCATTTTTTTCTCATCGGGTGGTTCATTTCCTTGAAAGATGTTTTTTAGAAATTCAACGGGAATTTTTTTATTGAGGCAATAGTTGAAGAATAATTAATGTAAAGTTACGAGAAAAATGGAAGACAAAATGAAAATTTGTATCGTTGATGATGATCCGAACATTGTCGAGCTCTATGGTGCAAAATTGAAAAGTGAAGGATTTGAAGTGATATCCGCTTCTGACGGAGAAGAGGGACTGGAACTTATCAAAAAAGAAATGCCGGACCTTGTTTTGCTTGATATCATGATGCCAAAAAAAGATGGGCTCAGTGTGCTGAAGGACTCGAGAAACAGCGAAGAGATTTCGAGAATTCCAGTAATAGTTCTTAGCAATGTGAGTGATGATGAAACGGCGACAAAAATCGGAGAATTTTCTACCAGTTTTTTTGTGGTTAAATCTCTAACGACTCCTCAAAAGATTGTTGGTTTGATTAAGGAGGCTCTGATTTAGCCTTTTTGTGTTTTAAAACAATCTTAAATAGTTTACAAAACATTCTTTCTTTTCCTGAAAGAATGTTTTTTTGAAATTGCATTTCAGAATAGAATGCAGGAGATTCGATTTGACATTGTTGATTATTTATGTTATAATTTAAAATTAGTAAATGAAAAGTTCCAAGACAGGTTGTTTGATTGTTTTTTGAGGATTTTTCTGGGGAATGGAGATGTTTTTCCGGAAAAGTCTTTAAGATAAAGACCTGGAGGTATCGTTCCTTTAAAAACGAGTTATATAAAATTCCACAAACAAAGGAGAAGAAAAATGGTGGAATTAGTAAGGTATATCGTTATGAATCACTGGCCAATTCTGGTGGGGTTGGCAGGAGCAGGTGTTTTTGCCAGGATGACTAATCGGTGGTTCGGTTGGGTAGCCTGGTTGATGGCAGGATTAGCGGCGTGGGGATTTTTCTTCTGGAAGCTCAATTGGGAGTTTCCGAAGGAGCTGTTTGCGGTTGTCGGAGTGACTTCTGTCGTCGGGTTGACATTAATTGACCTGGGGCATGGATTGGGTGTGACACTTCGGCATCCCAGAACTATTGCGACGATTGTTGGTTCGGTTGCTTTGGCTGGAGCGGTGCTTTTCGTACCAAAAGAAGCAATCGAAAAAACTTTTTTAATTATTGCGACTATTGCAATCGCGATTGTGATGGTCAGAAATGGATTTTCTTTCAAGAAAGGAGGGAAAAAATGAAAGTAAAATCCTTTCGAAATCAACGTGAAGGTCCGCATCGAAAAAAGATGTGG
>DCVH01000062.1:2428-2985 GCA_002327335.1 Patescibacteria group bacterium UBA2193
TGTTTCGGAGTAAATCGAGCGGTTGAAATGGCACGCAAAGTTTTGGCAAAAAAAGATAAGCCGGTTTTTAGTCTTGGGCCGATTATTCATAATCCTGATTTTATTGCCGAGCTTGAAAGGGAAGGTCTGAAAGTGGTTGAATCAATAGATAAGATAACAGTGGATGGTGGTTATTTTATTATCAGAAGTCATGGCACGACACCAGAAATTATTGAAGAGGCTCAACGAAGGGGCTTTGAGATTGTTGATACCACTTGTCCTTTTGTAAAAAAAGCGCAAGAAGCAGCGCGGAATTTTTTTGAGAAAGGTTTTGAAGTGGTGATTTTTGGGGACAAGGAACACGCTGAAGTTGTCGGAATCAATGCCCATGCAAAAAATTCTGCAAAAATAATTCAAGAAGAAAACGATTTAGGAATAATCGACTTTTCCAAACCGATTGGAATCTTGAGCCAGACTACTCAAAAAAATGAAAATTTCGATAAAATTATTTATGCAATCAGATCCCGAGCAACAGGAGAGGTGATTGTTGAAAAAACAATTTGTCTTGACAGCACTGA
>DCVH01000042.1 GCA_002327335.1 Patescibacteria group bacterium UBA2193
AAGAGATTGAAATCACTGCAACAACCACCCCCACTAATGCGACAATGATCAGTCCTGCCATGATTATCAAAAAAATAATCACATCAAATTTCAAAACTTCCTTGAAACGCTCAACCCCCTGATCCCAAATATCTCGATGTTTCACTTCTGATTTTGAATTATTTTGAAGTCGATCCAAAGCTCGAATCACTCCAGGACGAACGATCGTGGAAAATATCCACAAAGCAATTCCGATTACCAACGCACCTGCTCCTAAAATTAGAAAAATCCACCAAAATTCATTCAGAAAATCTTCCATTTTCCCATCAGCATTACCAGCCTCATCCCCCATCCCAGAAAAAAAGCTTCCTCCGGTTGAAATAAAAATACCCCAAACCCAAAGAATTTTGTTATTCAGAATTCTCTTAAAAGAACTCTTAAAAGCATCAAAATACCCATCGGTTTGCTGATTTTGCAATTGATTTTCAGGCAACTGCCCAACTTCTCCGTTTTCCATTTTTTTGTATATTATTTTTTTACCCCATCAACTTCCCCATTTATCCCATTATAGCATATTTAATTGGTTTTTGAAAGTTTTGCATTTTATCCAAAGCCAAAATTATTGCAAAAACACCACTAATCAATTACTATAAAATAAGAAATAATAAACTATTTAGAAAATTTTATGCAAAAAAAGATCATTTTTTCAGGGATTGCTCCGTCGGGGAATATTCACATTGGAAACTATTTGGGTGCTATAAAAAATTGGGTGAACTTACAAAATGAATACAATTCTATTTTTTGCGTGGTTGACATGCACGCCATCACAATGCCGAGAGACCCTAAGGAATTAAGAAAAAAAACTCTTGAAGTGGCAAAAATCTATATTGCCTCCGGAATTGATCCAGAGAAATCAACGCTTTTTATTCAATCTCATGTCCCAGAGCATGCCGAACTTATGTGGATATTGAACACTATCACAAAGACTGGCGAACTTTCTCGAATGACACAATTTAAAGACAAAGCTGAACTAAGCACTGGAGACAGCAAAGCTCTCGAAAACGTGCCACTAGGAATATTCAACTATCCAATTCTAATGGTGGCTGATATTTTGCTTTATGACACAAATCTCGTTCCGGTCGGCGAAGATCAATTGCAACACATTGAAATTACAAAAACGCTTGCCAAAAGATTTAATAATCGTTTTGGTGACACTTTTGTTGTCCCAGAAGTTCATATCACAAAGGAAGGAATGCGAATTATGGGACTCGACGATCCAACCAAGAAAATGTCAAAGTCTGCGAAGTCTGAATACAACTACATCGCACTTAATGACAGTGAAGAAATAGTTAGAAAAAAAATAAAGAAAGCGGTCACCGACAGCGGTTCAGAAATCGTCTACCGCGATGACAAACCAGCACTTAAAAATTTGATTAATATTTACTCCCTGCTCTCCGAAACACCCGCCAAGGAAATTGAAAATAAATATGTTGGCAAAGGATATGCCGACTTCAAGAATGATCTTGCAGAAGTCATCATAAACTTCTTGAAGCCTTTTCAAGAACGACTGGCAAAACTTGATGACAAAAAAGTTCTAGAAATTCTCGCCGAAGGAGCCGAGAAAGTCCAACCACTAGCAAAGAAAAAATTGGATGAAGTAAAAAGAAAAATTGGATTTATAGTTTGAAAAAAATAAAAATGCAAAAGAAGATAAAACTATTCGAAGAAATTTACTGGACAAGAATTTTAATGATTTCTGTTCTGATGATTTTACTATGCAGATTCTACTTAACTGTTGTTGCTCTTGGCGGCGTTCTTAATGGCGGTGGTGGAAGCTTGACTGGAGGATTTATTATTATTCTGCTTATCACTCTTTTTTTTGTAATTGTTTTTTGCCGAAAAGCAATGTTAAAAAATATTTCAGTTTTTCTAACATTACACATTATTATTTTCATTATCTTATTTTTATTCAGCCAATTTTATTACAGAGATTCTAATTATATTACTTTTTCAAACATATCTCCCTTTTATGTTTTAGCAGACATGGAATATTCTATTGTCAAGGATAACCCCATGGGAAAAATTATTGAAAAAAAACTAAACAAAAATTATCAAACTGAATTCAATTATTATACTGAAAATATCGAGGATGATACCCTGATGTTAAGCTTCAAGCCTATAGAGGTAATGACTAATAAATTTAAAAATTACCCTGAATATCAAGTTGGATATTCGATAAATTATGTATGTGCTTCCATCCTAAATACCGAAAAATGCTTTGGATCTATGGAGACTCAAATAAAAAAAGGGACTGCAAATTATAGCTTGTCGAATAATTATAAAGGGGAAGAATTTGAGATTGAAATTAAAAAAGAAGATTTAACCCAGCAAGAAAATGACATTTCTATTAACATTACTATTAAAGGGGAAAATCATACAAATGAAAGAAAAACAATAACTATAACAAACAAAAATCCAATTATCATAAAAAATGACGACTCATTAAAGACTAACAAACAAGTTTTCAATGAATCTTTTCAAGATAAAATTAATAACAATAAAGACATTTTAGATAAGTATGTGTTAAAAGATTTATTGGATTTCACAGATTACACAATCATAGATATGCTAATTGACTCGGGAGATTCTTATTTTAATAAATCTTTCCCTCGGTATAATATTAACATCAAAGTTGATTCTTCTTTTTCAGAATCTGATGATTATTATCGAAAATTATTTTCTAATAAAAATAAATGGATTAGCAAAAGAATTGAAGATGATCAATATATAAATTATCATTTTTACACCACTGATCAATTTAATGAAATTTCAGATGTAAATAACCAATGGCAATTAGACGGAACTCTTGATTGGAAATGGGTTAAAAGTCATTTAAAAACTAACAAGCCAAACTGGGGTAATTCTGTATCAATAAATAAAATGGAAAATGAGATCTATCTAATAAGAAGCGTTTATTGAGATTATCTTAGATAAGACTAGAAATTTATTTTTATATTCTGTGCGTATACTCGCCGTCCTATAATTTAATATCTCCTCCTCTTAATTACAACCAAAATCAAGAAAGGTAAAAGCGCCCA
>DCVH01000047.1 GCA_002327335.1 Patescibacteria group bacterium UBA2193
GACCAACTAGGGCGGTTACACATCCGGCGGCAATTCGTAAATCAACATCTTTCAACGCTTCTGTTCCGCTTCCCTTGTATGCAAAAGAAGTTTTGCTGAAATCAATTACTCCCTCAATATCATCAGGTTTAATTCCATTTTTCGGATTTTTTATGTCAGACTCTTGCTTGGAAAGTTCATGTAAACGCGTCACCGCTTCACTGCTTTCCATGATTCGATCATAAAGCCTGGAAATCCGATAAAGAGACATCAGCGCTTTTTCTGAAATTGTTACAACGAAAACCAAACTTCCGATTGTCATGCCACCTTTCCAAACCAAGAAAACACCGAAAAGAAGCATCGACACTCTCCCGGCATCTATCACAAAATTACGAAAGATTCCAACATTGAGAATCTTATAAAATTCACTAAGAATTCTTTGCTTGATCGAATTGCTTATTTTATAAAAATCACGAACTTCTCGCTCTTCCTGAACAAAAGATTTAACCGTATTAATATTAAGAATAGACTGCGTCATCATTCCTGATGCCACCTCCATATCATTGAATCTTTTTTTTCGAATTGGATAAATATTCTGATTAAGTTTGAATGTAATAATGATAAAAACCGGCGCAAAAAAAGAAACAATAACCGCAAATCTCCAATCAACCACAAACAAAATGATGATCGTCAAAAATAACTGAGAAATTGTTGGGGCAACTTCTCCAAAAAAATTCCATAACAAAACCGTAATCTTATCAGCCCCTCTTAGAATTTTGGAAACCTTATTCCCCGTATTTTCCTTTTGATGATAATTCAAACCCAAATGAATCATTTTCTTGTGAGCATCGGTTGCCAGGTACAATTCCGACTCGGCGATAACACGAAAAATCATTCTGTTCGAAAAATAGCCAATAAAAGAAATTATTTGATAAACAATCAAAATCAATAAAACCAAAAGAAAAATTGTCCCTATTTTTTCAAAACCGGATTTTTCAATGAGATCAATAATCAATTTCAATAGATAAGGTCCAATCAAATTGACAATTTCGAGCACAAAAATCACTGCAAATAATTTCTTGATCACACCTCTGGAACGCGAAAGTAATTCCCAAAGATTTTTCCAGAATTTTTTTGCGTCAATATTGTTTTGTTTTTTTTCTTTTTTTGATTTTAGAGTCATTTTTCTAACATGCTTAATTTTTCTAAAATAATTTTAATTGCATAATAATTGTGAGGCAACCCGCAATGTGTGCTGAAAACTTTGTAATTAAAAGTATTATCGTCTTCCATTTCCAAGCAACTTTCTGAAGAAACAATCCCATCAAAAACAGAATGAATTGAAAAAGTCGGCATTGAAAGTTTTTCTTTAATCCTTCCTGATATTTCCAAATTGATATCCTCTTCAAATCTTTTTCCGGAAATAAATCGATAGATATTTTGAATATTAATACTATTGCTGATTTTCATGAAAGGCGAACTGAGCGTGAAAACTTGACTAACTAATTCAGGGCAAGTCTGTGCAATACTCCTGGCATAAATTCCGCCAAGACTAAAACCGATTAACGCTACCTTCTGATTATTGTTTTTTTCACTAATCTCTCTGAGTCTTTTCAAAAGACCATCATTGATTCTTCCTCGATATCCCATGCTCAAACCAAATGTTGAGCCATAAACTCGATATCCTTTCATCCGCAAAATTATTTTCATCGGCCACATATACCAATCCCCAGTAAGAAATCCAGGCAAAATTAAAATCGGAGCATTCCCTCGCGGATATCGAAAGAAAAGAAATGGCATGGAGAAAAAGAAAAAAAGCAATTCCAAGATTGCCAATGGTTGAACCAAAAGCCAGATCCGGGAAGGCGGTTTTATTTTATTTTCTTTATTCAAAATATTTTTTACCTCTTATTTTTCTATTATATCATTTATTTTCTATTAAAACAAAAGCCCACCTGATCTGTGCTTTTTAACACAAGGTGGGCTTTGGAATTTTCATCGGTTCGATTAATCGGGAATTTCAACATCCCCTTCAAAGAAATTCCCGTTGCTATATTGGAAAATTTTTATCTTTTTTCGCTCTACCTCCTTTAGTGAGAAAATAAAAAAATTTTCATCAATGACCTTCATTCTCACTTTCTCGCTGTATTGTGCGACTTGCACAGGCACGTCACCCCAAGAATCTTTAAAGGCATAAGCTCGCCCCTCCACTTCAATATAGCCATCATCACACTGAGCTCTTTCTTCGGTGATGAAAACGCCAATCCCCAGATCCTCCGAAAGAATCTTGAAGCGGAGAAATTTCCCTTCTATCTTTTTCCCAGGCTGAACAACTTTTAGTACCTGAGGCAAATCAAACAAGGTTTCTGGTTTAGACTCCCCGTCCCTCATAACGGAGATTATCGACGCCTCAAATTTCTCTGAAAAAGATTCGTTTCTTCTCCCACAACCAGCTCCCTCTCCGTCTCCGTTTTTGCCAATCAATTGGCAACAACCAGCTCCTTTTCCACAGCCACATTCACGATCTTGCTCTGACATTTTACGACCCCTTTCTTTTAATTTAAGGTTTTTATCCTTTCTTCAAACAGCTCTCAATCTTTTGAACTAAAAATCTAACACAAAAGTTCTTTTGTGTCAAATAA
>DCVH01000022.1 GCA_002327335.1 Patescibacteria group bacterium UBA2193
AAATTGAGAGAATTGTTTTAATCAGCCCCAATCATTTCAATTTGGGAAACGGTTGGATAATCGCTTCTGACAAAAATTGGGAAACAAAAAATGGAAAAATCGAGGCAGATTTTTTGGGGATAGAAAAAATAAGGAAAACGGAAGGATTTAATGTTGATGAAAAAGTTTTTCAGGGGGAGCATGGAATTGAAAATTTATTACCTTTTGTGGCAAAGCATTTCCCTGATGTCAAAATAATTCCCCTTATGATTAAGGATGGTTTTCCTTTGGAGGCTTCAGAAAAATTCGCCAAAGTTTTGGCGGAAAATTTTCCTCAGAAAACCCTTGTGATTTTATCATCTGATTTTTCTCACGAATTGGAACAAAATATTTCTGAATTTCATGATCAAAAAGCAATAGAGGTGATTGAAAATGGTGAATATGATAAAATTCATAATCTGGATACTGATTGCGCTCCGGGGTTGGCGATAGTGATGAAATATTCAGAACTTTTGGGGCATAAGGAATTTGAATTAATCGGAAGCTCCAACTCCTCAGATATTTATGGAAAAAATTTCATTGGAGAAAACACTAGTTATGTCACCGGATTTTTTTCTCAAGACGAAGTAATGAAAAAAGAAAAAACGGCGCACCTGATGTTTTTTGGGGACTGGATGTTGGATCGAACTAATCGAGTTTTGGCCGAGAAAAATGGTGCAGTTTGGATGAGCGAAAAATTGAAAAGACTTTTTTGGAGTCAGGATGAAAATATTTTGAATTTGGAAGGAACGGTTACTGACAAAAATTCGGTTTCTGTTGGCACCAAAGAAACAGAACGGAATCATTTTCTTTTTACTTTCTCACCGGAGAAAACAAAAACTTTTTTAACCGAAAATAATATTGGAATCGTCAGTCTTGGAAATAATCACAGTTTGAATTTCGGGAAAGAGGGAATCATTGAGACGGAAAATAATTTGAAAAATTTTGGGACAGAATATTTTGGTGATCCCACTGATGAAAATAATGTTTTGATTAAAGAAGTAAATGGAATAAAAATCGGGTTTATTGGTTTTAATGATTTTTCCGGAATAACTGCTGAAAAAACAGTGGAGAAAATAAAAGAAGCAAAAAGGCAAGCCGAATTTGTGGTGGTCTATGCTCATTGGGGGCAAGAATATCAACTGACAGAAAATGAAAAACAAAGGAGTTTGGCTCATCTTTTCATCGATGGCGGAGCAGACTTAATCATTGGATCTCATCCTCATGTCGTTCAGCCGATGGAAATTTATAAAAATAAAGCAATCTTCTATTCTCTGGGGAATTTTGTATTTGATCAATATTTCTCCGAAGATGTGAAAAATCGCTTGGCAGTGGCCGTTTCGATTTCCAAAGATAAAACTGAATTTTATCTCGAACCGCTTTATGCTGAAAAAAACGGACAAGTAGTTTTGGCAGATGGAACAAGAAGAAAAGATCTTTTGAAAAGATTGTCAGAAACTTCGAAGGCTGATAATGCAACTAAAAAGGAGATATTAAGCGGAAAATTTGAAATTATAAATTAGCTTAAATCGTTGTAATGTTAAAAAGTTTCGAGAACATCGAATTTCGTCAATATTTGACTTTTTCTGAAATTTGAGCTATCATAGAAGAGTAATGAGATAAGAATCTGTCTAAAATCTCTCTTTCGTTGTGAAAATTTCAGATTTTGAGCGAAAATTATGAAAAACGAGGAAGAATAATGATTTTATTTTGACGAGTTTTGAATAATTTGCAGCCAAAATGTGGAATTTGCAATAGAAAAAGGAGATTTTAGACAGATTCTAAAGGGTTGTGGGGTGATTCCGGTCAAAAGACGGGAATTTGTTTTTTAAAAGAGTCGTTATTTTGAGTGAAGTGATCTCAGGTGGAATGAGGGCGAGCGAAGCTAAAGAATCTGTTTGTCGCTATGCAGATCCTTGTGCCACCGCTAAAGCTAAGGCGACACGCGGTCGACTTCACTCACTCGTTCCTCGTTCGTTTCGCTCAGGATGACAAAAAAGTAATTAAATAATCTATATAAAAGTATGAAATTAATAAAGGATTCTTCGGCGATGGGGCAGTTTGGAAGTGCGATTGCTCAGATTTGTGAAGAAAAAGGACTTGAGAAAGAGCGAGTGATGGAAACAATTGAAGCGGCACTAGCGGCTGCCTATAAAAAAGATTATGGCAAAAAAGGGCAATTAATTGTGGCTCATTTTAAGGATGAATCGGGCGAAATCAATTTCAAGCAAATTAAGGAAGTTGTTGATGAAACTGTTCGAAATCTTGAAAATCTTGAAAAAATTGATGAGGAAAGAATGGAAGATGAGACCGAAAGATTCATGAAGGCGAAGAAAAGCGAAGAACAAGTTGAAAAACATCAAGTTCACATGGAAGTTGAAGAAGGTGAAGGTCATTTGCCAAGATTTAATATTGATCGAGATATTTTGATCAAGGACGCGAAAAAGATTAACAAAAAATTCGGTGTGGGAGATTTTTTGGAAATTGATCTTGAAGCGAAAGGAGATTATGGCCGAGTTGCCTCTCAGACTGCCAAACAGGTTATCATTCAGAGGCTGAGAGAAGCGGAACGGGATTCTATGTATGATGAATACAAGAACAAGGAAGGGGAAGTTGTGAATGGAACAATTCAAAGAATTGAAGGACGGAATGTTTTCATTGATATCGGAAAATCTGTTGGAATTCTTTTCCCTTCTCAACAAATTCCAGGAGAGCATTATCGAATTGGGCAAAGAAC
>DCVH01000041.1:0-5857 GCA_002327335.1 Patescibacteria group bacterium UBA2193
TTGGAATGGCCAAATGAATCTGAGTGGAGTTGGTGTAATGAAGCGGAAGGAAAATCTTTCCGTTTTTTGTTTTTTGGTGATATAATACTGATGTAATAATTAAAAATAAAAATATGGGAGAAAGCTTTGAAGAGGACTATTTTGATTCGCAAAGGAGGGCAGCTAAATTTAATGAAGAAGGAGAAAAATCAGAAGAGCAACTACAAAAAGAAGCTGAAGAAAAGAGACTTTTAGAAGAAGAAGAGAGTCTTAAAAAAGCAGAATTGTTGAAGGCTGGCTTGGAAAAGGAAAAAACTCCAGACGAGCAAGATAGTGGAGCTGCTGTTTTTCGAGGAGTAGATCGGGAGCCCGAGGATGTTGAAAAAACCAAGACTTCCAAGGTAGATGAATTGGTTGTTGAATCGGTAGAAGGTTTTACTGATAAAAAACCATTAGATGATGATATTTCAGGGGCTGGAGAAAAATAGAGATCATATTTCTTCTATTGAAAACAGACAAACTAAAAGTTGTCTGTTTTTTATTTTGAGAAACTTCATTAGTCTATTTTATTAATTGTCATTCCTGCGACCGCGTGTCGCCTTAGCTTTAGCGGTGGCACAAGGCAGGAATCTATTAGGATGATAATGTTAATAGATTTTTTGTTTTAGGTATGCAATTTCTTGTTATCTGACTAATGGATTCCCTGCCTACCGGCAGGCAGGCGCACTAAATGCGGAATGACAATAAAAAGGAATTGCCAATGAAAAATTCGAAAATGTAAACAACACTAAGAAATTTTACATATTAATTCCAAAACTTTTGGGATTTTTTTGAAGTCTTCCAGAAGAGTTTTGCGAAGACTGCCATTATAGAGGGCGGCGGCGGGGTGGTAGCTGGGGAAGATTGTAATTTGTTTGAGAGGGGGAAATGGTTTTCGGAAAGCTCGGCCGTGAGCTTCGGATATTTTTGCGTTTGGGATGAAAAGTTCCAGACTATGGCGACCAAGTGGGATGATTATTTTTGGTTGAATTATTGCAAGTTGTTTTTCAAGCCAATGCCAGCAAATCTTTTTTTCTTCAGGAAGCGGGTCGCGGTTATTTGGTGGTCGGCACTTCACGGTGTTGGCAATATAGATGTCTTCACGTTTGAGATTGATTGAAGCAAGCAGTTCATTTAAGAATTTTCCAGCAGAACCAACGAAAGGACGACCGAGTTCGTCTTCTTTTTTTCCAGGGCCTTCTCCGATAAACATAATTTCCGCATTAGCAGACCCTTCTCCCGGAACAACCTGATTGCAAGTTTTTCG
The DNA here is from genome assembly GCA_002327335.1 of Patescibacteria group bacterium UBA2193. GTDB lineage: Bacteria > Patescibacteriota > Minisyncoccia > Moranbacterales > DUUL01 > UBA2193. Next base: position 1,286 of record DCVH01000041.1, read on the forward strand.
CAGGGCACACTGAGTGCAGGCGAGCATTTGTTTGTTTAGATTGTTGAGGAGGGTTTGTTGGGACATTATAAAATTTTATAATTTTTAATTTTATAATTTTTTAAAATAATTTATAATGCTTTAATTTTAAAACATTAAAAATTTAGATTTATTTATAAAATTAATAATTCAAAAATTAAAAATTAGTTAAGATTGTCTATTCTTATCAATTTGAATTTATCATTTTCGGTTTCCCATACAGCGAAAGTGGGTGGATAAATTTCTCCGGCGAGAGTGCCGGGGTTGAGCATTTTGCAGTTGTCAATTTTTTCTTCCCATGGTTTGTGGGTGTGTCCATAGAAAACAAAATCATATTTTCCGGTGGAGGCTAGTTTTTTAGCGACATTCGGAAAGTGCACAAACGCGATTTTTTTCTCTTCTTTTCGGGCAGGGGAGGAGGAGATTGTTGTTTCGCCAAAATCTTTATAAATAAAAGTATTTTTGTATTTTTTTTGTGATTCAAGGTCTCGCAAGTCATCATAATCAGCATTACCAAAAGTGTAATGAATTGTTCCGGAAAAATTGTCATTCAAAAAATCCATTATTTCCAGGGATGCCAAATCCCCACAACAAATAATCATTTCTATTTTTTCGTCTTCAAGATATCTCAAAACTTTTTTGAGATTGGTCTCGTTATTATGAATGTCGGAAGTGATGGCGATTTTCATATGGTTATTTTAATCTATTTTTTCAATATTTTCCAATTAACCTCAAAATTTTTTTAGAACATCTTACGTTTTTCACTTACAGTGATTAATTTAGTATATCCCTTAAAAGATATGTATGCCAGCTTTTCTTTTTTAAAGACTTATATCAGCTTCAAAGAGTATTTTTTTATAGAGAGGTTAAAATTTAATTGGCAAAGACGGTTTGGGTATTGTGTGATAAAATAGTAACATCTGGATAATATAAATTAATATCGCTATTATGAAAAGATTTATCTCTAGGATAATCGGCAAGGTTTTTAGTGTTAGTTTTCCTAAGGCTATTCAGCTAAGTTTAAATAGATTATTCATAAGATTGTCCAAGATAGATTTGTCGGAATTTAATGAGATAAGTAGCTACACATCTTTACAAGAAATTTTTACTAGAAATTTGAAAAAACAAAGAATTTTTTCTGAAGTTTCTGGAGATGTTATCTCGCCAGCTGATTCTAAGATTGTTCAATATGGTGATATTGAAAATGGTAATCTATTAAAAATAAAAGGCATAACATATAGCATTAAGGATTTATTAACTTCTAATATCAATGATGAAAATTTGAGAATAATGCAGATGGGTAAATTTATAAATTTTTATCTTTCTCCAAGAGATTATCATCATTTTCATGCTCCAATAGATTTTTATCTTCAAAATATAGTTCATGTTCCCGGTGACCTTTTTTCTGTTAGAGAATCTGTTGCCAGAAAGAAAAAAGTTTTTTCTATTAATGAGAGGGTTGTGATGGAATGTGTTATCGGTGGCAACCAATTATGCTACTTGATTTTTGTTGGAGCTTTCGGCGTGGGGAATATAAAAATTTTCAAAGAGTCGAAATTGCAAACAAATTCAGCTAAAAAAAATAGCCCAACTTTATATAAATATACAAAACCGATATTTTTTAAAAAGGGAGAGGATATTGGATGTTTTAATTTTGGTTCATCGGTCGTGGCCCTATTCTCTGGAAAAATTGAATTTAAAGAGAATTTACTAAAGAAGAAAGTGAGATTTAGCGATACGATTGGAAGTCTAATTATTAATAAATAAAAAAATGTATCACATACTCAATAGAACAACTTTATATCCAGATATTATAGATGAATTTTCTAAGGCCAAAGAGCGAATTATTATAGATGCGTATATTTGGATTAATGATGAGATTGGTAATAAATTAGCACAGGCTGTTTTTTCTGTAGCAGAAAGAGGCGTGAAAGTGTATATTCGCAAGGATCTTTCAGGGTCTGTATTTGAGCACACCCCAGGCAGAATTCCTTTTTTTCTGAAAAAATCTGACCTAGAAGAGGGTGGACCGCTTATGATGTCAGCCAAATTTTTCAATAATGTGGCATATCATATTTATGGTAAGAAATCACGTCCAGAAATTAAGCCTAATATCGTCTTAGACAGCATGGGCAAGCATAAGAATATTTTTATTGATAATTTTCCTCTTTTTAATCATGGAAAACTTTTGGTTGTTGATGATATCTCCTATGTTGGAGGGCAATGTATTTCAAATGACTATACTATATGGAAAGATTATAATATTAAAATAAAAAATCAAAAAGTTACAGAAAATATCATTAGAAAAATAAATGGAGAAAAAGAGGTTCATGAAAACCAAGATGTGATTTTTTTGCATAATATTTTTTCGAAAGACAAATCCATATATCATTATATGAAAGATTTTATAGATGATCTAAAAGAAAAAGAAAAACTTTTAATTGAAATGTCGTATTTTGGAATGTGGTTTTTTCCTATTATAAAAAAAGCTATAAAAAGAGGAGTCGAGGTGACTATTTTAACTTCCAAAGAAGCTGATACTAATCATCATACAAATATGCTATTTCTATCAAAACTCTTAAAGTTGAAAAAAGATAACGTGGCTGTATTTTTGTCAGATGATATGATTCATACAAAGGGGATGGTAAATACAAAAAAAGTTATCATTGGAGCTGCTAATTTTCATAGTGCTAATAGCTTTTTTAAAGGATTAAATGAGCAAAATATCTATTCAGAAAATAAGGAGCTTGTAAATAATATTATCGATTGTTTCAAAAAAGATATTGGCGAATCAACTAAAATTAACAATCATCTTGAATTACCAAAATTTAGTAAGCGGAAAGCTATAGTGGAAAGATTTTTTGTGTTGGTTTCAATTTATTTTGTATCTTTTAACAAAAGGAAAATACAAAAATATAGAGATGTGGCTAATGAGAGACTAGTAAAAGAATATGTATAGCATCTTAGAACAAAGCAGTTTTCATTAAGGACATTGGTAATTTCCTAGAAAAATAAATGTTCTAAAAATTAAAAATTTTCAAATTTGATTAACAAAAGATATCATTAGTTATGAAAAAAATATTTAAATATCTTCGGATAAACAATAATTGATAAACTTGAAATAATAGGCGTCTGCTGATTTTTATTTTAAAAGCACTTTTTCCATATAATGAGCGGATTGGTTTTTGCCGTATTGAACTTTGCAAATTAGATTGAAACCGTTTTTTTGCCAGAAGGAAAGACTGTTTTGAACGGAAACGAGTGATTGGAGAGAAAGTTTTTGTTTTTAGTTTGTTTGTCGGCTTCACGCAAGAGAATTTTTGGGTAGCCTTTCCTTTGATGATCTGGGTGAATGGGCAATGTCATGAAGGTGTATGCAATTCTCTGTTTCAAGGATGGCTAATTTGTGGTTAAGTGGTTTGAACAATCCTTTGAAATAGGGATGAAAAAAAAGTAACCACAAAGAATATTTTTGTTTGAAATTCCGAGACAGCCTTCCGGAAAAACTTTTATTATATTTGCAAATGTTTCTTTTTTTTCGTGATATTCTGAGATATAAACATTTGCCTGAATTGCAAGAATGTCATCTATACAGGCATAAGTTAATCGTTTGATGGTTGGATTCATTTTTTAAAAGATTCTTATTTTTCGCGAAAAGATTTTAATAATTCAATGTCTTTTGTTACTTTTTCATGTTTCGTTTCAAGGATCATATCAATTTCATTTTTTTTGGCAAAGGCGGCGATGTTTTTGAATGCGTTTTCTCCAATTAATCCTTCGCCGATGTGAGCGTGGCGGTCTTTGTTTGATCCACATTCGGTGAGGCTGTCGTTGGCATGGAATAATTTAATATTTTCCAATCCTATTTCCTTGTCAATTTTTGTTAGGGTTTTTTTGAAATCACGCCAATCATAGCCAGAAGCAAAAGAGTGTTGGGTATCAAGACAGATTCCGGCGATTGCCTTGGAATTTGTTCCTTTGATAATTTCCGAAAGCTCTGATAAGTCATCGCCGATAATTTCTCCTGCACCAGCACTGTTTTCTAAAATCAGTTTAGTTTTTCCTTTATATCCGTCCAATGTTTTTTGAAGCATCTCGATTGTTTTTTTGATTGATTCTTTTTGTCCCAAATCTTTGGCGGTGCCAAGGTGAGTCATCACGAATTTTGCNNATGCGATTATTTTCTGAAGCAAAGTTTATGTAATAAGGAGTGTGAATGTAGACAGCTTTTAGTCGGTGGCTTTTAATTTTTAGTTTGAATTCTTTGATAATTTCTGGTGTAAGCTCTGGAGCCTTGCCTCCTTGCGGAGAACGAGAAAAAACTTGGAAACACTCACAGCCCAAATCAGCCGCTCTTTCAGGAGCATTGAATATTCCGCCAGCAATTGAAACGTGACAGCCAATATTCATAATGTTTATTTTAATTGATAAAAGTATTTTAGCATAAAATAATACAATTAAGAAGATATATTTTTTAACTTTGAAACATTAAAAGTTAAGAATTATAAAATTAGCATTAAGCCCTTCACAAAACAAAATTCTTCTGCTAGTATC
>DCVH01000041.1:5891-15210 GCA_002327335.1 Patescibacteria group bacterium UBA2193
GGAGGAGTGGCAGAGCGGTTGAATGCACCAGTCTTGAAAACTGGAGTACCTTCACTGGTACCAGGGGTTCAAATCCTCTCTCCTCCGCCTTCGCCCGCTGAAGCGGGCTACGGCGGACATAGTCCGCTAGTAGTTTGCGAAAGTGGGATTTAATATCTTTCAATTTATTTGGAAGATATTTTATTTATTCAGAGGATTTGAAGGAAGTGAAAAGAAATCCTTTCTCTTCCGCATAAACATTTATTTATGGATTATTTTTTGTTTTTATGGTATAATAGAGAAAACTCGGGGATCTCTAAAAAATTTTAGAAAATAAAAATGGAAATTGTTGAAGTATTGGAAAAAATGAATAGTTTTCTTGAGCAGTCGTTTATTTTTCGATCGATAAAAGCTTTGCTTGGGTTTTATGTTGTTGTGATTGTGATTGTTTTGTTGGGAGTTTTATTCAGAATTGGGAAAACTTATTGGGTTGTTTTGGTGGCCGGGCAAGAATTTCCAAGTGTTACTAAGGGCAAATTTCAGAAGAGATGGGATCGGGTTCAGTCATTGATTATGACGGAAGATTCTATGAATTTTAAAATTGCGATATTGGAATCGGCTCAAATGCTTGATGAAATTTTGAAAATTAGTCAGTATTCCGGGGACACTCTTGGTGACAAGCTTAACGGAATGATTGATGTTCAGTTAAGAAATTTGGAACAAGTGAAAGAGGCAAATAAAATAAAAAATAAAGTGGTGCAGGATGGTGGGTTTGATGTTTCAAAAGAAGAGGCGCGGAAAATTGTTGAAATATTTGGTGATTCTTTGAGATTTTTTGAGGTGATTGACTAGTGGTCTATTCAAAAAAACGATCGTAACCTCTAATGTTTTAAAATGAAAAAAGATTTTCCTGAAAATTTTTTGTGGGGCGTGGCCTGTTCTTCTCATCAAGTTGAAGGAAATAATTCTAATAATGATTGGTGGGAATGGGAGCAAAAAGGAAAAACCAAAGAAAAGTCGGGGTGGGCTTGCGATAGTTGGAATCGATATATCGTTGATCATAAATTAGCAGAAGATTTGGGGTGCAACTCCTTTCGATTGTCCTTGGAATGGTCCAGAATCGAGCCGGAAGAAGGAGTGTTTTCCGAAGAAGCGCTTGGTCATTACAAAAAAGTGCTTATTGATTTGGAAAAAAGAGGCATGAAAAGAGCTGTGACACTTTTTCATTGGACTTTGCCAATTTGGTTTTCTCAAAAGTATGGTTGGCACCATCCGCAGAGTCCGGAAATTTTTTCAAGATATTGTCAAAAAGTGATTGATTTTCTTGGTGATGAGATGGATATTCTTCTAACGATTAATGAACCGAGATTAATTCTTAATAAGGGTTATTTGGCAGGTGTTTTTCCTCCTGGAAAACATAACCCAATCCTTTTTCTCGAGGCTCGTAAAAACCTTATTGAAGGGCACAAAAGATGTTTTGATTTGGTGAAAAAAAGAAATCCAAATTTGCCGGTAGGAATAACGCAGTTTTGTAATGATTTTAGGTGGAGTTCTGGAAATAAGTTTTTCAAGAGGATTGTGGAGCGAGTTGAAGATTTTTATAATTGGAAATTTTTTAATAAACTGGAAGGAAAATTTGATTTTGTTGGAATAAATTATTATTTTGGACTTTCGATTAACCTGATTCCTCCTTTTGTTAAAATGATTAAACCGGACGGGATAACAACGGAAATGGGCTGGGGAATTCACCCCGATGGACTTCAAGAGCTTATTAAAAATGCTTGGAGAAAATACAAAAAACCAATCTATATTTTTGAAAATGGAATAGCAGATGGAGAGGATTTGCACAGAAAAAAGTTTATCGAAAGTCACGTGAAGGCGATTCAAAATGCCATCAGTGAAGGTGCGGATGTCAGAGGATATTTTTATTGGTCTTTGCTCGATAATTTTGAATGGTGCGAGGGATTTTCGAAAAAATTTGGGCTTTGCGAGGTTGATTTTGAATCAATGGAAAGAAAGCCGAGGAAGTCTTATCATGCTTATCGGGATATTATTCGGAAAAAGTTAATTAAATAATTCGATGAAGCTTGTATTGATTGTTAATTGATGAATATCTGACTAATGGATTCCCGCCTTCGCGGGAATGACAAATTACATGGTTTGTATTTGAGTTGTAATTTTTATTTATAAAAAGTGAATTGGATTTTTTTTGCTATCGCGGGTTATTTTTTATTAGCAGCGGAGGCAGTTATTAGCAAAGTTTTGCTTACGGGGAGAATCAAAAGTTGGAAATCTTATTCCGTTTATGTCGGACTTCTTTCGGCGGTTGGATTCCTCGTCGCCCTGGGCGGATTTTTTGATGAAAAATGGCGATTGCAATGGTCTGGTTTTGGGATTTTCTCCATAGCACTTATTTCGGGAATTATTTTTTTTGTAGGTTTGAATTTTCTTTATCGCTCTCTCCAATTTTCTGCTGCGTCCAGAGTGTATGTGCTTTTTGGAGCGGTTGTTACAATTTCCAGTTATATTTTAGGAAGTTTTTTAATTGACGAAAAGCATGATGTTGGGGATTTGTTGGGCGTGGTTCTGTTGATTATCGGAGGGATTTTAATTTCTTATCAGTTTTATAAAAACAAATTTTTTAAAACTTCTGAATATGTTATTGCGGCTGGAGTTTTAATAGCTTTTTCTTTGATTTTTTTGAAATACGTTTATGATAGTCAGAATTTTGTAAGTGGTTATTTCTATAGCAGGGCCGGAATGTTTTTGGCAGCCTTGTTTTTTCTCATTATTCCGATTGATGGCAAGCGAGTTGTTTTGTTGAAAAGCAAAACAAAAAAAGGACAAAAAAAGAAAAGTCTCGATATGCTTGCGATTTTTGGTGCAAAAACGATTGCTGGAATTGGAACTTTTCTGGTTTATTATGCCATTTCTTTGGGAAGTGTTACGATGGTGAATGCTTTGGTCTCAGTTCAATATCTTTTTACTTTTGTTTTGGTTATTATTTTTGGTTTTTATATCAAATCTCTAAGAGAAAATTTAACTTTTAAAAATATCATTTTAAAAATTTTAGGAGTCTTGTTGGTTTTATGGGGAGTTATTTTAATAAGTGTTAATTAAAAAAATGTTTATCATTAAATTAGTCCTTAAAATTGTTTGGTATATTTTGCTCTTTCTAATTTCCTTAGTGATTATTGTTGGAATTATTTTCAATTGGCCAGTCACAAACAAGAATGAAGATATGAAAATGGGAATTTCATTTGTTGATCATCATGCTAGAAGCTTGGAATTGGATTGGAAAAAAGCTTATGTGGAAATTCTTGATGAGCTTGGAATTAAAAATGTGCGTCTAGGGGCATATTGGAATGATATTGAAAAAAGACCGGGGGAATTTGATTTTTCAAATCTTGATTTTCAGATCGAAGAAGCACAAAAAAGAGACGTGGATGTGGTTTTGGCTTTTGGAATTAAGGCTCCGCGTTGGCCGGAATGCTTCATTCCTGAGTTTTATGTGGAAAACAAGGAAGAGCGTGAAGAAAAGTTGTTGGAATATGAAAAAGTTCTTATTGAACGTTATAGAGCTTATGAGAATATTTCTTATTGGCAAGTTGAAAATGAACCATTTTTGCCTTTTTTTGGGGAATGTCCTGCTGGGGCAATTGATGGTGATTTGATTGATCGAGAAATTGCTCAAGTGAAAAAACTTGATCCAACTCGTGAAATTATTGTGACCGATAGCGGAGAGTTGAGTTGGTGGCATGAGGCGGCGAAAAGAGCGGATGTTTTTGGGACAACTCTTTATCGAACAATCTACAAGGAGCCATTTGGGTATGTGACCTATCCGGTCGGACCGAATTTTTTTAGAATTAAGGCCTTGATTATCAAATATTTTTCTGATCAAGAAAATGTAATCATTTCAGAGCTTCAAGCAGAGCCGTGGGGGCCAGGATGGATTCTTCACATGTCATTGGAGGAACAATATAAATCAATGAACCCCGAAATTTTCAAAGAAATCATTGTTTATGCGCAAAAAACAAATTTTGATACTTGTTATCTTTGGGGAGTGGAGTGGTGGTATTGGCTGAAGACGGTCAAGGGAGATGATCGAATGTGGGAAGTTGCAAAAGAAGTGTTAAAATAGGATTTAATCTTAAAATAAACTTATGATTGGTATTAAAAAAAGAATAATTACTTTTGATGTTGGAGGTACAAATATCTCCGGAGGGGTTATTGAGTTTCGAAAAAAAGATTACAAATTTCTCGATTATTTTGAGCAGAAAAATCCGAAGAACAGCAAAGAGATTGAAAAAATATTTTTAGAAAAAAGCAGAGAATATAAAAAAATATTCAAAACAAAAAAGGTTGCTGTGTCAACGGCAAAAATTGTTGATAGCAAAAGAAAAATTGTCTCCCAGGCCAAATCTATTTATGGAAGAGAAAATTTTTCTTTTGATTTTCTTCAAAAAGCTGGCTTTCCAGTTGAGATTGAAAACGATGGTGCTTGTTTTGCAAGAGGGGAGTATTTATTCGGAAAAGGTGAATCTTCTAGTATTTTAACTTTGACATTGGGGACTGAAATCGGTGGTGGGTTCATAACGCAGGAAGGGGAGATTTTAAGGGGGCAAAACAAGTCGGCGATGGAAGTGAGTTTTGTTAAGATAAAAAAAGAAGAAAGGTGGTTTGATTGGAGGGAAATTGCTTCCGGAAGCGGACTTGAGAATGTCTATTTTCTAAAAACCAAAAACAAAAAGACATCAGAAGAAATTTTTGATCTTCAAAAAAAAGGAGATGTCGAATCAGCTGAATTAATAAGGGAAATTGAAGATTGTCTGGGGATGGGAGTTTCTAATTTGATTAATATTTTTGATCCGGAAAAAATAATCTTTGGTGGCGGGCTTTCACAGAGAAAAGATTTTATGAAAAAAGTTATTGGGATAGCGAAGAAAAATGTTTTTAATAAAAAAGGTAAATATAAATTTTTGGTTTCTGGTTTAGGCAGAAAAGCAAATCAACTTGGTGCGGCAAGTTTGCATTTCTAGTTCCTGTGTATTTTGAGTAGTAAAAACTGTCTCACATTGAGACAGTTTTTTGTAATTTTAGTTGAATTTCAGATGATCAGACAGATTCTCAGGAGGCGTTTTTGTTTAGTTCGCCAAAATAGATGTCAACGTCATTGATCCATTTCTGGACACTTCCCGGAGCGTGTCCGTCACAGCTTGAGCCACATTTCCAGATAACCATTTCTTGTGGAGTGTCGATGTCGGCTTGAACAAGATCTTGAAGTCTTCCGGCAACAGTTTGAACAGCGTCTTCTGGGCTGTCAAAGCAAGTGTGTCCACCAGTTCCCATGCGGTCTCTGATTCCTCGGTATCCCCAATAATTGAAGCAGTCTTCGCCATTCAAAACAGGAACACGACGTCCGAAGTTGCTTTCTTTTTTGGCGATTCCAACAAGAAAAGCGGCGACTGTTCGATCTTGTTTGGCGATGTATGGAGTCATTTTTTCCATTGGAGATCCGGCAACAATTTTTGCAATTTCTCCCTCCAACTCTTCTTGTTTGACGTTTTCAAAATTTTGAAGAGCCTCAAGAACAAAATTGTTAAGTTTTTCATCAAACTGCTCAGCAAGTTCCTCATTTTTTTCTCCAAGAACTTTTGTTTCAGTGGCAAGTTGGATTGAAGCTTTTTCGCTTTTGACAATTTCTTGGGCGATTTTTTCAGCAGAATTTTTTTGAATGAGCACGACTGAAAAAATTGTTGCAATAAACACCAAAGAAACGGCACCGACGAAAGTTTTTGTTCTCAAAAAAGAATTTTGCCAATCGAAAGACCAAAGGGAAGATGAAAATTCTGGGAATTTTGGAAAATCAAAATTCGGCGTTGGAAGTTTTATTTCCCTGTTGATATGTTGAGAATAGGAAAGCCGATTTTCTTCATTTCGGATAACGGTTTTGAAAAGTTTTTCTGGCTTGATTCCTCCAAGTGTATTTAGCTTTTGCACTCGAAGTCCTGTCCAACAACCCCTTTTAATGGTTAGTCGGCGGTAGGGATTCAAGAAATCTTTTTTTATGCCATCAACGAAATAATCCTTTTTCCTTTTACTAAAAAGGACTGTCTCCCCCCTTGTTGAATTTTTTATTTGTTTTATTTTCTTTTTTGCTTCTTGGGAGCTCTCGAAAAGGTAACGATAATCAGGCTTGTTGTTTTCATCAACAATACAGTAATAACTGCTATTGATTTTCATATAAAATGATTAAGAATAAAGGCTTTTCTGTCATTTTCTGTTCGTTCCGGGAACTTCTTTATTACTTGTTATTTTATTCTATTCCTGAGCGTTGTCAAATTTTTTTCGAGAAAATATTGTAGTAATCTAGAATCAATGATTTTAAACGGAAGTTAATAAAAAAAATTGTTTTTTTATTGATTTTATTTTGAAAATAGATTAATTTAAGATAAATTGATTTTTAAAATAATGTATTATTTAAACGGCGTAGTTTTAAAATTTATTAGCATTGTTTATACTTTTGAAATTTTCCTTGATAATTTCTTTCCATTGTCATTCCGCATACCCAATCAAGTTGAGCACAAGCTTAGTGCGCCTGCCTGCCGGTAGGCAGGGAATCCATTAGTCAGATGACAATTAATTGCTTGTATAAAGTAAAAAATCATATCAACATTATTCTCCTAATAGATTCCTGCCGGAGTTTATGCTCGCGAAGGCGGGTGCAGGAATGACAATCGAAAAAGAAGTTTATAAAAATGTAAACAACGCTCTAATATCTAAAACATAAGTCTTGTAATAATAGATGAAAAATAAGGAAAAAATAAAAGAAGTGCAAAAAAGCAAAGATTTAATTTTCTTCGCCAAGGCTTTTTTTCGATGGACCTTTTTTGCTTTTCTGGCAATTGCTTTTCTAGCAGTTGTCTTTTTTTGTTACGCCTATTTTTTTATTGCCCCCAAAGCCAAAGAATTGCCAAGCAGAATGTCCAAAGGAACGACGGTTATCTATGACAGAACAGGGAATCATGTGCTCTATGAAATTTATGGAGAGGAAAACAGAAAAATTCTTTCCCATGATCAAATTCCTGATGTTGTTCGAGTTGCTACAATTGCAGCAGAAGACGCTTCTTTCTATGAACATCACGGAGTTGACATCCCTTCAATCTTGCGAGCACTGGAGATTAACATCCGAAATAGTCAATTCCAACAAGGAGGTTCAACGATTACTCAGCAATTGGCGAGGAATGTTTTTTTGGATCGAACTAAAAACTTGAAAAGAAAATTTCTAGAAACAATCATTGCATTCAAGTTGGAAATAAAATTCAGCAAAGATGAAATTCTTGATTTCTATTTAAATCAAATTCCCTATGGTTCAAACGCCTATGGGATTCAGTCGGCTTCGCAAACTTTTTTTGGAAAAGATGCTGTTGATTTGACTTTGGACGAAGCCGCGCTTCTGGCTGCACTTCCCAAAGCTACAACATTCTATTCTCCTTTTGGAAATAACAAAGAAAATTTAATAGAAAGACAAAAAACGATTCTTGAGCAAATTGAAAAACTCGGAGTGGTTGATGAAAAAATGATGGTGGAGGCTTTTGATGCCAACACGATCAGCAAAATCGTTTCTCCGAAAAAAAATATTGAAGCGCCTCATTTTGTTTTCTATGTCAAAGAGCTTCTTGAAAAAGAATATGGAGATTCCATTCTTGAAACAGAAGGATTGAAAATTTACACAACCCTTGATTATGACATGCAAAAAAGAGCAGAGGAATCAGTGCGTCAGGGAGTTGAGAGGAATAAGGAATATGGAGCAAGCAATGCGGCGCTTGTTGCTATGAATCCAAAGAACGGGGAAGTCTTGGCAATGGTGGGGAGCCGGGATTATTTTGATACAACCATTGATGGACAGGTGAATGTTGCGGTCAGCTCTCGACAACCAGGTTCATCATTCAAGCCTTTGGCTTATGCAAAAGCTTTTGAAAAAGGATATCAGCCAGAAACTCTTCTTTGGGACGTGCCAATAAACTTTGGTCCGGATGGTTCCGGAAAAAATTATATGCCAAATAATTATGATGGAAAATTTCGAGGACTTGTTTCAATGCGACAAGCTTTGGCAACCTCACTTAATATTCCGGCAGTTGAAACGCTTTATTTGGCAGGGATAGATGAAACGATCAGTTTTGCGGAGCGTCTTGGCATTTCAACGCTTGGCAACAGAAAACGTTTTGGTCTTTCTCTCGTTCTCGGAGGGGGCGAGGTGAAGCTTCTTGACATGACCTCGGCTTTTTCAGTTTTTGCTAATGACGGAGTGAAGAATTCATCGACGGTTATTCGGAAAATTATCGATCAAGATGGGAAGATTGTAAGAGAAAATGTTCCACAAAATGAAAATGTTCTTAATAAGCAAATTGCTAGAAAAATAAGCTCGATTCTTTCAGACAACACAGCGAGATCGGCGGTTTTTGGAAGTGCGACCCCGCTCGCTTTCAAGGATCGACAGGTGGCAGCGAAAACCGGAACCACTCAAGAATTTCGAGATGCTTGGACAATTGGATATACGCCGAATATCGCTGTTGGCGTTTGGGTTGGCAACAATGACAATGTTCCGATGAAGTATGGTTCCGATGGAATTTTTGTTGCTGCGCCTCTTTGGCGAAATTTTCTGGATAAGGAGCTGGCTTTTTTGCCAAAAGAAGAATTTGGTTCTTATGAAAAAATTGTGTCTTCCAAGCCGATGATAACAGGAAGAATATCAGGGGAAATTGAATACTACAAAGTGACTTCCGGCAAGAAAATTTCAGGAGACAAGATTGATAAATACAAGGCATCTGAAATGCGTCAACAAGTCAACCCCGAAAAACATTCTATTTTATATTATGTGAACAAGGATTTTCCTCTTGGACCGGAATTGCCAAATTACAATGACCCAATGTTTTTCCGCTGGGAAGAGGCGTTAAATAAGGAATTTGAAAGCAGTCTTTTTAACGGAGAATTAACACAATAGAAAAATTTCCAATATTATTTTGTTGAATTGCTAAGATATTTTTTCTTGGCAATTTTTCTTTTTTCAAAAAATAAAAAAGATTTGTTTCGTTTTAATTTTTATGTTAAAATCTGAATATCAAAACAATCCTTTTGAGGAGTGTTTGGTGTAAAGTATAAAATAAATTTTTAATTTTGTAATTTTTAAATTTTTAAATAAACCCTAAATTTTTTAATTTCTAAATTCATTGGTATATTATCCGTTTAAAAATTTTGATTTAAGGCTTATTCAAAAATTACAAAAATTACAAAAATTAAAAATTATTTCAGAATGTTTCTAAAATCAAAATTAAATTTA
>DCVH01000067.1 GCA_002327335.1 Patescibacteria group bacterium UBA2193
AGGAATTCATAGGTTTTGCTGACCAGTTTTTCTTCGTCTGAATTTTTAGTGCAACATTTGAATTTCATAATAAAAAAACTATTCTAATTTATATTAGAATAGTACACCACCTGGAAAGTTCTGTCAAAAAGTTTTTGAGGGCATAGGCGGATTCTTGTCACGTAAAAGTAGAACCCACCAACGCAGTTTTTCCGTTGGTGGGTTTTATTGCTCTATGTTTTTTTAAAATTATCTTGTCGCTAACGGATGTTTGCCGACGAGATTTTTTCCGTGTCCCCATTCCATGTTGTAGGGAATTTTTTCTCTGCATCCGGGGCATGGTTCACCTGGCTCATAGGAGGGGTATTGTTCGTTAATCTGAGAAATGAAAATATCCACTCCTAAATCCCTTGCAGTGACATTCCCTCTGTTCCAAACTCCTCCAACGCCGATAACAATACCATTGCAACTACGAATCAAAGCAATCACTTTGGCTGCATTTTCACCCGTTGTAAAAACATCTTCGACAACAAGGATTTTTTTGTTGACAATGTGTTGCATGTCTTCGTCTGCGATGTAGAAAAGTTTTTTACCATCAGGGACTTTTCTTGCTCGCACCATTGCTATTGGTCTTTTGGATATTCTAGCAAGATGCATGGTTGTGTATTCGGCGTATTTTACTGCACCATTTTCCGGTCCCACAACAGTGTCAATTGTAAGGGGCATAAAATCTTCAGCGATTCCATTGCAGATTTCTATCATGGATTGTTCGCAGAGCAATTCTTTTGCTACATAACACAAACTATCCCTGCCTCCTTGCAGTCTGAAATGGCCATTTATTAATGCTCCAGATTCCTCAAAGAGTTTAATTCCTCTCTTGTTCCTAATTCCCATATTTTCTACCTCTCATTTGTGATATTATTTTTTCAAAATACAAAAACCATTTAGGAGTTTTTTCTATATAATAATAAAACATTTAAGTAGAAATGTACAAAATGTTTGCACGGGCAGTCAGTAATCGGTAATTTATAATAAAAAAGAGGCGCACCTGTTGTGGTGAACCCCCTTTTCTTGTTTTTTTAAATGATGTCTTTAATTGAGTTTGCCGACAATCCGCTGAAGCAGTTTATGCTTGATTGTGTCGGATGGAAAATAATTGATGCACAAGATTTGTGCATATGAATATATTTAGCACCCATGCCATAAAACAGAAAGGGCATAAGATGCCGATTTTGATTGAAACACTGATTGCCGTTGCGGTACCACAAGATAAAGCAATCAGAAAAAACAGTGGCACGAGGAACTGGAATTTCTGCCATAACAGATGTAGTAGGTAGTATGAAATTACGAATGTACCATACCCCATGATACCCCAAATAAATATGGGGATTCCGAACACCGAGGTGTTTGCTGTGCTTTGTTTCATACAACCATGAACACACAGTCCCCCAAAAACAGAAAGGCCAATTCCGACAATTCCGCAAATCATCATTTTTATTGCTTGTTTCTTCATTAGTTTTCTCCTTCAGTTAGAATGATTTATAAAATAAGTGTATCGGGACTACTTCCGCTATTTTTTTTGGGAGATTGTATTTTCCATTTATTCCAATCTCCTTTTTCAAATAACTGCGATATAAGAAAATAGCACATGTGTGCTATTTGTAAAGTATTTTATTTCCTCTGACTGATATATTTTATGCCACTTAAATATAATAAAAAGAATCAACGAATTGTTGCGATGGCTAACCGATCCACAAAAGCCGTGTCAAAAATACTATAGGCAGACTGAACAGGTCATGTGGCCCAGCCAAAACAAACAGGGCCTTTTTGGGATTTGTGATAAATTCATCTACGCGATTATCATTTCCCATAGTGGTACTAGACAGATTCTTAGCTTCTTGTCATTTTTTGGCAGAGTTGTATTTCAGCAAACGGAAAAGTCCTTTGGAGGGCTTATAAACCTTGTCGGGAAATTTTTCAACAATTTTCCAAACACACCCGTTGATTGTTTTTGGATGAAAACCAGGTTCTGCTTGTTTGATTTTCAAGACCAGTTCCGACCAACGCAGACCAGCTTGATTTTGCTCAAGCAACTTAAGGGCTATTGCATTGATTCGTCCCGTGATTGTGGGTTTGTTCATATTTTTTAAAAGCCACTTACTAGATATTAAAGTTAAAAAACAAAGATAATATAAACTAGCAACCGCCCTCATTACCGAGAGCGGTTTCGTGATTTTGAGTCAATCCTTTTTATCCTTCTACTTCAACTTGAAAACCGCCGTAAGCCATTTGCTTCATGTCAAAAGGCATGAATACGTCTTTGTTTCCTTCTGCTTGCTTGCTCATTTCTTCTATTACCTTGGCATTAACCTCGTCTCGATGTTTTTTGGATTTAAAGATTATGAAAGAAAACCAAACGGTGTCCTCATTTGTTGCTCCAGTCATTTCAGGAAATGCACGTGCTTTCTCGTCACCCATCTCCTGTGGGGCAAGGTCATCGCCTCGGCATTCATAATACCCAAGTGCGCCATGCTTCATCCATGCATCGCGACCTTCCTTTGCCATTTTCTTGTATTCTTCGGATTTGTCTTTTGGAACTACGAGTACAAAACCGTCTACATATTTTGCCATAAAAAAATATTTAATGATTATATCGATTAATACAAAAAAGTGTTCGAATAATTGCAAAGTAAAACCTAGTCGAGGATGGTCCCCAACTAATTTACTTTCGAGTCACTGGAAAGTTTTTACATAAAAAAAGAAGACGCTTTTACGTCTCCTTGTCTCAATTTCATCTATTCAGTAAGGGGAGGTGGATGTTAATATTGTGATAAAGCAAATAGGGAGGCTTTTGGCTTTATGATATCTAAAACGTTTTAACAATATTTGCCTCGTCCACTTTGACTTTGTGGGAAACAATCAAAGACCTTAAATGTTCTCGAAATTCTTGCATTGACACAAGTCCACTGCGTGCGTTGGCAAGAGCTTGAAATCCTTCTTGTTTAGTTAGACTTAGGCCGAGAGCCACTACCCCCATATTAAAACTAAGCTGAACCTTCAATTCCTCGGATAAATCATCCCACTTATCTATTTGTGTAAATCGCAGTACTTGCTCGCAGGCATGAATAACAAAATCATTCATTTTATTTTACTTATTTTTTATATTTTGATTTTATCATAAAAAGTTCTGAAATCATATTGGATTACAAAAAACAACCCAATAAAATGAGTTGCTTAATATAAAGGAAAAATTATAATTACCAAATTTTTCCTAGTTACCCTATGGGGCTAATCACTATATATTTCATAAACAGAAAACCCACCGAAGCAGGTTTCTGTTGGTGGGATTGTTTTACATTTTTGAAAAACTCGTGGCTCCAGCGGCCATTGCGCTAAGGGCTGCTTCCATTTCTTTTTTTGGATCATCAATTATAATGACTATGGCAATGGACATACTTTGTGCTGGAATAACTTTTTCAAGTGCTTTTTTTACCTCCCCTAACGTGTCTTCGTTTACAAGAATCAGACTTCCCATACAATCCTCCTTTAACGTGTTGGTGATTAATTGTTTGTGACTGTACTTGAAATGGTAAGTTAGCACGGGATTCAATTTTTGTAAATAGCTAAATGGTAATTCTATTTGTAACATCAAAAAATCCCCAGAATAATGGCTTAATTTCATTTGTTCCCGGGGTCGGATTCACCCGTCCGCTTCGCTCCCGAGTGTAAACTTCTCATCCGACGGGAGTAACAACCAAAAATCACCCTTAAGAAAGGATGATTTTTGCTTTTGCTC
>DCVH01000086.1 GCA_002327335.1 Patescibacteria group bacterium UBA2193
GCCAGAGTATTTTTAAATCAAATTGAAAACACTCTTGGTCAAGAATACGATATTAATGGTGTGAAATTTAAAATAGAATATTCAATTGCCCCCTCAGGAATTTTGATTGAAAAAAATGGTGAAATCGGTTCATGGGTAAGAGAGTGGATGTCTCCGGGAGATCTTTGTGATGATTCTCTAAAATTTGAAAAAGAATTCTCTGATTGCATTGATGCTTTTTTTAAATTTATTTCTGCAAAATTGAATCGATTCGTTTATATTACCTCGTTGACAAATATCAAGGTTTACAAGGACGGTGAAAATAAAAAAATAAAAGTTGTTTTTACTGATCTTTCGGACTATATCGAAGATTTTGTAAAAAAATAATTGTTGATATAAAAAATAGTGAAAAAATCACAAAAAAAAATCGTAGCATTGTCTGGTGGGTTTGCCATTGGAGAAGCAATCAGACAGATTAATCCTGACGTGATGGCAGTCTATCCAATCACTCCTCAGACGCCGATTGTTGAGTGTTTTGCTAAAGAGGTGGCAGAGGGGAATGCTGATACAGAAATCATTCCAGTCGAATCAGAGCACAGTGCAATGAGCGCTTGTATTGGTGCTTCAGCTTCAGGCGCGCGGACGATGACCGCTTCAAGTTCTCAGGGAATTATGTATATGATGGAAGTGTTGCCGATTGCATCCGCAATGAGATTGCCAATCGTGATGGCGGTGGCAAATCGAGCGATTTCTGGGCCAATTAATATTCATGGTGATCAGTCTGATGCAATGGCGATGAGAGAGCATGGATGGATTCAAATTTTTTCTGAAAACGCCAAGGAGGCTTATGACAACACAATAATTGCAATCAAACTTGCTGAGAAAGCGATGTTGCCAGTTTCGGTTAACATTGACGGTTTCATTCTTTCTCATAGCGTTGAAAATCTTGAAATAATCGATGATATTTCTGTAAGAAAATTTGTTGGAGAATATCGACCGGAAAATTCTTTGTTTGATTTTAAAAAACCAAAAACTTTTGGGCCGGTGACTTTGCCAAACAGCTATTTTGAATTTCGAAAACAAATTTTTGATGCAATGGAAAAATCTTTGGAAGATTTCAAAAAAGTTGCCGGTGATTTTTCGAAAATTTCCGGAGGACAGAAAAAATATGATGTTATTGAGACCTATAAAACAAAAGGTGCCGACAAGATAATCGTAGCGATTGGTTCAGTTTGTGGGACAATTAAGGTGGCAATTGATAATTTGAATAAAAATGGGGAGAATGTTGGACTTGTGAAGATCAGATTGTTCAGACCATTTCCATCCAAGGAAGTTGCGAGGGCTTTGAAACTTGCCAAAGAAGTAATTGTTTTTGACAGAAATCTTAATTTTGGCAGTCAACAAGTTTTAGCTGGCGAGGTTGGCGAGGCGCTGGGAAGCAATGAAAAAATTAGAAGCGTTGTGTTTGGACTTGGTGGAAGAGACGTTTTTGAGAAAGATATTGAAAAAGTTTTGAAAATTAAAAAGAAACAATATTTTTTAATGTAATTTTATTATGAATAAAAAATTAACCGAAAATCTATCACCGGGGCACACGACTTGTGCTGGATGTCCGATCCCAATCGTTGTTCGAACAGTGCTTGGCGCGATTGACTATCCAAAAGTTGTGACAAACGCAACTGGATGCATGGAGGTCACAACGACTATTTATCCAAACACCTCATGGAAAACTCCCTATATCCACAGTGCTTTTGGAAATGTTGGAGCAACTATTTCCGGGATAGAAACTGCCTATCAAGCGCTTCAAAAAAAAGGAAAAATCAAAAACCAGAAGCCTGTTAAATT
Source organism: Patescibacteria group bacterium UBA2193 (assembly GCA_002327335.1). Classification (GTDB taxonomy): domain Bacteria; phylum Patescibacteriota; class Minisyncoccia; order Moranbacterales; family DUUL01; genus UBA2193. Next base: position 1,825 of record DCVH01000086.1, read on the forward strand.
TATTGCTTTTGGTGGAGATGGTGGAACCTATGACATTGGTCTCCAGGCACTTTCCGGAGCATTGGAACGAGGTCATGATTTTTTGTATGTTTGTTATGACAATGGTGCCTATATGAACACCGGAAATCAAAGAAGCGGTGCGACGCCACTTGGCGCAGACACCGAAACCACTCCTTCTGGGAAAGAATCTTTTGGAAAAAATAATTGGCGAAAAGACATCATGTCAATTGTGGCGGCGCATAACGTTCCTTATGCGGCCACGGCCAACATTGGTTTTTTGCAAGATTTGAAAAACAAAGTGAAAAAAGCGATGGAATATGATGGTCCAAAATTTTTACTGGTATTTTCTCCGTGTCCGAGTCTTTGGAAATTTCCCACAAGCCAAACAATCAAAATTGCAAAGTTGGCAACCGAAACGGGGTTTTGGCCACTCTATGAAATCGAAGAAGGACATTATCAAATTAACCACATTGCGAAAGAAAAAATCAGAATTGAAGAATTCTATAAAACTCAAGGAAGATTTCGGCATCTTTTCAAAAGAAAAGACGTGGACGACATAATGGACGCGATTCAACGAGATGCTGACGAAAAACTAAGAAGGTTGGAAAGGTTGTCGAGTTTGTAGCTTTTTGGTAAATGCATACATTTCAATTGTGCTACCCATCGTCGTGAGTTTAATAATTTTTTAAAAAAATTCAGGAACCACTCCGCATTGCAATCTTTTTAAATCTTTTGTTTATGTTTAATTTGTTTGTTTTATGTTTATATTAAATTTTAATGTAGCTACGCCCTAAATTTTTTGTAAAAAATTATCAATCTCACGACTCTTTGTTTTTGCTATATTTAATAAAAAACAACAATGTCAATCGCAATATTCATAATTTTTGGAATTTTTTTCTTGGTTCTGGCTGGAGCTTTCTTTTTGATTACAAAAAAAATTGAGGAATTGAAAAATCCGGAAAGCAAGGATGCAAATTTGATGTTGCAACAGCAGATGAATCAAATGGCGAGAACGCTTGATCAAAAACTTTCTGAAACCAACAGGCTCACGCAAGACCAACTCAAGGGAAGTTCGGAATTTTTGAGAGGAGTTTCGAAAGACAATCAAGACATTCTCCATCGAGTGGCGGAGCAATCGCAAAAAACTATTCGAGAGGTGACTGAAAAACTCACCAAACTTGATGAAACCAATCGTCGCGTGGTTGATTTTTCTTCACAATTGAGAGATTTGCAAGATATTTTGAAAAATCCAAAGCAACGAGGAGTGTTGGGGGAGTATTATCTTGAAGAAACATTGAAAAATGTTTTGCCACCCAATAGCTATCAAATGCAATATAAATTCAAAGACGGTGTAATTGTGGACGCGGTTGTTTTTGTGAAAGACAAGGTAATTCCGATCGATTCAAAATTTTCACTGGAAGGATATGAACAGCTCTTGAATTGCAAAGACGAAGAACAACGACCAGCTCTTGAAAAAAACTTCAAGCAAGATCTCAAAAATCGAATTGATGAGACTTCAAAATACATCAAGCCCAGCGAAAAAACTGTTGATTTTGCGTTCATGTTCATCCCGTCCGAATCTATCTATTATGATTTGTTGGTTAATAAGGTTGGTTCGGCTCAAATATCTTCGAGGGATTTGATTGATTATGCTTTTCGAGACAAGCACGTCGTGATTGTTTCCCCAACTTCTTTTTTGGCCTATCTTCAAACAGTTTTGCATGGGTTGAACGCTTTGAAGATTGAAGAGTCCGTGAAAATAATTCAAAAAAATGTTGAAAAACTTGATAAGCACTTGCGAGTTTATGAAAGTTTTCATGAAAAAATAGGAACCAGTCTTTCAGCAACGGTGAATCACTACAATAAAGCCACCAAAGAATTTAAAAAAGTTGACAAAGACGTGGTCAAAATCACCGACGGCGTTTCCGGCGGAAAATTCGAAGAAAATGAAATAGACAGGCCAAGACTGGAGGATTAGTGATAAAAAACAAGAAAAATAGTTAAATTCCGACACACGTTAAGTGTCGGTTTTTTCGGTCTAAAAACTTGCCAAATCCAGAGAAATATGCTAGGATATAGTGTTTAAAGTAGAAATAAGCGTATAACGTGGAAATAAGCCATAAACACCCTTAAATGAACATAAATTGGGAGAAAATTATAAAGATTGATCAGAACATGACCTTGCCAATATTGGTGGGGGTTGTTGCAGTGGCGGTGAATCTTGTTTTGACACTTAATTTCATATCATCTCTTGTAATCGGCGCTCTTTTCGCGGTGATGATGCTTTTTTATAAAAGTTTTTCAAGAGGTTGGTTGCTTCTTTTGGGTGTTGCACTATTATTTCCAGCGACTCGATTGGGAGGGGGAGATGTTTTTTTGTTTGATTTATTTTTGATAATCTTGGTAATTGTCAGTTTGGTTCAATTGGCATTAAAAGATAAAAATCTCGCTTCTAATCCTTTGGCATTTTCTTTTTTTCTTCTGATTTTGATTGGAGTGGCGATGATTGTCTTTGGTTGGATTTTTCATGCTGAAATAAGCGACAATATTTGGAGGATTCTTTTGAGCGTTGTTACGTTCTGGTTTTTGTTAGTTGCTTTTCAGTATTTTTTTCAAACTAAAAGAAGAATAAAAAGATTTTTTATAGTTCTAATCACAGCCGGTGTAATTCATTCGGTTTTCGGAATACTCACTTTTATTTTTGGCAGCCCGACATCTTCAGGGCTTGGAATTTCAACTGGGAAAACTCAGCACATTTTGTTCAGTGAGGTGACAAGTCAGATAAATGGCCTCTTCGGCGTTGGCCTTCAAAGCGAGATTGGGGTAAATCCGCTTGCTGGTTTTTTGCTCATAACAATCATGATCACGATTGGTTTTGTTTTGGTTAACCTTCAACAGGAAAAGGATTTGTTGAAACAAATTGATGTTGAGGATGACGGAGAAGATGAAAATCAAGAAAGTGATTGGGAATCGCAAGTCTTTGGAGAATATCTTCAAAAAGATTATCGAAAACAAAGGTTTGTTTTTATTGGATTGGCAACAATTCAAACAGTTGCTTTGTTTCTAACTTTTTCCTATAGCACTTTTTTGTTTCTTGCGATTGCAATTTTTGTTTTGGGAATTTTGTTGAAAAACAGAAATGTGATTGCTGTTGCCGCAGCGATGGTGATTGCGTTTACTATTATTTTGCCGAGTTTAAAAACATCCTCTTCTCCTGGTTTTGTTTATACTGAACAATGGTTCAGTGGCGTAAGGGAAATCGGGGAGAGCTGGTTTTTCGGCAATGGACTTGAAATTTCTGAAAAATCCCAAGATATTTTGAGAAACGAAACACAGATTTCAAATTCATATATTTATATTTGGAATTATTATGGAATTTTCGGGTTTATTATTCTGATTTATATAATGGCTCGTTATTTTCTTGATATTTATCAAAATTTTCAGAAAACCGAAAAAGCAGCACGAATTTGGTATATGGTGATATTTGCAATTTTTGTTGCAATCGCCCTGGAAGCCGTTACAAGCAATATTTTGATTATCGGACCGACAGCGATTGTTTTTTGGTTGCTATATGGAGTGGTGAATAATTTGAAGCATAAGAATATTAAATTCGGATTAACTGAAACCCAAATTTCTTCGTAAAGTAATTTTTGTAATTATAAATTTAACATACAACACTTATTATGAATTTAAAAACAGACAATAACGGCAAAGAATATAGTTGGAAATTTTGGATAACTTTCTGGATTTGTGCAGTAATCTTTTTGATTATCTGGGCGATTTTTTGGCAATATAAACACAAGGGATATGCGGGGCTTCTTTCAATTATAAAGCCGGCGATGAAAATTTTTCCGATGGAAGAACAACGGAAGGAAGAATTGACCGCTTTGTTTGAAATTATTCCTGAAATTACCAAGGATAACCAAGAAAAAACTTTTTTGATTCTTTTCCAAAATAATATGGAGTTGCGACCAGGCGGAGGATTCATCGGAAGTTTTGGAATTGTGAAAACAAAAGGTGAACACGTTCTCTCTGTGGAAACGCATGACACCAATATTGTTGATGATCGAATAACAAGTAATATCGAAATGCCTTATCCGATGGGGGAGATGCTTAATGTTAAGCACTGGGAAATGCGTGACAGCAACTGGTCTCCGGATTTCAAGGAAAATGCTGAGAAAGCCGAATTTTTCTATCGTCTCGAACAAGGCGAGGAAGAGTTTGACGGAGTTTTCGCGATTTCGACTGAATTACTTTCTTCATTTTTGGAAATAACTGGTCCGATTAAACTTGAAAATTATCCGGGAGAATATAACAGTGAAAATGCTGTAACAAAACTTGAATATCAAGTTGAAAAAGGATATAAGGAACAGAAGATTGAAAAAGGTAAACGAAAATATGTCATCAAGGAACTTGCACAAGAGATTGTTAAACGTGCTCAAAATTTGAGTTGGGGTGAAAAACGGCAATTGATTTTGGCGGTGGAAAAACATCTTAACAACAAAGATGTGATGGTTTATTTCAAAGATCAAAATATTCAAAATAGATTTGAGCAACTTGGCTGGGCGGGCAGGGTTAAAAATTCCGACAGTGATTATTTGATGATGGTAGACGCCAATCTTGGTGCGTTGAAAACCGATGCGCAAATCGAAAGATCTTTTGAATATCGAATTGATCTTTCAAAACCAAAGCCATGGGCGAATTTGAAGATTACCTATAAAAATACTGCCAAAGCCAAAGATTGGTTGACAACCGATTACAAAAGTTATTTGCGAGTCTATGCTCCGAAGGGAAGCTGGCTCTATGATGCAAAAAATATTAAAGTTGAAAAATTTGAAGATGATCTTGGCAAGAAGTTTTTTGGTATGAAAATTTTTGTTCCAATCAATCAAACCAAAACAATTGAACTGAGCTATGATTTGCCAGAAGGTTTTGATGTGGAAAAATATGATTTATTGATTCAAAAGCAATCCGGCATCAAAGAACTTCCCGGAAAAGTGACAGTGATTGAAAAAGACGGCACAGAAAAAACTTTCGAAGTGAGAGTTGAGAATGAGTGGAAGATGTCAGAAATTAAGTAAATTTGATTTTAGGATTTTTTAGATAAAGAAAAGGGATGTGACTTTGACAATAATTTTTT
>DCVH01000004.1 GCA_002327335.1 Patescibacteria group bacterium UBA2193
TGCACTGGAGAGTGATTAGAAAGGATAAAGAAGAGAAAGAGCAAAGTGAAAAAGACGAAAAATAAAATACTAATTAATTATTAAAAAATAAAAATGTTCAAAAAAGAAAAAATGATCACGGTGGCTGTCGTCGGAATGGCAATGTTAATGTTGGCCGGCGGGGCAAGCGCCATAATGACCGCTGATGATCTTGAAGCTAAAAAGGCAGAGAGGGACGCGAAAAAAGCCGACATCCAGGCCGACAGAGAGGCGAAAAAGGAGGAGATTGAAGCAAAAAAAGAAGACCGAGCAACACAACGTTGTGAACAAATTAAGGAAAAAACAAGAAGTAGGATTGAAAAATTCGAAGGGAATAACAAATACCATCAAAAGAATTTTAACTTAATAAAACAAAACATTGAAGAAATTGTGGCATTGTTCAAGGAAGCGGGATTGAATACTGCCAATCTTGAAAGTTATTTGGCAGTCCTTGAAACTAAATTGGCAAAACTCTATGCCGATCATGCTGCTTTCATTGTTGCACTTGAAACGTCGGAGGGCGTGAGTTGTGATAACATCGAAAGCGAAATCAAGGGAAAATTTAAAATAGCAAAACAAGAGGGGGAAGACATCAAAGCTGATATTATTGATGTTAAAAATTATTACAAAGATACTATTCGACCAGAACTCATTTCCTTAAAAAAAGAATATCTTGAAGCAACTGGGATCGATTCAGAAGAAGAAGGGGACGAAGATGTTGAGGAGCCAAAAAAAGAGAAGGCTGAAAATCCAATAGAATAATTAATCTTAAAATAATCCAAGTTAAATGATGGCCAGAAAGCCAATTTAATAGGACAATAAAAAATGAAAAAAATAATTACCACATCAACAATTTTATTCCTCGGCGTTATGTTTTTGGCTGGTTGTGTTGGTCAAAAAAATAATCAAAACCCTGTTCAACAAAAAATTCAAAAACAGGAAACTGTTCAACAGGAAGAGGAAAAAATACAGAGAGTTTCTCCTGAAGAAATGGTGGAGTTTGAACATCCTGGAAACGATGAAGTGGGGAAGAAAGTTGAAGGGATGGATTCTTTGATCAATTCGACTTCAACGAGTGGCTACGACGAAGATGCTTCCGGAGAAGTTTTGTCGGAATTGGAATAAGTTCATTAATAAAGGACATTTTGCTTTTGCGAGATGTCCTTTTTGTTTTTTTAAGAAGATCACTTGAAAAAAATATAAATATGTATTAAGATGTCTAGGTGCTCTTCGGTTTACATGGCGGCTATAGTTCAATGGTAGAACTCCAGTTTGTGGAACTGGCTACGAGGGTTCAATTCCCTCTAGTCGCCCTCTCATAAAAATCGTCTTTTTCTAGACGATTTTTTATGTTATAGTTCAAGAGTAGTTGTGCTCCGGATGAGGAGTACAAGGTTTGTGGATTGATTCATAATTCCCTCTAGTCGCCCCAACAAAAAAACAAGACATTTTTTGTCTTGTTTTTTGTTGTGAAAGATGAAGTATTTCTACCAAATTAGCCTGAAAGCGTGATGATCATCTCCCTTGAAAACGCACCTGACTTCTTCGACTCTTGAACCTTTTTCTGCAGTAACCAATTCAAGTATTTTTGCAATGACTCCTGATATATAGACGCAGACAAGTGGATGAGTTTTGAAATCTCTTAGTTCCAAAATAGCTTCTTTTTTTTCTTTGTCGAAACTGGTCATGGACATTGTTCCTTCAGTATAGTATTCATTCCAACTATTGGCCGCTCTTTGAATAGTTTGTTTTATGGAGGCAAAGTATTTAACAAACATTTTGATCGTTCTGGAATAGGACACCGCCCCTTTTCCCATTTGATAGATATCTTCTTCGCTCCAACCGAAAAATCTGATACTGGCGATTAAAAAAATATGGGGAATTACTTCAGAAATCCATTCTACATCTTTGATCTTGTTTAAATCTGGTAGGAAAAAATCATATTTTTCCGCCAATTCAATTTTCAACTCCTTCAACCCGTCTTCTCCTTCTTTTCTTATGACACATTCGACCAAATACTTAATATCAACACCACGCTCCTCGCCTTTGAGTTGCTCGAGCTCAACAATCTCCTTGTCGAATAATTTTTTATTTTCTTCGTTCATTTCTTCTTGCCCAGTATTTAATAATTTATCTAACTGGAATTATTTTTAATAAAATGCTAGGGATTTTTATTCTTCAGTTGTTCAATTACGCTGCCATATTTTGCATAATATTCCTCCCATTGCTTGCTGGACCAATCTTTTGGTTTTTCCCGCAAAACATCATTGGGGTTGGGATAATTGTCGTGGTTGTCATAGAAACTCTTGAAGACATCCTCACGAATTTCTTTTCCTTCTTTGTCTTTAATTTTTTGATAAAGCACTGTTCTGATTTTCCCCTCAGGAGTTTTTTCAGTTATTTTGGGGCCATCAATTTCAACTTGGCGACCATCAGATGTTCCATAGAAATCAAAGAAAAGCTTTGTGCCTTCAACTTTTGTCTGAATTAAAATATGGTGACCGGTATCATTAATAAATTTCAGATCAGGACTTGGAATATAGACCGTTGCATCTGATCCAGGAGGATTGTAATAACTGACGGGGTAGGCATGATTGTGCCGCTCTGTTATTTTCAAGCCGGTGTTAAGTGCCACACGAAAAGCGGTGGTTGAAACTTGGCACACGCCCCCTCCAAATTCTGGCACAGTGGTGTTCTGCTTGATCACTAATTCTTTTTTATAGCCAGTGGTGTCATCAACTTCTCCAAGGTTCTCGATGAAAGAAAATTCTTCATCTGGTTTTATTAGCAGTCCATGAAACTTGGTAGCGGCAACCTTGACGTTGTGAATCCGATTTACTGTGGATCCTCGGAAGTTTGATTCTCCGGTTCCGATTTTTTCTTTTATGCCAAGTTTATTGAGATTATTTTTTGACAATTCCGGCTCTGTTTTGTTAGTGGCAAGAAGAATGTAATAATCATTTTTTTTATTTTTCAATACATTCAAAATCTCTTCATAGCTTCCGTCAACATCAAGACTGTAACCTTCTTTTCCGTCTTCAGAGAAAAATAGTTCTCCTTGCTCGTTCACTTCCAGTCTCCCATTTTTTGGAGCCGAGTTGATTTTCTCAGAGAGGGATTGCAGATATTTTTTGGTTTTTTCCTCTTCAATAAAAACTCGTGTAATTTTTTTAATGTTAGTCTTTTTTTCAAAAGTCTTTGTTAGTTCACAAAATGAAGCACTCTTGTTCTCAATCGAGCAAAGAAAAGGGTTTTCTGCCTCAGAAAAATGTTTTGAATCTTCGACAAAGAAATATTCCCAACTAATATAATCTCCGGCATAGAAGGGGATTGACTCATCCTTATTTGCGTAGTAAAGAAAAAACGGTTTCTGAATCATTTCTTGTAATTTTCCATTTTCAAAAAAACCAACGTCGTTGTTGTTCGCCATGGTTTCATTTGCAATACCGAGTGAAGCAAAAAAGGCTGTTAAAAACAGGAATGAAAGTTTCGTTTTTTTATTTAAAATCAGGTTGTTCATTTTGAATTTTCAAAAACCAGCTCGGAAAATGCTGGTTTTTGATGATTAAGAAAGATTGCCGTGCATTTTCTATTGTTTCTAGAAGCCTCTAACTTGGATTTTTCGAGTTTTTGTTACATCAGCTTTTGGCAGTCTCACGGTTAGAATTCCATTTTTCATTGTCGCTTCTGCCTTTTCGGAAATAATTTCCACTGGAAGAATAACACTTCTGGAAAAAGGTCCCCAATAACATTCCTGGTAATAGTAGTCTTCTGGGTCAACATCTTCTCCCTGAACTCGTTCTCCTCGAACAGTCACCATGTCATTGTTGATGTTTACATCCAGGTCTTCAGGTCTTACTCCGGCGATAGTAGATTTAATCACAATGTCATCCTCGGTTTGATAAACATCGATTGTCAACTGTCCTTCGGAATCAACGCGTGAATCAGAGGAGTTCATTGTTTTTTTTGGTGCAACAGAGGAACTTGAAACACTATAGGTTTCTTCTTCATACATCATTCTGTTGTTGGAAGTTTTTTCTGGGTATTCATATGGTTCTTCCTCACTTTGATATTTGTTTATATATGGAGATTCCTCGGAAGACTCATCTTGAATTTCAATTGAATCATCCTCATCGTCCTCTTCAATTCTTTTTATTCCTGTAATTTTTTCAAGAAATGATTTTTTCTGTTTTACCATTTTTTCTTTTATTTTTACTTTATTAATAAATGAATTATATCATTATTAAAAATTCAAGGCAAGTAGATTGTAAACAATGTGGATTAAAGTGGCGATAATCACGAAGAAAGCAAGGAAAAACCACGATTTTTCAAATTTCCTGGAAACAACTGCCATTCCCAAAAACAAAGAAGTTAACGAATGAATTCCAATGAGCATTAAGATGCTTGAAATCGAGAAAGTCTTGTTGGAAAGAATGATAAGAATCAATTCAAATATCCCGAATCCAACTCCGACTGAAACAGCACAAAAAAGACCTCGAACTCGGTCTTTTTGATTTGTAATTAGTAAGTTTAAAATAAAAATAATGGACAGAAGCTTGATTATTTCTTCGCCGACCTCATTGATGAAAAATTTTGAAATTAATTCTTCCGCTGAAAACGCAATGAAAAGAGACTGAAGAACACTGAGTGCGAGCAGGGCAATGAGCCCGGAAAATATGCCGGTAAACAGGGAAAAGAATAGACGACCAAAATTACTGAACATTTTTTATTTTATTTTTTGTAAAAAAGATGAAATTTTTTCTATTTGAGCTTTGGCTAATTCAAGTTTTTCTTTTTCCTGTTGGATAATTTCTTTTGGAGCATTTTCAACAAATTTTTCATTGGAAAGTTTTTTATTAAGAGCATTAACGAAACTTTCTTTTTGCGAAATTTCTTTGGTCATTCGTTCTTGTTCTTTTTTGAAATCAACCACCCCTTCAAGGGCGATATAAATTTCAACATCTTCAATATTTTCATAATAGGCATTTTTCAGCTCTGCTCCTTTTTCGCTGATAGAAATATTCCCAATATTGGTTCGAAGGTTTTTGATAATGTTTTCATTTTGATTTAGGAACTCAAATTTTTCTCCGGCAAAAATTGTTACATCGATCTTTTGAGTCGGCTGGATGTTGTATTGCGCTCGGGCATTTCGAATGGAAACAATTATTTTTTGAATTAGAAGGAGAGAATATTCTCTTTTCTTAGGGTGAATGCCTTGAAGTATTTTCTCGTACTTTTCTTTCTTCGGCCATTTTTCAACTATCAATAGCGAGGTGTCATCAACTTCTTTCCAGAGTTCTTCTGTTACAAAAGGAACATAAGGGTGCCACAATTTCAATGAATCAGCTAGAATATTTTTTAAAATCTCTTGTTTTTGTTGATTTTTTTCAATTTTTGATATCTCAAGATACCAATCGGCAAAATCATCCCAGGTAAAAACTCTCAACTTTTCTCCTGCCTGAGAGAAATTATAGTTCTCGATATCATCAGTCACTTCATCAATGAGATTTTTAAATTTCTCCAAAATCCAAACATCCGAAATAGTGTAACCGGTAATTTCTTGGTATTCCGTTTCTTTTGAATTGATTTTTTGGAAAACAAACCTTGAAATATTCCATATTTTATTAACAAATTTTTTCAGCCCTTCGATTTTTTCTTCTGATATTCGCAAATCATTTCCTGGAGTATTTCCAACCAAAAGGGAAAGTCTCACCGCATCTGTTCCATATTTATCAATCATCTCAACCGGATTAATCCCGTTTCCTTTTGACTTGCTCATCTTCTTGCCATGCTTATCAAGGACCAATCCGTGCAAATAGACATTTTTAAATGGCACTTCCTGAAGAGCAAAAAGTGACATGATAATCATTCGAGAAACCCAAAGAGTCAGAATGTCATAGCCAGTCTCAAGGACTTGCGTTGGATGAAATTTTTTCAAATCATCGGTGTTGTCTGGCCACCCCAAAGTTGAGAAAGTCCACATTCCTGAAGAAAACCAGGTATCAAGTGTGTCGGCATCTTGAATCCATCCTTCACCCTCAGGAGCAGTTTCGGAAACGATGATTTCTGAATCCTTATACCAAACTGGAATTTCATGGCCAAACCAAATCTGTCTGGAAATGCACCAGTCGTGAAGATTTTCCATCCAATGAAAATAGCGTTTTGTGAATCGATCTGGAATAAAAGTTATTTCTTTACTCTTGGCAACCTCAATGGCTTTTTCTTTTAAAGATTTTCCGTTTAAGCGATCAAGTTTTTTGTCCACATCAACAAACCATTGTTTTGATGGGATTGGTTCAATAACTGATCCACATCGATAACATTGTGAGGTATTGTGCACATAATCTTCGTCGATGTGATCAATTAACCCCATTTTTTCCATATCAGCAACAATTGCTTCGCGAGCTTCCGCGGTTGTCATGCCGGCATATTTCCCGCAATTTTCCATCATCCTTCCATCCTCGTTAATAATCTGCTTCATTGGCAAACCGTGCCTCATGGCAATTTCATTATCAACAAAGCTGTGTGCCGGGGTCACCTTGATTGCCCCTGACCCGAAACTTGGATCAACAACTTTGTCGGCAACAACTTTTATTTTGAATGTCCCAAGAACACCAGGGATGTCATATTCCTTTCCAACCATGTCCTTATAACGCTCATCATCCGGGTGCACCGCCACGGCCGTATCTCCGAGTTTTGTTTCTGGACGAGAGGTGGCAAGTACGAATGGCCCATATTTAATCCAATAAAGTTTTGCTTTTTTTTCTTCGTGATCAACCTCATCATCTGCCAAAGTCGAATGACAACGAGGGCACCAATTCACCATTCTTTCTCCGCGATAAATCGCTCCGGCATCATACATTTCAACAAACATTTTTCGAACAGCCCCTTTTCTCTCATCATCGAACGTAAATGCTTCGCGAGACCAATCCAGCGATGCCCCCATTCTTCGCGTTTGCATTAAAATTGTTGCTTGAGTTTCCCTGAGAAATTCCCAAACTTTTTCCAGGAATTTTTCTCTCCCCAAATCATGTCGAGTTTTTCCTTCTTCTTTCAAGATTTTTCTTTCAACTGCATTTTGCGTGGCAATTGCCGCATGATCAGTTCCTGGAATCCATAATGTTCGAAAACCTTTCATTCGATGAAATCGGATCAGCAAATCTTCAATTGCAAGCATGGAAGAATGACCGAGGTGAAGTTTGTCAGTGATGTTTGGTGGAGGAAGAACAATTGAATAACTCGGAGCATCCTCTGGCAAGTCGAGATTGTCAGGATTGAAATATCCAGATTCTTCCCATTTTTTATAAATCAAACCTTCAAATTTTTGCGATTCCCAAGCTTTTGATAATTCCTTTTTGTTTTTATCCATAAATATTTTTAAAAGTTATCAAATTTTTGATTTCTATTTCCTATCTTACAAGAGGAAGCGAAAAATGCAAGACAAAGCCAAAAAATAAGTTGCCCCTGGAAAGTTGACGTGAAAAAATGATCAAATATTCCCATGAAAAAAAATGTTGCAAGTAAAACACCAAAAGAATGTTTGAAAATAATATAATTAATATTCTGAATAACAAAATAGATGAGCGCTATTAATCCAACAATTCCGATTTCGCTAGTTGTTAGAAAATAAATGCTATGAACCGGTTGCTTTTCCCATTCTTGCAGTTTTTTATGAGAGTAATCATCAAATTTAACAACAAAGTTTCCAGGGCCAACACCCCAAATAGGATTATCTCGGATTACTTTTGTCGCCGTATTGAGGTAATCTTTTCTGAGTTGATATGCATCACTTGCGGTTTCGCAATTTTTAATACAAATTCTGTCTGCAATAAACGGAGAAAGAAAAATCAAAAGAAGAACAACATACAGAGACCCTAGAAATAAGGTATCCCTCAAGAGAAGTTTTTGATCAGGAGATATTTCAACTTTTTCCTTAGGAATATTTTTTCCATAAAACACTTGATTAAAAACAGGGAAGAGGTGACGATTAATAATTATCCATTTGGAAGTGGTGAAAATCAAAACTATCACCAGACCAAGCCAAGCATTTCGCGAAAAAGTAACAAAAATTCCAGATACAATCAACAACAACCCAATCACAATATGAGAGGTCCAGATTGAAAAATTTTCTAATTTTAAGGCTCGTAATTCTTTTTTAATAAAGAAGAATA
>DCVH01000003.1 GCA_002327335.1 Patescibacteria group bacterium UBA2193
CAATTAATAAAGAATTCTTGTAAAATGTAAATAACGCTCTAAATTCTAACAGGTAAAATTATTTAATACAACACTTTGCCGGTTCGTATCCTTGATTTTTGGCATCTTCTGTGGAAGAAAAACAAACACGATTTTCTTGCTTTATTTTAGCTGCTGATTGGCAAGTTGGCAAATGATATTTGTTGGAATTTTTAGAGCCGACAAAAACACATTCTTTTTCTTCAGCGTTGACGTCCTGTTTTTCGGTTGATTCGCTGTTTTCAGTGACCTCTATTCCCTTTCTTTCCAGAGCTTCGCCAAGCGCTTTCACTTCTTGTTCTTTTTGTGCTACTTTTCCTGGTTTTTCGTTGATAACCATGTTTATTTCAGCTGATTTAACTGATTTTTCGTGAGTTTGACCAGCATTAAAACTGACTAACGCCACTAAAATGAGGGCAAAAAAGACCAAAATCCTTTCTCCTTGTTTATGCCAAGTTTCTTTCGACCATTCTGTTATTTTTGTTGACAAATTTTTCATATTGAGCTATTATCTCTTATGTTATATAAATAATTAATAAACCTTTTTAAGAAACATCTTTCTTGAATTAGTTTTTAAAATAAAGAAATGTCACAGAAAAAAGCAGGAGGATCCACTCGTTTAGGTCGTGATTCGATATCAAAACGACTCGGAGTAAAAGTTTATGGTGAACAACCAGTAGGAAAAGGCGAAATTATCATTCGACAAAGAGGAACAAAATTTCGACCGGGGAAAAACGTCAAAAGAACCGGAGATGACACTCTAATCGCACTTAAGGATGGTCTTGTTGAATTCGTCACCAAGAAAGTAACAAAATTTACCGGAAAACTAGAGAAGGTTAAATTTGTTAATGTAAAATAATTCAGTCACTTTTATTGTATAAAAAAATGAGCTTCCCTTACCAGGGAGGCTTATTTTTTGTTTGTCTATTTTTTTGATGCCGCTTTTATGAATGACAAAAAGAGTGGATTCGGGTTTAGCGGACTCGAAGTGAACTCTGGATGAAATTGGCTCCCAACCATGAAGGGATGGACCTTTTGAGGAAGTTCCGCGATTTCCATCAGGATCTTGTTTGGTGATTTTCCGGAAAATATCATTCCTGATTTTTCAAGTTCTTCTATGAAATCAGGGTTAACTTCATATCGATGTCGATGTCTTTCGGTTATTTCTGTTTTTTTATAGGAAGAAAAGGCGATGGTGTTTTTGTTTATAATGCAAGGATATCCACCAAGTCTCATCGTTGCGCCATAATCATTGTTTTCCAGCTTGCTTTTCTGCTCCGGCATGATGTCAATGATTGGTGATTTTGTGTTAGGATTGATTTCGGTAGTATTTGCATCTTTGATTCCAAGGACATTTCTTGCGAATTCAATCACCATCAGTTGCATTCCATAGCAGAGTCCCAGGTATGGGATTTTGTTTTCTCTTGCGTATTGAATGGCGTTTATTTTTCCCTCTATTCCTCTAGTACCAAATCCACCAGGAACAATCAATCCATCATAATTACTAAGTTTTTTTACTGATTTTGGATCTTTTTCAAATTCTTCGGAATTAATCCAGTCTATTATCGGTTTTCGATTATTGGCAAATGAGGCATGTTTGATTGCTTCAATTACTGAAATATATGCATCAGAAAGAATGCATTCTCCTGTGCCAAAATATTTTCCAACAATTCCAACTTTTATTTCCTTTTTTGATTTTTTAATTCTTTCAACAAGCATTTTCCAGTCTTCGAGGTTTGTTTTCTTGGGCTTCATCCCAAGTTTTTTTAATATTTTTTCGCTAAGATTATCGGATTCAAAATTTAAAGGAATTTCATAAATTGACTCAACGTCCGGTGCGGAAATCACTTCTTCTTTTCTGATGTTGCAAAATAAGGCTATTTTTTCTTTTCTTTTTTCATCAATCACTTGTTCGCTTCTTGCAATGATGATGTCTGGCTGAATTCCCGCGGAATTGAGTGATCTTGCTGCTTGTTGAGTTGGTTTTGTTTTCATTTCACCAACTTTTGATGGATAAGGAACGAAGCTCAGCATGACATAAAGAACGTCACCAGGGTGATTCATTCGCATTTGACGAGCTGCTTCAGTAAACAAGTCATTTTCATAATCACCGGTTGTTCCTCCAACTTCAATGATGACAAGATCGGAGTCATTTACCTTAGCGGCATTTTCGATGCTTGCAATGATTTCTCCGGTTACGTGAGGGATTATCTGAACGCATTTCCCTTTATATTCCAAATTTCTTTCACGGTTGATTACTTTTTGATAGACACTTCCGGTTGTCATGTAATTGGCTGCGGGCAAGGTGATATCAAGAAATCTTTCATAGTTTCCCATGTCTTGGTCTGTTTCCAGACCGCTATCCAAAACAAAAACCTCGCCGTGTTCTGTGGGGTTCATTGTTCCAGCGTCAACGTTGATATAGGGGTCGATTTTAATGGCACTGACTTTGAATCCTCTTGATTGAATGATCTTGGCAATGGAAGAAGTTGCAATGCCTTTTCCAATTCCAGACATAACCCCCCCAAACACGAATATGAACTTTGGATTTTTTGATGCCATTTTTTAACTTTATCAAATTAAACCAACAAAAATCGCCCCCTAGCGATTCTCTTGTTGTGATGTGCCCCCTCTAGATCTCTTCTACTATTAATTTTATTTCTGCCTCAAGGCCATGATCAAGTTTTATTTTGATTTTATGTTCTCCTGTTTCCTTGATTGGTTCGCTCAGTTCGATATTACTTTTTTTTATTTTAATTCCCTCTTCTGCTATTTTTTTTATGATAATTTCAGCGTTAATTGAGCCAAAAAGCTTCCCTTCTTTTGCTTTTCCTTGAATCACGATTTCTCTTCCGTCAAGTTCGCTGGCAAGTTTTTGTGTTGCTTCAAGCTCCTGTTGACCTTTTTCTTCTTCTTTTTCAGCATTGTCCTGAGCTTTTTTGATAGCACTTTCTGTGGCAGGAACTGCTAGCCCATTTGGAATGAGAAAATTCTGTGCAAAACCGTCAGCAACATTTTTGATTTCCCCTGGCTTTCCAAGTCCCTTTACTTCTTTGTTTAATACAATTTTCATAGTTCAGTTGTTTAGAATTGTTAATCGAAATATTCCCTCTTTCTTTTGTATTATTTTAAACCAATCAATGAAAATGGTCAAATTTTTGCTGGTTAGTGATGGACAATCTTCAATTAATAAAAATCTTGTTTTTCAATCTTTTCCTGATAATAAAAACTGTTTTTGTTTTTTGTGTTTCTGTGGGTGGCTTTGTCCATGAATATTTTGAGAAAGATATTCCAGCCGTTAAAGTTTTTTCCAAAATTGTCGATTATTTTTCCTAGGCCAAAAAACATTGACCAAAATGTAAGCGTGAATATCTTTGGAGGAATATAGGGGGTTAGAAAAACATCTTTTATCACCGGTTTGATATTTTTTTTGTATTGATTTTCAAGATCGCTCCTGCTTCCGGAAAGAGTTTCTCCTGCGATTTTTCCGCTTTTCATAGCATAATATATTCCTTCTCCAGTCAAAACTTTTACCAACCCCATTGCATCCCCGCAAAGCATGATTCTGTTTGTGCAATATTTTTTTGCAATTTTGAGTGGAATAGCGCCTCCAAAGGTTTTTTTAATTTCATATTGTTTGGGCAACAATTCTTTTTCAATAGCCCATTTCAAGAATTCGTCTAAATAAATTTTCAAATTTTTTCTTGGCTTGCGAATCATTCCAATGCCAACCTGATAACCGTCAATTGTCGGGAAAATCCAGCCATAGCCTATTTCTTTTTGATAACCGGGGACGACATGCACATTTAAATCTTTTTTTTCACAAA
>DCVH01000063.1 GCA_002327335.1 Patescibacteria group bacterium UBA2193
TGGGAAGAAATGAATATTAAAAATATTTTTGAAATTCTAAAATAAGTCAACAATTTTATCTTCAAAGATATAGATTACTTCGGTATCCGCTAACTTGGTAATCATATTTTGTTCAGTCGGATAGGTATGTCCGTGAAGAAGATATTTTGGTTTTTTCTGCTCAACATAATCTCGAAGAGCTTTGAATCCTTGATGAGCCAATTCCTCTGGCTCATCGTTAATGCCAAAAGGCGGGCAGTGAGTTAAAAGCACATCTACTTTTGGAAAATCTTTCAATAATTCAAACGCTTCTTCTTGTGTGTACATTTTTGCATAGGCATCATTTTTATATCTCACACTTCCCTCGAAGCCACCAAAAACAAGGCCTTGATATTCAAATGTTTCCAGGTGCATATTTTTAATCCCAAGCGGTTCAAAATACATTCCGGAATCATGGTTGCCATAAATACCAAGCTTTGGGATATCAACTATATCTGCTAAATCTGTCAAAGAATGTTGATCAAGATCTCCAAGCGTACAAATTAAATCAATTTGGTTTTTATTAATAATATCTTTTATTTTCTCTCTCGGTGGCCTGTCGGCAATCACAAGAATTTTTATATTTTTGTTGTTATTTTTTTTAACAACTTGATTATAACTTAAATTTATAAAGAAAAAAACAAGACCACAGTGGTCTTGTTTTGAATTAATTATTTTTTTACTCTTTCTGCTAAATTTTTTGTCCAAAAATTTTCTTTCCAATCTTCCAAACAATCCAGATAATCAATAGGAATATAGCCAATGAAGGAACCGTGACGATTACAAATCGAATCAAACCATCAACAAACCCTTGCATACTATCGATCAATTCACTGAAAGATTTTTTCACTATTTGCCATGGTCGCCAATCGTTGCTGATTGGAGCAATTTCAATATCTTCACTTAAACTAACGGTGATCGTTGACATGTCAGTTTGAGAATCCATAAAACGAATTCTTCCTTCCAATCTTTCAATCTCTCCTCTCACTCTGGAAATTTGTTGAGTAACCGCTAGAACATCTTCGATTTTTCCAGCTCGATCAAGAATTTTTACAAAACTCTCCTCTTCTGCTTTTTTGTTTTTCACTTGCACTTGAAGATCGGCATATTGCTCTGTCACATCCTGTCCGGAAGTTGATTCAGAAATAACTTGCGTTGCCACTTCTTTCATTTTTTCAACAGTCTCTTCAAATTTCTGAACCGGAACTTTGATTGTCATGCTTCCACTTTTTTGCCCCTTCACCCTTTCATAGAAATTTGTAGAAAAAACTTCCCCTCCTTGGCTTCTTGCAATTTGAGATATTTCTTCTGCCGCTTTTTCTGTTTTTTCAACTTTCAAGCTAAGATTTCCGTTTTTAATTACTTTTTTGTCAGTTTGAACCGGTTCACTCGGAACACTTCCCGCTCCGCTGTTCTCGTTTATCATCATTTCAGATGATGATGAATCTGTCGCCCATTCTCTTGCTGAATTTATTCCTGACGGAAGACTAAAGCTACTATCAGAAAGCCCGGTCCCTTTTGATTGTGGAAGATCCATTGAGGCCGGAGCGTTCAATGTCATTCTAGATAGATTAAAAATTCCCCACAAAATTAAAATTCCGATAATTACACCAATGACTTTTAACGTTTTTTTGGCTTGATCATTCAAAAAAATCATTTTTTTATTTTTAATTTTTATAAAAACCTTTTTAAATCTCTTCCAAAATAATAGCACTTTTATCAAAAAAGATAAATTTTTTAAAGCGATTCAATAAATCTCCGCTGGTCTTCAATTTTTGAATCCAATTCGCCAATTTTTCGGAAAGTTCCATTTCCAAAAGTTTTTTCAATTAATCTTCCGATTGGCAAAATATTCCCCGTCACCATTCCTTTCACAAAAAGTTCAAAAATTTCTTCTCTATTTTTAAAATAATCTCTATTTCTCTCAAACAACTTATCAATCAATATATTCAAATTTTTTCGCTGTCTAGCATAAGTAAACTCTTCGACGCTCATTCTCGTCATTCTTTCTTTACAAAAAAAATCATCGATCAACTCTCCCAGTGTCCTTTTCTTTATAGCTGCATAAAACATATCCTCCTTTTTTATCAAAAACTCCCCTTGGCTATCAATCATGTCCGGGTATTTTGAAATCACTTCTTTTGTTTTTTTTAAATCTTTGGAAAAAAGAGGATCAAGATATATTTTTAAAACAAACTTTTTTGTTAAATCCTCCGTTATCGCTTCATTGATATTATCAAAAAACTCTTCATTATTTTTTCTTCCCTTAATAAAAAAACCGAGCCGGTAAAGCATCACCTTAGACTTTTCGCCCAGTGTAAATTGTAAAGCATTATAGGATTTGAAATGGAGTAGTTCATGAAAAACGTTATGCAGAAAAACAATTCCTGGAGATTCATCCTTTATCGCAATAGTTTGATTATCAGGACTATAAAAAGCTACTTCATTTTTCAAATGTTTTTCTTTTTCCCACGCCTCTTTTTTTATAATATGAATATTTTCCCCCGGTATATCAAAATCATCCAATCCATACTTTCTTCGTATCTCATTTGTAAGATCATTGGCCAAAGAAATTATTTTCAACTCTTTTAAGGTTTTTTCTCGCTCTTTTTCTTTCAGCCCATCAAAATCCTGATCAACAAAAGCTTCCTCCATATCCCCAATAATTTTTCCTTTAATTTTCTCTGGAATATTTCCAACGACTCTCTCAAAAGACGAACTCTTTTCCATTTTTTTAAGAAAAATAAAAATTATCATTTCACTTCTTGTTCTATTTTAGCATAAAAACTAAATAAAATAAAAAGGTCTGTTAAATTTTTATCTCCGGCAAATTATCCCATAAAAAAGCATGTTCAAACAACAACCCTAAGAAATGATTTTATTTAACCAACTCAAAAATTAAAATCTAAAATATTCCTAACAAGACATTAAATCAATTACAACATCAGATCTTTTACAAACAGATCACTAACATTGACTGATTGCAAATGATAAAGATTGTTTTCATCAACATAGCGACTCACCCATTCTTTTGCATAGACCGAAGCCTCTTCCACAGCCACCCCACCATCTGAAGCACTTAGTTGATTATATGCATCAGCTTTCGACTGAAGCATTCCTTCGTTAACAAAATAATGACTAAAAAGTCCTTCTCCAAATTCTCCGTTAGAATAGACGAAAGAATTTTCCGCTTCTGCACTGCTCATCACCGTAATTCGCCCTTCTTTCGCCGCATCATTCATTCCGCCAGCCTTGCAAGAATCAAAAATAAAAATGACTCGAGAAGTGTTGATGTCACTAAACCAAGTTCTTAATTGTCCGTCCCAAATTAATTTCAAGCTCGCTCCATCATGAACCAAAATTCCTTCATCTATTTTTTCCGTATCTCCATCATTAACTCTTCCCGTTGTTCCGTGTCCACTGAAAAAGAAAACGACTTCATCCCCCTGTTGAACTTTTGATTTTACTTCATCAATAGCATTGGCGACACTATCATAAGTCGCCAACATATCTCGCAATAAATAAACATTTTCATCTAAATATCCATATTTAGTAACCAAGGCTTCCCGCATATTTTTTGCATCGCCATCGGACACACAAATGTCATTAGCAGTTCCGGGATAATCGCAAATTCCTATTACAATCGCATATTTATTCCCCGTTGTGATTGCTCCGATTTCACCTGTCGCACTAAATTGAGTCGTGTCAACAACTGGAGGTTTGACCGGCTTTCCTTTTTCCGCAACGGGCACAACTTTCTTTTGATGAATCTTCACTTCTTTTGCCTCCAACTCACGACGGTCAATTTTCTGTTCATTTTTTGCAAAACTAAACAATGGAAGAAGAATCATCAAGCAAACAACCACACTCATTATCTTTTTTGTTTTTGTCATATTTTTATTTTAATTAAAATATCCTCTAAAAAAATTATAGCACGTATTATAGATTAAATAAATCTAAACGACTAAACAAAAAAAAGGGGGATTTTAAAGCTAACCTTCAGCAAAAAACCTAGTGACTTGGTCTTGATCAAATAAAATAAAGGGCAAGGAAGCTTAATAATTTCCTTGCTCTTTTAAATTAAAAAAATACTTAGAAGAATCTTATAAATCATTG
>DCVH01000068.1 GCA_002327335.1 Patescibacteria group bacterium UBA2193
GTTATAGGCTTTCTGCTTATCGGAGAAATGCCAGAAAACTTACCGAAATAACGAAGATCCCCAATAAGGGTGCTTCCTGGTAATTCTTGGCTAAGCTCTCTTAGGATACATTTTTCGTGAGATTCTTTTTCTCGGATTTTTCCTCCTGGCAAAATCCAAAAATCTCCTTTTTTAACAAGAAGAATTTTTCCGCAAAATATGGAAATAATACTTATGACTTCGGTCATTTTTTATGCTCCTTGTCTGTAGGTTAGTTGTCAAAAAAACTGAGTTTTTTAATTTAATCATTAAATCTTGAAAAATGCAAGTTATCTTTCCAGATCCAAAGTTCGGTCGATTCTGATTTGAGAAACAAATTCTGGAACGTGACTGACAAGAATCATCGCGCCTTCATAGGAGTCCAGTGCTTTGGCGATGATTGGTAAGTGACGGAAGTTTATGTGATTAGTCGGTTCGTCCAGAATAAGCAAACCTGGTTCTTGGAGTACCAGTCGAGCGAAAGCAACCAGCCCTTTTTGTCCTTCTGAAAGACTTCCAATTTTGGCATAAACAATTTCTCTGTCGATGAGAAAACCGGCAGCGACACTTCGAAGTTTTTGTTCATCTTTTTCTTTCATCGCTTCGAAGAGAGAATCAAAAACAGTATCTTCAAAATTAAGCGTTGAGAAATCTTGTCGATAATATCCCACTCGAACACCGTCCGCAATTTCCGCTCCCCTTGCTTGACCGGAGGCCAGTGATTCAAGTAAGGTGGTTTTCCCAATACCGTTGGGACCGGCAAGGAGAAGGTGATTTTTTTTCTTGAGTGCAATCGATTCTTCTTTTTCCACGGGTTTATGATTTTGAATGATTGTAAAAGAAGAAATTTTCAGGATATCTCCGGATAGTTCTTTCTGAACAGGAATAGTGAATTTTCTTATCGCGCGGTCTTCGCGTCTCACGTCAACTTTTGATTCTTCCATTTCCGCTGCTTTGTTTCTCATTTTTCTCGCTACCAATCTCATTTTCCCTCCCTTATTGGCAAAAAAGTTAGCCTTTTCTTTGTTGGCAATAATTTCCTTTTCGTAGCGAGCATTTTTCATTTTTTCTTTCTCAATTCGGTCGGCAATTTCTGCCACCACCACATAATAGTCACCAAGATATTGTTCGATTTTGCGGGTGAAGATATCGAGATAGATAACGCCATCAGTGAAACAATTCAGAAAATCTGCATCGTGGGAAATGACAATGCAGGTTTTGTCATAATCCATCAGAAATTGAGTGAGGTGAGCGATACCAGCCTGGTCAAGATTGTTGGTTGGTTCATCAAGAATGAGCAAATCCGGTTCTTGAATCAGAGCTGATGCCAAAAGAAGTCGAGCTTGTTGTCCGCCAGAAAAGGTTGAAATCTTTTTATCGTGGGGTGCTTTTAAATTCACAACAGCAAGAGTCTCATCTATTTTCGGATCAATGTTATAGATTTTTTTATCAAAACATTTTTCGAAAAATTCTTTGACGGTTAGCTCCATCTGTTCTTTCGGGATGACTTGTTTGGCATAAGCAATTTTAAGTCGCGGATCAACGTAGACAGAACCGTCTTCTTCTTTCAAAGATCCCGTGATCAAATTCAAGATAGTGCTTTTACCAGCACCATTTTGTCCCATGAGGGTGATTTTTGTTCCTCTGCGCAAGGCAAAGGAAGCCTCATCCAAAATGGGTTTCTTGGGCCCGTATTCGAAAGAGACTTTATTAAATCTTACTGCTACATCATTATTAGCCATATTTTTATGAAATGAATTTTTTAAAAAAATGTTCAGAGCCTATTCAGGCCCTGAGTTTTTATTCTAGCTCATTTAAACCGAAAAGGGAAGGGGTGTGTTAATTTTTACTTGATATTTTTCTGGTTTTACCGCCAACGGCAGGAAATTCTTCTCCCTTCCATTTGGCAAGTGCTATAAAAACTTTTTCTTTAAAAGGGATTTTCTTGTCCCAAATTGCTAAGGCGCAAGTCCGGTGCTGACCTTCATAGATAATAATTTTATTTTTGAAAACTATTCCAATCAAAATAGTTTTCTTGGGAAAATTATTTTTAATAGCCAATATTTTCTGGTTTTCCGAAATTACAGGTGAAAATAGAACATCTTTGATTTGTTTTGTTTTTTCTCCATTGTAGCATTTTTCTATCCACGCTCTTGATGGAACGCCATAAAAATTCAGTGAATCTTCCAATGGATTTTTTATTTCACACAGAAACCAATCTTGTTGTTCGGGCTTGAGAGGTGTTGCAAAAGCACTTCTCCATTCTTTCCATGATTTGCAACCTATTTCAGTCCAATGCTTTTTCCATGATTCTTGTGGAGCTT
Source organism: Patescibacteria group bacterium UBA2193 (assembly GCA_002327335.1). Classification (GTDB taxonomy): domain Bacteria; phylum Patescibacteriota; class Minisyncoccia; order Moranbacterales; family DUUL01; genus UBA2193. The sequence goes on from DCVH01000068.1 coordinate 2,343, forward strand.
CATTTTTTTCCCAATTCTTAAATATTTCTTCCCATGAAATTGGGCGAATGAATTCAATCGATTTATATAAAGTGGGAATTTTGATCATAATAGTTTTTCTTTGTAATTCTCAAAAAATATTGGGAGCATTGAATGAAGATTTTCCGGAAGATTTTCGAAGGTGAACCATTTAATTTCATCAAATTTTTCTGGTTCTCCGTTTTGAACTTGATTTTTATCAACAAGAACTTTGAAATCAAGAGCGACCCAATGAGTTTTTTGCCCATCACGTTCACGATGAACATCACGATATCCAAGGAATTCATAAGATTTGACGTCGGCACAAAATTCTTCTTTAATTTCTTTTTTCAAAGTGTCTATCACGTTGTCGCCAAATTCCAGCGCGCCACCGCCAGTGTCCCAACGGTCATTTTCGTCTCGGCAATTTTTTCCTCTTTTCATCATCACGAAATTTCCTTCGCCGTCATGGCAAAAATAGCAAACAGATATCCCCGTATAATCAATTCCTTTTTTCATAGCATATGTTAGTTTGTTTATATACAATCGACATAAAAAATTAATTTACAATAAAACGTTTGTTAATTAGATTCCAGTCGGAATATTGTCGCTATTTTCAGAAAAAATTCCCTTCAAGAAATTTTTTGATTCCATTATAGTTTTTTTGATTTCCTTCATTTCCTCCTCGTTTAATTCTTCAAGTGCTGGGTTGTCTAAAATTATCTCGATGTTTTTTCTAGCATTATCAAATTTTTTACTAAATCTATTTTCAACAGATTTCATGTGGCGGATAAACCAAGCAATGGAATAATAAAAAGATTTTTTGTCACTATGAATATGAAAAAGTAAGTCAGTGTCAACCAAATAAATTTTAGGGCGTTCATCATTTAATCTGGTTCCAAAAACATACTGAGAGGCATTGCTGATATCTGTTAAATAGATTTCTTTTTTTGGCAGTCCATCTAATTTATCTAGATAATATTTAGAAATTGAAGTGTAGAGTGTTTCTGTTTGCTGGATCGTTTCTGGTGTTATTGCGACTTCGTCTAGCGTGGCTCCGTCTATTCTGTCAGTGATTCCGTAAATAACGTCTGTATTATTTTGGTCTTTGCTGATTATATATTCAACTGGTGTTGGAATATTATACTTGTCTTCTATTTCTTTATAAAGCTTACTCCCTAAACTCGCGATCATTACTGCGCCAATTTTATTTTGGTAATATCGTTCTAATTTCCTGATATCTAACACTCTGATTATTTTTTCTGGATTTTTTTCGATTTCTTTAAGTTTCCCGCTTCCTTTGTGTGCTTCTGACACGTTACTTTCTATTAAGTTATTTTTAAATGGGAGCGGATTGTTNNGTCTTTTAAAATAATATCACAAATAAAAAATCCTGCACGTTATTTGAATAAAAAAACAAGGGAGAATTCATGTTGAATTTCCCTTGGGATTTTTTTGTCGCTCTTCTTTTCAGAGACAGTTCAGAGGCTTCCTTTCGGACGAGACTCTGTTCATTTCCAACATCAAAGTGTTGGCTCATGTTCTCCAAAAAGAAGAGACGACTTTTAAAACGGTAATCCGTTATGGCATTGGCGTTTCCCCGGCCGAGGCGTTCCTAGACGCCGAAGGGGTGTTGCCAGCGATGCACATAACTTTACGTGGATTACCGCCCTGCGACATGTATTTTCCCATTAAGACCGTTTTATGCGCAATCGCGGCGGCGGGTCTAACTCGTGGGGACATATCACAGGGAATGCGGAGACCTGGCGATGGGCTCGAATAGCCACGGCGAGCCAAGCTCCTCAAAAAAAGAACAGGAATAATGCCAGAAAATTTCCGACACTAATCTCGTTTATTTTTCAATAGTCTAATATAGCATATCTGAATAGTTTTGTCAAGGACTGTAACATTGCAGCGTCAAGTTTACACTTCTGCATTCTTCCATTTTTTGCATAGGAGTTAAACCATTCATGCCTAATCCTCTGTGTTTCTTCTGATAATCAATTCGGCTGGTTTTGATTAAAATTTTGTGCTAATGTATAACAAATAATAACATGATAAATTAGCTATGAAAATTTATAAAACTAAAAAAATCGATGATTCTTTGCTTCAATTGCTGTTACTCGCTGATCCTTCAGAAAAAGCAATCAGGAAATACTTGGCTGAAGGGGAATGTTTTGTCTCTGTGGATGGTAGCAGGATAATTGGCACTTATGTTCTAATGCCGAGAAGCAATAATGCCATGGAATTAATTAATATTGCTGTAATTGGAAAAGAACAAGGAAAAGGTCTCGGGAAACTGCTTTTAAAACATGCTATCAAAGAAGCAAGGAGGAGTGGTGCCAAAAGACTTTTTGTGGGGACCGGTAATTCCAGTTTAGGACAACTAGCTTTCTATCAAAAAGCAGGTTTTAGAATGACTAAAATAATAAAAGGTTATTTTTTGAAAGGTTATGATAAACCAATTTTTGAAAACGGGATACAATGTGTCGATATGGTAAGAATGGAAATGGAACTAAATAATTAAACAAAAAATAGCCTAACGAAGGGCTATTTTATATCAGCTGGGGAGGAAGGATTCGAACCTTCGCGTGGGGGCTTCAAAGGCCCCTGCCTTACCGCTTGGCTACTCCCCAGTATAGTTTTTAGTTAATAGTTTCTAGTTGGTAGTTGATGGAGGACGAATATCAACTAATAACTAGAAACTATGAACCATCGACTACTATCTACAAACTATCATCTGCCAACTAAAAAATAACTACCAACTACCATCTAGCAACTACTAACTAACTAACTAACTTTCCTCCAATAATCTGCATTGCGTCGTGGAGGACGTTTTTTTCTCCGGTTCCTTCTTTCTTTTCTTCAAATTTTATTCCTTGTGATTCTTTTTCTGTTATCACTAAAATTTGTATTTTTTCCTCGGTGATTTTAGCAAGTGCCTCCTGAACTGTCAACTTGTTGGCTGGTTCGTTGAGTTTGTCTTTATAGAAATCATATTTGGTCTTGATGTATAGTTTGTTGTTTGAAATTCCGGCCGGAACGCAATTTTTGAGGAATGCGTGAATGGAATGATTGGCGGGCTTCACGGTTTCAATCAAGTCGCTCCATTTTTCAATAATATCGTCGATGGTCGTTTTTATCTTTTTTGCAGAGGCGCCAGAAGAGTCCTCCTCTTTTTCTTCAGTTGTTTCTTCTTTTTCAGAAATTTTTTCAGTTTTTTGAGAAACAATTTTTGATGGTTCTGGAGCGGAAAGGTTTTTGCTTGAAGAATTTTGAATGGGCTGGGCTTTCGTTTCCTTGATAATTTCAACTGGAGCCGTGTTCAAAAGATGATATTCAATAATCGCCATCTCAAGAGGAAGCTGGGGGATTGAAGTCTCTTTGAATTTCAGGAGACTTTTTTGAAATAATTCTGTTAATTTAAGAAGGGAATAGAGTTCGGTTTCTTTTGAAACTGATTTGATTAATTTAGATTGTTCGTCGGTAAGGTTGGTGATTATTTTTGAAAAAGATTCAGGATTTATTTTCGCAATCAAACAGCTCCGAAGAAGTGCAAGAAATTGTTTGTTAAAATTTCTCAAATTAAATCCTTCGTTTTGAAGATCGTTAACCAGCTCGATGGCAGATTTCGGATTGTTTTTAATAATGACTTTCAAAAAATCAAGCACATTTTTTCGGGATGACGTTCCGAGAATTTGGCTGACTTCTTGAGCGGTTATTTTTTTATCTTCCGATGAGATGATTTGTCCCAAAAGTGATTCGGCATCTCGCATCCCGCCTTCGGATTCAAGGGCAATGTTTTCCAGGGCTTCATCTTCGATCTCAACTTCTTCTTTTTTTGAGATTTGTTTCAATCTTTCGATGATTTGATTCTGGGTGAGTCGATGCAGGTCAAATCTTTGGCATCTGGAAATGATTGTTTCAGGAACTTTGTGAAGTTCTGTTGTTGCGAGAATGAAGATGGCATGAACTGGTGGTTCCTCAAGTGTTTTCAAGAGGGCATTGAATGCTCCGATTGAAAGCATGTGAACTTCGTCAATGATGTATATTTTGTATTTTAATCCAATTGGAGGAAGATTGATTCCTTCTTTCAGTTGGCGAATATTGTCGACTCCGGTGTGCGAAGCAGCATCGATTTCAATTAGATCGATTGCTCTGTTTTCCATGATTTTTATGCAATTTTCGCATTTATTGCAAGGTTCAACTGCGATGCCTTCCTCTTCTGATTTTTGCAGATCAAGACAGTTCACAGTTTTTGAAAAAATTCTGGCGAGGGTTGTTTTTCCGATTCCTCGAGGACCGGTAAGAAGAAAAGCGTGACCTGTTCGGCCGTTTTTAATTGAGTTTGAAAGAGTGCGAACCACGTGTCTTTGGCCGGTTGTTTCAAAAAATTTGGTGGGGCGATATTTTCGGTAAAGAGTTGCCATGGTTAATGAAAGATTATGATTTTTAATTTGTGCCCTGGCATTATACATTTAATCAACAGCAAGAGTCAAACTAGCAATTGATAACAAAAAAAGAGACCTTTCGGCCCCTTTTTTATGATAGGAAGGTGAACTATTTTTTGAAAACAATAAATTTGTATCCGAGGAAATTCCATACCATTGAAAAAGATGTTCCGAGAACCAAGCCAATGTTTGCCCAAATTTCGACACTGGTTGAAGCATTGAGCGAATTGACCCAAACCGTGGCGATTCCAACCTTAATTCCAAGTCCAATAATACTGACAATGAAAAATTGCAAAAAATCTTTTGTTGCGCTTTCCTGACTCTTGGTTTTGCTTTCTCCGGAAAATATCCAATACCGACTCCAGAAAAAACTTCCAATATTTGCAATAATGAAAGACAGGACATTGAAAGCAGCAAACCAAAAACCAAAAAATATTTGAGTTAGTAACATGAGCAAGTTGACGACTCCCCAATCAAGAAAGGTGTTGAACACTCCGACCGCAATAAATTTCACCAACTGAAGAATGACCGGGATTTTTCGGGCGATCAAAGAGGCAACCCAAAGAGCGACATTGGCAAGAGCGAGAAGGACGACAATTTCCAAGACTATTATTGTTGGGGTTACTTTTATCAGTTTGAGATTTTCAATAATCGGAATTGTGAAGATTGAAAACGCAACAGCAATGAAAGAAACTAATAGGTAGTCTCTCGCAACCAAGTTTGTATTATTTTTTTTCATTTTTATTTTTAAGTTTTATTCTTCTGTTTGATCCGATGAAACATTCACTGGGTGATTCGCTTCTTTCTTGATCTCCTCAATATCAGGCATCCATTCATTGATGATGTCCGCATCAGAATATTTTCTTTTTCTTTCCTCCTCAATTTCTCTTTGAAGTCTTTCGATTGCAGAAATTTGTTCTTCCTCAATAGAATCATCTTCAAAAACTTCTTCTTCGACAGGAGGAGTGATTTGTTCTTCTTCTTTTTCTTGCTCTGGTTCAGAGTTTTCCTCCGGGATATTTGAATAAGCTTCGTTATTTAGTTCAGCGACATCCTCCGCCTTTCTCAGGACGTTTTCAATTGCTCCCCAAACAGGAATGTGATCGCGGGGGACAACGAGAGTCACTTCATCGCCAAATTCTATTTTGAAATAGGTGGCGGCGGCAAGCAAAACTTTATATTTTTTTCCTTCGGCGTTAACAAGGTGATTGCCTCGTTCATCTGATTCAACAATTCCAATCAGATATTTTCTTTCAACCGGCCCGACTTGTTTATAGATGAAACTTCCATCGGGAGTGATGCTGAGTTTGAGCATGTCACCCTCGACAATTTTTGATTTCGAAGCATAGTTCGCTGGCACGGGATATTGCTTCCCGTCATCACCAATCATGATTTGTCCATCAAAATTTCCATAGATGATTTTTCCTTCTTCCTTGGATCCCGTTGATTGATATCTTGGTTGCTTTGTCACTCCTTGCATTTGGGCAAGCATCTGCCTGGCAGAAGTGATTGTCTGCTCAGCAGTGTTGATCATTTTTTGAAGTGATTCTATTTTTTCCTGATTTAAAATATCTTCATTAGAAGAATCCTTTTTCTTGGTAGAATTCATATGCTTTTTTATTTTGGTTATTTATTTTGATTTTCTACGATTTCTTTAGTTTAATAATAAACTAAAAAATTATTTCATGCAAGCCTGAATCTTGTTTTTGAAAACACATCAGATGTTTAGCAGAAATCTTTTTCTAAATAGCCAGAATATTGATTATTGTTTTGATTATTATTTATATGGATATAATCTGAAATTGATTTCCTATGATAATGCATGAAAAGAAAATGTCAACCTTTTGTTGCCAACTTTTACTTTCTGCATCAAAAGAAGACCTTACTGATTAATACGCACAAAGGGAAAAGTATTTTCAAGGGATGTTTTTTGCATTAAGATTGGGAGTTGAATGCAGGCCGGAGAATTTGACNNCGGGGATCCAGTTTTAGAATTTTTAATTTTTGAATTTTATAATTTTGTAAATAATTTTTAAATCTAAATTTTTAAATCTCATTTAACTTTTTTCTGCTGTGGCAAAGTCGGATCGACTTGTGTTGAACAGCTTATTAAAATGCAACACGTTCTATGAACAAGTTGCTAATTTTAAAGGAGACACGTCATGTCATCAATTATGACAAGTCGGCAAGCAGCAGAACTTGATCACGCACTCGAGAGAAATGGTTGGACGGCTGAAGATGTAAAAAAGCTTTCTGAAGGAGAGCGTCTTCGTCTGGTCCTGGATTATCTCCATGGGCGAGCAAGGATCGTATACGAAAACCAAGAAAATAAAGTTGTCGTTACTAGGCCCAAGATTTATCTCCGATGCGTATCGGGAGGAGAAGCACTTGAGATTGACAAAACCAAGGGAAAAAAGACTCTAGCTAGATCCGGAAAAATATTCAAGGCTGGTGTCGATTTGGATTTTGAAAACTGGGGATTGGACAAGTCAGGCAAGCCTTTTGGCAAAATGCCTGTTAGGATTTACGAAATAGTAGCGAGTGGGATGTTTATGCAGATCTTCGGCTGGATTTTCGGTACTTGTCTGGAAGATGGCGCAAACGCCGAAAAAAGAAAGCACTTTATTGAAGAATACCGGGAAAATCTGCGTAAGATCTGTATGAAAAATGATGAACAAATCATAAATTTTGTACAGAAATTTCCAGATAAACTTTGCAAAAAATATGCCACGTTTTTTCTTCGTGAAGACGAAGATACTGGCAATTTCTTCGTTGTCGACGTGTACGTCCATTCCGATGGCGGTCTCTCTGTGGACGTGGCTCGGTTCGAGGACGACAGCGTTTGGAGTGCCGGGCATCGTCATCGCATTGTGGTTCCGCCGCAATTGACGAAAACTTTGTAATATTTGGGGCCTGGGATTTCTGAAAATTCTGAAATCCTCGGCCCCTTGATTTTTTTATCCTTGTTTTCACGAGGATTTTTTAATTTTTGCGATTACGAGGAAAAGTTTTTATCTAAACACTTGAAATTTTTTTAGATTCATATATAATCAAAATTGCTTTGAAAATTGGATAAT
>DCVH01000092.1 GCA_002327335.1 Patescibacteria group bacterium UBA2193
TTGATAAAATATTTGATGTTCAAATCGCGGTTTATCTTCTCAGTTCTGGAACAAGTAATGAGATTGAAAAAATTGTGATGGAAGAATTTGGAAAAAGTTTCAAATATAAAACAACGAAAAATGGTCAGGCGAGTTTTTTGGATGATAACTCTGAAAACAAGAAAAGAGAAGCGGCGGAAGTTGCCGGTTGGGCGTTGGCTCTTTCTGAAATTTATCTGAAAAAGCTTCAAGAAATAGAAAAAACTCAGGAAAAAGAAAATGGTGGAAGCAAGAAAACTATCTTGGGTGTTTTCGAACTGCTTGAAAAACCACTTATTAAAATTTTGGCTGAAATGGAAATGGCAGGAGTGAAAGTTGACAGGGATGTTTTGAAAAACGTTTCTGATTTGGCTCAAAAAGAACTTCAGGAACTTGAAGAAAAGATTTATGAAATGGCAGGAGAACAGTTTAATATTAATTCCCCAAGTCAATTGGCGGAAATATTATATAACAAGCTCAAAATTTCAACGGCGGGAATCAGACGAGGGAAAACCGGTTTTTCCACTGATGCAGAGCAATTGAAAAAACTTTTCGAATTGCATCCAATTATTTCTGAAATTGAGAGTTATCGAGAACTTTTCAAGCTCAAGACGACCTATGCGGATGCTTTGCCAAAATTGATTACGGGCGACGGGAGAATTCATGCCAAATTCAATCAGGCAGTTGCGGCAACTGGACGGCTTTCTTCTTCCGACCCAAATTTGCAGAATATTCCAAAGCGAGGTGAGTTGGCAAAGGAAATTCGAAAAGCCTTTGTGGCCGAGAAAGGCAAGGTTCTGTTGTCACTCGACTATTCTCAGATTGATTTGCGAGCAGCAGCGCATCTTTCTAATGACAAGAAGATGATTGAAATTTTTCAAGAAGGACGAGATATCCATCGTTCCACGGCTGCTTGGGTGAATAAAATTAAAGAAGACGAGGTCACTTCAGAACAACGAAGCGAAGCAAAGTCGCTTAATTTCGGAGTGCTTTATGGCATGGGAATCTATGGTTTTATGCGAGACAGCGGTGTGACACGAGAGCGAGCAAGTTTTTTTATTGAGAAATATATGGAAACTTTTTCAGGACTCAAAGATTATCTTGAAAAAACAAAAGAATTTGCTCGAAAATTCGGGCTTGTCGAAACAGAATTAGGAAGAAGACGCTATATCCCAAACATCAATAATTCAAATTTTCAAGTAAAAAATGCTGCTGAACGAGTGGCGATCAACCTCCCGGTTCAAGGTCTTTCGGCTGATATTGTGAAACTTGCAATGATCAAAGTTGACGAAGCAATTTCCGAAGGAGTTTCAAAAAAAGAAATTGCCTTAATCTTACAAGTTCACGACGAATTGATTTTTGAAGTTGACGAAGACAAGGCAGATGAATACGGGAAAAGGATTGCGAAGGTGATGGAAGAGGTTTATGATCTCAAAGTTCCGTTAGTGGTGGAAAGTTCTGTGGGCGGGGATTGGGCGGGGATTTAGGAGTTTATATAATTTTTGCAAATTAAAACGCACTCAATGATGTTTTATTGGGTGCGTTTTGTTTATTGTTTCAGGATTTACTTATTTTATTCCAGCAGTAATATGTTTATTGCTGGACATGCAATTTTATTGGTAGTGATTGGTGGCAGGCCAACTATTCTTCCCATGGCCACGGTGTCACCCTCTTCGTTGTCATTTGGGACTAGTTGGTATTTAAGGATAATATATCCCTTATCCCCCAGTCTTTTGATTGTGTTATCAATGGAATTGTCGTTGACGCACCCGAAAAGGTGGACTGCCCATGGTTTTCCATCGCCATAAAGGTCGACGACGGCCAATGGTTTTGTCTTGAATCCTTCCCCTTTTTTGATTACAATGAAGTACAAAAGGGGCGGGCATCCGAACTCCTTCGTTAAATAATATTCATTGTAAGAGAATGGAGTGCCGCAACTTTTGTCTTCCCATTGAAGAATCCCACACTCGGCAGGGAAGTAATCGCCAGCGTTGGCTGATAAAGCCATTAAAAATAATGACACCATCGTACTGATAAAAGCCATTTTTTTCATCTCGGTTCTCCTTTTTTTGATGTTTATGATAAATAAAAAATAACTCCACTTAAAACGCTGCAGCAGGATAAAACCTGTTTTTTAATGAACAGTTTATGATGATGGCATAAATGCAAAGTCATGTCAATAGTAGCAGCTAGTAGGACTAATTGAATGTGGCAATAAATATCTGATGTAAAAAAGACGTTTTTTATTCTATAAAATGACAGAAAATGTGATTCGTGGTAAGATTTTGGTGTGTTGTGTGTTTTAAGACTTTAATCTTAATTGATTCCTGCCTTTGCAGGAATGACAATATGTGTATGAAAATAATTATAGGAACAAAAAATCAGAGCAAAGTGGAGGCAGTTGAGGAAGTTCTGAAGAATTATGAAATGTTTTCGGGGGCGGAGATGGATTTCATTTCAGTTGAATCAGGGGTTTCGGATCAGCCGAAGACTCTGGAGGAAACGGTGCGGGGAGCAAAAAATCGGGCTCAGCATGCCTTTTCTTCTCAGTTTGGTTGTGATTATTCAATGGGGATCGAATCCGGACTTTTCGAGATTCCTCTGTCGGATGGAATCTTTGCGGATATTTGTGTTTGCACGATTTTTGATGGAAGAAAAAATAGTCTTGGTTTTTCTTGTGGATTTGAATTGCCTCAAAAAATTTCTGATTTAATAATGAATAATGGTTTGGATATGACGCAGGCTGCAAACGAAGTTGGTCTGAGCAAAAACCCAAAACTTAGTGCCGCCGAAGGATTGATCGGAATTTTAACCAAAGGAAGAATTAAACGAAAAGATTATACCAAACAAGCAATTATGACAGCATTGATTAAGTTGGAGAACGGAGAAATTTATTAATATCACCCTCCCCCTGCCCCCTCCCATCAAGGGAGGGGAAAGAAAAGATGAACATTGAATATTATTTTACAAGGGAAAGGGGAAGTAAAAACTTTACTAAAACTACCAACTACCAACTAAAAACTATTAACTAACAAAAATGCCAGAACTACCGGAGGTGCAAACAGTGGTGGATGATTTGAACAAGAAGATTAAGGGATCTTCCGTTGTTGATTTTTGGACAGATTGGGGAAAATCGATAAAAAATCCGATTGCTTTTTTCAAGAAAAAAATAAAAAATAGAAAAATCATTGAAGTTAAGCGAAGGGCAAAAAATATTCTTGTTTATCTTGATGATGGGCAGATTATGTTGATTCATTTGAAGATGACTGGGCACCTTTTGATTAAATCCGAAATTCGAAATCTGAAATTCGAAATAAATTTAAAATCCAAAAAAAATAAATCTAAGACAGAAAAGAAGGACAATTATTTTGATGATAGAGTGAATCAATATGTTCACCATGTTTGGACATTAA
>DCVH01000044.1 GCA_002327335.1 Patescibacteria group bacterium UBA2193
GAGTGGTCGCTCCAATCAAAGTGAACTTTGGCAAATCGAGTTGAATTGTTCTGGCAGAAGGACCTTTCCCGAGAATAATATCCAACTTCCCATCCTCCATTGCCGGATAGAGAATTTCTTCAACAAGTTTATTGAGTCGATGAATTTCATCGATAAAAAGAATATCGCCATCGTTAAGATTAGTGAGGATTGAACCAAGATCTCCAACTCTTTCAATCGCCGGACCAGAAGTTATCTTGATTCCACTCCCCATCTCGTTGGCAATCACATGAGCCAGAGTAGTCTTCCCAAGTCCCGGCGGGCCAAAAAGCAAAAGATGTTCTATTGATTCTTTTCTTTTTTGTGCTGCTTCAATTACAACGGAAAGATTTTTTTTCGCCTTTTCCTGACCAATATATTCTCGAAAAGTTTTAGGTCGAAGACTTTGCTCAAAACCATCCTCATTTTCCTCCTGTTTATTTGATGTTATCATACTACTTGACAAAAAAATTAGTTCATGCTAGACTTGAAATTCGAGTGGCGCAAGATGCAGTTGACAAGCAACTAAATCAGGCACGCTCTTTTTTTAGAAAACTTTTATTTCACATTCTTTTAATCGCTAATCTGTAGACAAAGGAGTGTTGGCTTCATCTTCCTCCTCATGGAATCTTTCTTAGCTACAGGGTAAAGCAGTTTCGGCTTCTTTATTCCTCGGAATTATTCTGACCTCGCAGTCCCCGCATTGCGAGAACTTGTCTACAGTTTTGTGATTAAAAATCAAAGCATCTGACTAAAACACCTTTGTGGTGTTTTTTATTTTTCATTTCCAACTTCTCGGAGAATTTCTTCGAGAGTTGTCTTGCCATTCACTGCCAACAAAATTCCATCTTGAAGCAAAGAAAGCATTCCGTTTTTTATCGCCTCTTCTTCAATTTCAGTGACCGTCGGATGTCCCATTAAAAATTTTTCCATTTCTTTTTTCATTTGCAAAATTTCAGTAACCGCCAATCTTCCAGCATAGCCAACTCCATGACATTTCGGACAACCAACCGGCTCATAGAGACCATCCTCTGGCCTCCAGTCAATCTTCACATCAGGCACTCCAATTTTGCCAAGAACATTATTAATCAATTCGATCTCCTCCGGCTTAGCGGGCCGATTTTTTTTGCAATCAGGACAAAGCCTTCGCACCAATCGTTGTGCCATAAAACAGTTTGTGCCATTAACAACATCTGATAAATCGATTCTCATGTTGGTCAATCTCTGAATTGATCCAGCCGCGCTGTTCGTGTGCATCGTCGAAAGAACCAAGTGTCCAGTCAGCGCCGCTTGATAGGCAATTTCGGCTGTTTCATCATCACGAATTTCTCCAATCATCATGATATCAGGATTTTGACGCAAAAGTGATTTCATCGCTGACGCAAAAGTATATCCTTCTTTTTCATTAATTTGAGTCTGAATAATTCCTTCCATTTGATATTCAATCGGATCCTCAACGGTAATAATTTTGACTTCTGGTTTGTTCAAGTGCTCAAGAATTGTGTAAAGAGTAGTTGTTTTTCCGCTTCCGGTTGGACCGGTGTTGATTATTATTCCGTTAGGCTTTTGCACTTCCTCTTTCAGCTTGGCAAAATTTATTGGATTGACTTCAAGCGCTTCAAAATTAAGTGCCTTAGCGGCTTGGCTCAAAACTCTCATCACAATAATATCTCCATAACCACCCAAAATAATCGAGACTCTCACATCAACTTTTTTCTCACTAAATTCTTCATTATCCTCTCCCATCTTAATACTAAATCTTCCATCCTGAACTGCCGCTTCTCGAGCTTCAGTACTGAATCCAGACATCGCCTTCACTTCATTCAAAACAGACAAAAAATTCTCCATTGAGAGAGCCGCAATATCTTGCAAAACTCCGTCAATTCTGAAACGAACTTTGAACTTTTCACTTCCCGGCTCAATGTGGATATCACTCACATTCATCAACAGCCCAGCAGCCAGAATATAGCGAATAATATTTTTTATTGAAGATTTTTCAAGGACTAAACCAAGCCCATCTTTTTCGTGAAGTTTCGGCCTGATGTCATCAAAAATAACTTTTTCTAAATCAATTCCTTGAGAAAGTACTTGAATCATCACTTTCTCATAGAGATCAATTAAATAATCTCCCTCCCCTGTCACTCTTTGAAGTTCTTCAAGTGAAGTTACTCCGTTCACCGCCTTCAATATTCCATCCTGCACCATCGTAATCATTCCACCTTCAAGTGCAGTTTTTAACAATTCTCCATCAGAAGATCTATCAAGAATTTTCTCCTTTATTTCATCTTCCATTGTCAAAATTTCAAAAATTCCTATTCTTCCTTTATAACCAATTCCTCGACACTTTGGACAACCCTTCGCTTTCCAAAGATATTCAACTTCTTTGGGGATTTCAACTTTGGCTTTTGGTGAAATAATGGAAAGCATTTTTTTCAATGTCTCCATTGTTTTTCTGGCTGGAACATATTTTTCCCGACAATGCGGACAAAGTTGTCGGACCAATCTTTGTGCCACCATCGCGTTCATTGAGGAAGTGATGAGGTTTGTATCAATTCCAAGATCAGAAAGCCGTGCCACCACTCCCACCGCGGAATTGGCATGAATCGTTGAAAGCACAAGGTGACCGGTCAACGCCGCCTGAACAGCCACTTCAGCTGTTTCCTCATCTCGAATTTCTCCGATAAGAATAACATCCGGGTCTTGTCGCATAATCGCTCT